>NZ_JAKFZO010000030.1:0-46082 GCF_021654175.1 Pseudoalteromonas sp. MMG024
TGTAATAATTAATTTTTCCATAACGATTCTCACAATAAAAAAGGCCGCTAAAGCGCGGCCTTTTGATTCCCGGGGGAGAATAAAACTTAACGAATGTTTGCTAGGTGATCAGCCATCTGATCAACACCACCAATAATGACTTTTTGTGTTTTGATGTTAATGTCATCAACCACTGTGCCGTTGATTGTTAGCTTGTATGTATTTGCAAAGCCCTCTAACGACCACACATCTTCATCAGTCGTTTTCGAGCTGTCTTTGCCTCGCTTAGTAATTTCGCCTGTAATCTCGTGGACATACGGGATTTTATTACCGTCTGAATCTAAAATTGACTCTTTAAACGTCAAACTATACGTATCACCAGCGCCAAGACCCATTTGGTTCGCAATTTCGGCTGTCATACCCTCTTGCTGGAACGACCAAGGATTCATTTTCCAGCCTTTCGTGCGAGTACCCTCAATAGCGCGACCACCGCTAACACCTTCAGTCACCTTTTCAACTGTCGGTGGCTTAAATTCTTTGGTCTTACCAATAAGCGGCACACCGTTTGTGTGTGCCGCAATCCCAAGTGTTGTTGAAGATTGGCTCATGATTTACTCCTACGCTGCCAGTACATTTTCTAAGAACGCTTTTACAACGCCATCAGATTCATATAGTTCAATTACGGTGTTTTCGTTCACGCCATACGCGCCATACTCAACAACAATGAACCAGCGGCCTGACTTGTAATTGTCGACCGTGTTTTTCTCAGGGTGCAAATAACAGCTTGAACCCGGCATCACCACTTCTTCAGCAATCAGTGATTCTAGCCAGTTGTTCACTTTGCCGACTTCTTGCTCCATGAATGTTTTTGTTAAGTTGCGACCTAACCCTTTTTCAAGCGCCTGCGTTAACTTTCGAATAAGGGCGTGTTCAAGACCAACGTGAGAAATAAAACGGCCTGTCAGTGTACGGTTGCCAATCAGTGACCAGCCACCTGCTGAGGTGTTACCGAAATAACAAATTCCGTGTTTATTTAGCAGGCTGCCATCCGTTGCATTTGATAGCGGGTTGTACTCGAAATACACGTCAACACCCGAAATCGCGACACCACGGTGGCCCGGACCCATCCACGGCTTTTCAGCAGCAATTCGGCCTGTTGCAACCACCGAACCCGGCATAACTAAATCGCCATAGTGGTTGTTGTATTTTGCTGTGTGTGCAATTGCAACACAGTTACCAAAGCCCGTATCGTCATTACCAAGTGCATCACCCTTTGCCGCCACATCAGTCGCTTTCGCGCCAACTAAATCAACCGTAAATAAGCAATTAATATCAAGTGATACCGCACCAAGTGCCTGCGCAACACCAATGTCTTTTGAATAACCTGGTGCAGCAATGATGGTCGGCTTCTCAAAACAATTGTAAATCGCTTTAATGCCTTTCTTCTGGCCTGTTGTACCGTCGACACCACCAATGATATTGGCAATTGTCGCAGCTTCATCAGCGCCCTCGTCGACACGAATAACGTAAATCGGCACGTTTGCTTGTTGGCGTGTCATATCGCAGAAATGCACCAAAAAGCCCTCACCCGAATCTGTAGTGTCGAGTTTAGCTGTTAGTTCTTCTGTTGATACACGTACAGGCGTATTAAGAGGGAATGCTGCTGCGTCTGCATTCGGAGCAGTACCAACGACTGCAACAATGTGATCAGAAAGTGGACCAAGCGCCATTGGAGCGCGTTTGATTTCTTTAGTAATACCGTTGTGTGCAAAGTTCGTCACTAGCGCCATTAGTTAGTTTCCTTTTGTTGCTTTTTGGGAGTTGGTGCAACTGGCTTAATAACGCCTTGTACGATGTACGTTTGCGCGTTCGCTGGGTGCATTTCTAACTTTTTACCTTTCTTAAGGTACTGGCCGTAAATCGGCCAATCTTTCAGTACTTCGTACTGCTTCTCAGGTTTTTCCTGTTTTTCTTTCATTTTCTTAGCCCATAAAAAAAGGCCGCAATTGCGACCTTTGTTAGTGAATAATTAAATTTAGTTAATTAATTTTCGAAATAACCCGTACACCACTACAAACAAAAACATGATGTAAGATTTGATAATAAAGAGCCTGCGCGACCATGCTTTTTCGATTGTTTCAGCGTGGTCGAGTAGTAATTCTAAAAACTGAACGTGCGGTTTTTTAAGCTTCTTTTTTAATGCGTAGTCATGCCAGATAGCCGCAACCAAGCCGATGCCAAAAGGGTTGTGAAACCAGCGCAAATACCACGGAATCGTAAAACCATCACTACCAAACGGCAATGGAACGACACCAAACTTGGTTTTAAGCTCTTTTGTTAAATGAAAGTGGCCGTCAGCACAAAAGAAACCATCGACCACTCTTTTGATATTTGACATAACTTACACCATTGTTTTTAGTTCTTCGCGCACAACGCCATAAACGTCGAACTCGATGTCTTCAAATTCAAGCTCAATCGGTTTTCCGATACTTGCTAAGCCCTCATTTAAACGCGCAGCGGAAATGATAAAGTTACCCTTTGTCTCAAACTCGCCCGTTACAGTTACGACGCCATTTTTGACAATCGCCAGCTCACGCTCGTCAGACACAACACGCTCACCGTTCACGACTTTTTCAAGCATGAACATAAACACCCCATCGGGCAGCGGTAAATTACCCGTGAGCGTGTATTGCTCTGCTTTGGGGATCCACCAGATTTTATCTGGTTTTGTCGCATTAACGCTTGATACATTCACGTTTGTAAGCGGCACTTTCATCACTTGGGGTGCGGTTTCTGGATTGAATAGCTTTCTAGATACCTCACTCCCTACTTCGTCAAGCTCAACAACGTAGCAAGGCGCTAGCTTTTCAGTGATTTCATTACCGTCTAGATCAAAAAATTTGATGTCCATTAGTAAACCTCTATAAATTCGATTTTAACAGCACCAGAAACAAGTGTGTGACCAGCGTAGATGCTTCTTACAGCCTTAATTTTCACAGATGCCATTTGTTCGACAGGCATTCGAGTGAATAGTGACTTACCACCATAACTTGCAGCAGACACAATGAATAAATCGTAAAACGGAGAATGACCTAGACCACTGTTTGTTGTTGCGCTCACTCTCAGCGTTTCGACAAAAGAAATACCATCGAGAATCAACTCAATATCAACATCAATATCACCTGATGTGACAGTGTTCCCGGTTGCATCTTCTCTAGTTGTTAGCGTACCTGAGCGATACAATCTGAGATTTTGCAATATGCATTTAGTGTTACGCGAGTGAACTGCAACATTACTCGAACTGGAACTTAACGGAACGACCATAGATGCACGATTGATGATAGCTGATGAACCATTTACATAGTCTTGAAATAGCCCACCACCACTAAGCAATGAATCTAAACTCATTTTGATTTTATACCTCTTGCTCTAAAATGATCGCCCAATGACTGAAAAATCAATGTGCCCTTTTCACGTACAACGTCTGACAATCCGTTGTACTTATCTTTGTATAACCACACGCCAACAGCGGTGTTTATTCGTATTCCTGAGCCTTTGTGATGTATAACGACTTCAACTTCATAGCCTTTCGGCATCAAAGGTATATTTATCGTACCACTCCCAATCCACGCATTTACTACCGTTTTACGCACAGGTAACAGAGTAATTTCACCGCCATCCGTCAAAAAAACATGATGTTCTGAGTTTGTTTCCCAACCTTGCCAAACACCTGCAATTCTTGTATTAAACCACTCCACGCTTGAGCGCACATCTTGCGCTGTGACTTTACAATACGTGGGGTCGACTGACGTTGAAGGAATGCCGTCCAAACCTTTTACAGTAACGACAAAGTCACTCGCATTAGCTATGTAGCCCGGCGGTAGGTCTGTTTCTGCATTATATATTCGGTAAATGCCCGTTTTAGTATGCTGAAGAAGTGAACCACCTGTATCAGTCACCGGATTAATAAGCAGCGCTCTGTTCGCTTTTTCTTGTGCTGATTTTGCAACACTGTGTGTAATACGCATCGCATTGGCGCTAGCCGATGTTGACGAACTAGTACTAGTTAAAGAGTCAGTGATAGCGCGGTGAGTATCTGTAAACTTTGCATTTACTGGTACGGGTGTTAAAACGTGCTCTTTTAATGCGTAACGTCCGTCGTGATTGTGCGCTAAAAATTCCTCGCGGGTGACATATACAGCGCTATTATCGACAACGATTGCTAAATTTACATCTGACGTAATTTTAAACGTGGCTTTGATTGGTATTTCAATGCCAGCGCCCGAATTGGGCAGTGTTTTTTCTACTGGCGGATATTTCGAAACCGCAAATAATGTGCCGTCATCTAAAAACCAGCCAACCTCTTTTATGGTCCAGCCGCCATCCTGAATAGGTACAATCCCTTGGATAAAATAAGCGTTTTCTTCAATGGCTGGCCCGAGCGTAACAATAGGGTATCGTTTAACTTCATCAATGAGCTGTGTTTGCGTTCTCATTGCAGCGACAGTCGGATTGTAATTTGCGCCACCTGTGCCAATTGCCATTTGGCTAATGTTAAGTGTGCCGCCCGGTTGCGTTGCCGCTATTGCTGCAGCGCCTGCATTCGTCAGCACTGTAAAATAATCAGACATAATTACTCGTAGAATGTTGTGATTGTTGTGATATAAGTCGAGCGCGTTGCTGCGCTTATGTGTTGTGAGCTACTAACAACCGCACCAATTGACAGTTGGAACGTGTCTCGCGCTGATACTGCTAACGATAAACGGGCGCGTATTCGTCGTTCTAACTCCGCATTCACGGGCCTGTTAACAGTAATATCTAAATCAAGATGATATGGCGCACCGGAATGTTCCCACCATTTTTTAATAGCTACTGTACCGCCTAACGGTGACAACGCCTGCTGAATTGCTGCGCGCGTTCCTGCCAACCGACTAATTCGCATTGCTGATTTTATCGTTTCGCGTTTTTCTAATTCGCTGGCGTTTGAATCCCAATCTGGCACAAGACGTTCTTGCGCTAAATAATCCAGTTTATCAACCGGGCAAGTATCGGGATTTAGTAAGTCGGGGTACGGGTTTTTGTGTCGATAAACTAAGCTTTCAAACGCATGATAAAGCCCCCGTTCAAGCAGCGACGCATTGACAGGTAAAACATGTTTTTTCATAGCTTCTCGCTGTTAAATGAGCGCCATTGCTAAATTAATGGCAGTGCAATTCGGGGCTTGATTTGGTGTGCACGTAATTCGTGGCAGCGTTAAATCATATTTAACCGCGCCTGCAGCGTGTAGCAAATGTCCGACATAGGTCGGCTCAATTGTCAGGCCAAGGCGTTTTTGCTGCTCTGTGTATTCAGTTAGCTTATTTAACGCATCATCATGAATGATTTTCGGTGATGCGCCCGAATTTGTGTAGAGCGTCGCAGTGATTTGATAATCAACAAGCGTGGCTTTTTGCGTGATAATGTGGTCCGTTGCCGGAGCGACATCATTGCGCGAAAAGTACTCATCAACAATTGCCATCAATTCATCTGTCGGTACACCGTTATTTTGATGCGACAAAAAGGTCAGCAATACTTGACCGGGTGCTGGCCTTTGCACTGACACATCTTTCACTTGCGCAGCTGGCGTGTCTTTGGGGAATTCATAGCGCACTAATAATACGCTGTCAGATTCTTTATGCACTGTGATAACAGGACGCTGGCCCAAGCTAATGCCGTGGTATTTATATGCGTACTCTGCACCTGCCGTTGAAAAACCGAGCAATGTTAGGTAAAAGCGAAAACGTAAGTCTTCATTACTTTCTTTAATGTCAGGAATTGGCGGGAATGCGTTCTCATCACCCTTTTGAATGACTTGTCGAACCAAGCCTAATTCGGCCACTTTAGCATCTAAATTAGAATCTTCTGCCCAATTCGTGAACATTTGAAGTGCATCGTAATTAATCTCGCGCTGGCGATTTTGCTGAATGTAAACAAACGCTTCACAGACTTTTGCTAATAGATCAGATTCAACATCGAGCGACTTTCTTACTTCTTGTGCCTGCGCTTCATCTTCTTTTGCGATGTACGCAACTAATTCTGATTTAAACGCGCTCAGTGCGGTTTCAAAATCATCAGTTTGAACCACATCTGGCTCAATCAGTCTATTCTGTTGGGCTAGTAACACGTTTTATCTCACCGTTATATAAAAAATCTAAGATAAGATGAAAGCCATTTTCTTTGACGAGTACGTCAATAGATAATAAATCAGCATCATCTTTAATTTGATTAGCGTCGTTGTAATACGCATTCGCGGCCCATGCCCGAGCCAGCATTTTGTGATTTTCTGACAGCGTTTTGCCCGTCAAAAACGGTACTTTTGAACCGACTTTACGTCGTTTAATTCGCTCATTAACGCCCGTTGTCATCACTTCGATAACACGCTGTGCGTAGACGTCAAAACCACTTATCGTGCGGCCTGTTGTTCTATCTATACTCAGCATCAAATCATCCTGTTAGCGCTTGGAGGCGCTACATTGTTACCGTGGCCATGCACGTTGAATTTATCACGCATGACTTGCATGGTTGATGTACCGTCACTGACTTGACCATCTGCAGCCACATTTCCGTCAACGTCCACATTGCTATTACATGCCACATTGCCAATGAGGTTTGTTTCACCCTCAACAATTAAATTGTTTGTGCATGTAACCACGTTTGTATCAATCGTAACGGCATCAGGCGCGGTAATGTTTGCCGTCCCTTGTTGCATTACGATGTTTAGCACGCTGTTTTTGTGGTCATATTCAACGATGGTCCCGTCGGGATATTTACGGCGATGCACATCAGGGTTGTTTGTTGGGAATTGAAAACTATCACTTTCAAGGCCGCACAGCGCTTGATAACAACTGGTGTCATCACCACCTGTTAGATTTATTAAGATAACCGACTCACCGACACTTGGTGCGCGATACTCAATAACCGCACCTGCAGATGGAGCAAACCAACGAATAAACGGTGTTTCGCATGAACCGTGTTTAACTTTGATGCGCTTTTTATCATCACTGAGCGCTACAACTTTACCCGGTACGATCATGTTGTCTAAACGACGTTTTACACTTTCAAGCTCACGCAAAACATGCGCAATTGCCGCATCATTCATTGATTTCACCGATATAACGATAATCGTCGTCGTTTTCTGGATTAACGCCAAAATAGACGCCCGTACACATAAACGCTTCTTCATTCATCGCCGGTTCGCCAAGTTTTATTTCTTGTAAAAAATTTACTTGCCAAACGCGATACCCTTTTGGGCCTTTCTTGCCGCCTGCGGGGAATGCCTCAATTTCTTTCGGCATAAATACTTTGTCGCGTAAACCCCATTTTTCACGGCGAACAAAGCGCTTAACTAATGATGCGAGGTTTATCACCTCCATTGCAGGGGATGAATCATTAACAGGCTCAGACGATAAAATACACAGGACCGCAATATTCAGTGTTTCGGGGTATGAGCCATCGCTCGGGGGCGCTTTATTTTCGCCAAGTTCATCAACCGCGATTAAAAGCGCTGGCGTTTCTAATTCACCAAACTCTTGATCATCGAGCAGCTCAATCGTCGGAAAATCAATACCAAGTTCAATGAACTTTTCACGTAATGTGGCTTTCATTGCTTCAAAATAAGGCGTCAAACTACTTAACGTTGAACTCATAATTTAGCTCTTGCTTAAAGATTACTTGAAAGCGCTTGTTTAATTCACGTTCAAGCAGTCGAATTTCATTAACTGCATCTGCTGCAATTTCCACTTTTTGCTCATCAACCGGAAAGCGGCCCTCACCACTTTGGTGCGGGTTATGTTTCGATGAGCGGCGAAGCCATACTGATTCACGGTCATAAATATTGGCGATAAAAGCACCACGTACAAAATGTGATTTTGCCATGACGCCGTGTTTCTTTTGTTGCGGATTACCTAAACGACTTATGGCAATGGGGAGTAGTCCGATCCATAAATTGACTTGATTCGTGTGTTTGTCGTGTTTTACTTCCAGTTTAAAGCGATTACGTAATGGTTTCTGTGCAATGTTCAAAGCGCTTGATGTGCGACGTTTAGCTTGCACATTAAGCCATCGACCTGTTTTTGTAATGGCGCGACGAATAGCGCGACGCACTTTAGCTTTATGCGTTGCAAGCTGCTGTTCAAAGCCTTGCGGCATATCACCTAAATCAAACGTGAGGTTAACCGAATTTCCCATACTGACTGGCGCTTTTGGTTGATTTGTTTGTCACGGGTGCGACTTGGCAGTAATAAAGCCCCTCACCATCGTCTAAAGGCTTTTCTGATAACCGATAGAGCGTGCCTTGGTGCTTAAGCTGCCATTCTTTGTGCGGCACAACCGCGCTTTGAATAGTCGCTAAGTGCGCTTTATTTGTTGCATGACTATCAATAGTCCCGCCTTTCGCTTGAAACGCAATAAGCGACTCAGGATCATCTAATATCACGCGGGCTGCGTGTTCGTTTAAGTCATCATCAATTAACACCGACTCATCAGCAACCCGGCGCATGATACGCCGGGTTGCTTTAGCAAAAGGGCTAGACATTAGTTAGTCGTTTTTGCTGTCATTTTAATGCGACGTACTGCAAGTGGACTCGTACACACATTAATCGGGTTAGATTGGCTTTCAAGTTTAATGCCTTTATCCATCGGAAGCGGCTCCGAGTTACCATAGAACGGTAAGCCAGTCGTGCCAGCTGTCTCGTTGTAGTTCGCAGGTGCAAAGCGCGTTAAGAACATTTTCGGTTTATCTACCGGGAAAACAATGGCGTCATTGCCATCAAGGAAATCTTTCCCCTCAACCACTTCCGGGTTGTATTCTTCCCAATATACGCCTTGATAATACACACCCGAACGCACATCATCACGTAGCACTGCACCGTTTTGGTAACGGTCAAACGCCTTTACAAATTCAGGGTCTTCAAGCATTTGGTCAAAGTAATCAGGCTTACATAAACCGCGGTAGACTTTGCCTTTAATGCCTTTTTGATGCTTTTCGGAATTGCGCTTAACACCAAGCAACTGCGTTTTAAGGGGCTTGTTAAAATCAACAGTGTCTTTACCGTCAGCTTCTTTAATACCAAAGGCACTAAACAAATCGAGAATAACACCGCCGTTTGCACCTTTGACTTTACCCAGCAGCGCCCCCATGCGGTGAAACTCGATGGTCGCATCCAAACTCATTTTGTGATCTTCTTGCTTTTCATCAATCAGCGTTTGCAGTTCTTCAAGTTCATTTTCAGAAGCAAAAGCGCGGAGATTAAGCACATCATCTGCCATAATTTGCCCCGTAAGCGGCAAATGCGTTGCTTTGATAGTCACTGTTTTGCGCGTTCTATCGTTGGTATCTGTGCCATCTGCGCCACGCTCTTTTTCTGGCACTATCATAATTTGACCGTCTTTGAATTCAATCTCAACCGACGTCGTGCGGATGCCTTTTTCTTCAAAAATACCCAGTTCAGCAAGGCGGGTTTTAGGGGTTTCAACATTGTTAATCGAAGCAGTTAACGTTTTAACTTTGAACTTGCCCGACTGTAAAGCAGCTTGTAATTCCATCGTTATTATTCTCTTACACTAAATTACGGTTTAATCGTGCGCTTAGCGCAAGATCAGGTTTAATGCGGCAAGTTCAGCAATTGCCGTTTCTTTTTGCTCGGCTGTGATGCCGTCAGGCCATGTGATGCGGTCGGCATAAAATGCAGCGACACGTGCGTGGGCTTGTGCTTTTACAGGACCTGCTGATGCATCAGCATGGCCGTATAAAATACCCACGGCGGCATTAGCTTCACCTGTGCCCGGCACAAGTTGCACGTGTGTTCCATCGGGTTTTTCACCAAGCACCGTGCCCGAGGCAAGCACGCCCTCAGAGATAGTGACTTCATCTTTTGACACTTGCGGCAAATCATTCATTACATGTGCGCTTGCACGCGGTAGCATATGTGCTGTTTCTGATTGCATGGTTTACTTTCCTATTTTTTGTTACGTTTTTCGTAAATCGCCTTTGAACAAAGCGATTGCTCTTTTGGCTCGTTGTCATCCACGATTTGTCGCGTTTGATCGCTGTTTTCATCTGCAGCGGCTTTCGCTTCGTGAATGGCTTTACCAACAAGGGCAACCGGATCAGCAAGCGAACCCGATAAGGCGCTGTAGCTACCCGACAAACCTGCTGCGGCCAAGGTATCTTTTAAGCCTTTCGCTTGGGTAATTTGGTTTTCGGCGGCTGCTTTGGTCATACCATCAACAAGTAGTGTTGCCGATAACTCAGGCACACCATTATCAGCACAGAGTTTGGCGATACCTGCTGCATCGTTTAATGCCATTTCTTCTGCAGGGCCTTTAATTGCTTCGATTGCATCAGGGCGTTGTGCTGTTAATGCCGCCACTAAGTCACTCGCGCTTAATGTGGCTGTATCTGGTAGCGTTAAAGCAGTGCTTGACGCTGCTGTGTTTTCTTTTGGCATATTGGATTTACTCCCGTTTTTAAGTTCACAGATCACAGCTTCGAGTGAGCCAAGGCGATGCGCCATGCCTTTATCGACAGCCATTTGACCGATTAATGTTGCACCGCCACCAAAGTCGCTTAGCACCACATCGCGAGACAAATCCATGTTGCGGGCTACTCGATCAATGAAAATATCGGCTAAGGTATCGACTTGCGCTTGATACGCGGCTTGGCCTTTCTCAGAAAATGGATCAAGGCGTTTGTCTGGTGATTGGCTTGATACTATTTCAAGACGTTCAACGTCGCTTTCAGCACTTTCTTTGATGCGTTCAAGCGTCAACACAACACCGATAGAGCCAAGCCTTGCGGTTGCATCAATGACTACTTCATCACAGGCACTGGCTATCCAATAAAGCGCAGAGGCACACGTACCGCCGACATACGCTTTAATCGGCTTGTTGCCTCTTTCTTGGTAAATCATTTCTGCAAATTCGTGGATGCCGTTTGCATCGCCGCCGGGACCATCACAATTTAAAATCACACTAGTAACAGCGTGATCCGACATTGCGTGTGAAAAGTCTTTGGCAAGTGCTTCTGTTGATATGCCGCCGCATACATCATCAAACATGCCTGCGTATCGACTAATCACACCCGTTAGGTGTATCACTGCGACGCCGCCCTCACGTAATTCCATACGCGGTGACAGCGTCCGTCCGGTTTTACCCTCAAGTGCTTTTGGTGAGAACACACTGAGTTCAGATAAATCAATGTCGTCATCATTGCGACTGGCGATTTCGGCCATCACTGACAGCAAGCTGCCATCAAGCGCCCACATTTGCCGCATTAAATAACTAAGTGCTAATTTCTTCTTACTCACGTTTCACTCTCGCTTTTTTCTGAGGGCGCACAAAAAAGCCCGCCTAAATCTGGCGGGCTTTCAATGCCTTGTTCTTTACACATGTCTAGCCATCGTTTTAGCGCTTTGGCGTTCACTCGCATGTTGTTTTCTAAGTCTGTGCCATATTCTGCACTTTCCCGTTCAATGTTTGACACATTTGAACTCACCGCTTTATTGCGGGCGTTTATGTCTTGCTCAGGGTGCAAATGACGCCATGCATCAGGGCGAATATCCACGACATAATACGGCCACGGTGAAGTTGCAAAATCAGGGGCGCTCACTTGGTTTGTCGTGACAATGGTTTCAATAAACCAGCGCCAAATACCAAAGCATAATTGCCAGCCAGAAAGGTTTTCTTGATCAAACGAAATGCCGCGACGGTACTCATTTAAAAAAGCACGTACTAGGCGGTCATTTAAACCAGACCAATCGCCCGT
The DNA here is from genome assembly GCF_021654175.1 of Pseudoalteromonas sp. MMG024. Lineage (NCBI taxonomy): Bacteria > Pseudomonadati > Pseudomonadota > Gammaproteobacteria > Alteromonadales > Pseudoalteromonadaceae > Pseudoalteromonas > Pseudoalteromonas sp. MMG024. Next base: position 11,783 of record NZ_JAKFZO010000030.1, read on the forward strand.
CAATACCGGATAAGGCACTTCTAAGCCAGCGGATAACAACAAGGACTGCCATTTCATATAATCAGCGTAGCCTTGACCTGTATCATCGCCGTTAAAGAGGTCCAGCTTTTCACCCGGTACGCCTCGCAATATCATCCCCGCGCGCACAGACGTCGTTGATTCTGCAACCTCAGTGTCAGGGTAATAAGGCTGTCCCGTCAGAGGATCAAACTCGAAATCCTCATCGCCGTTACTTTCTCTTGATAAAAAGCCAGTAAACGTCGAGCGATTCTTTTTGCGCACCAACTCTTGATCGTCATATTCGTGGAATGTACGGTCTTTTAATAGTGCTGCGGCTGTTTCGGGTTCAGCGCGCACTTGACCGGGGCGAGTAGGCATATAATGATGAATAACATCACGTGCGGGTACACGCTCTAAATCACGCAAGCTCACATTTTCAATACCGTCCTCGGGATGGTATTTGTAAAACCAATACGCGACTTTTTTTCGTTTATAAAATTCAACACCTTGAATAATGCGGCGGTTTTTAGCCAGCTTTTTATTCAGCTCTACAGGACAAAAATCCGATTCAAGCAATTCAACTTGCATCGGTACGGTTAAGCCCGAATCAAGACGACAGTGCAAACGTCGCACGAACACTTCACCACTCATGCGGCGCGATAGTACGCCGAGTTTAATTAAGCCACCAAAATTTAAGTCACCCCACGGATCAAGCTGATTAACAGTGATTTTCCAAAGCTTATTAACGGATTCTCTAAAATCATCATCTAAACTCTGCGAAATCAGTGTAAAGCCTTTCCCCACCTCATTCGTGGTGTTTTTATTGATACCCGAGCGCAGCAACAGACTGTTACGATAACCTTGCCGCGTTCGGTTTCTAAGCGTGACACCCGCATCAGCAATAGAGCGAACCGGACCGACTGCGGGCGCGTGCCAATTTTGTGCGCGCGGGCCTCGGGTTGCCGCTTCATACGCTTGTGCTTTAAACGGGGCGTTCGTTCTAGGGTTAATGATAAGACTCATTAAAGCCCCCTATCAGTCATCGGATTAATACCGCTTAATGGGTTTTTCCGTATACCACCTTGCTTAGCTATCACACTCGCAATATGACGACGCGCTTTGATTAACTCACCAATTGAACGATAAGTAATTTCGCGACCGTTAATTTTCACGGTTAATTCACCGCTTGCGATGGCTAAATCAAGCTCATCAATATCTGCTTTTGATACAGCCATATTTCACCTTTTAAAAACTTGTTCGCCGTCGGCGGCGTGGTGGCAGTGACACGGTATCACCCGAGCCAGTTATTAAATTGCTGTTTTCGCTAATTGGCCGCGCATACGGTGGCGGATTATCCCAATCAATCGTTTCGGCTTTTTTCTTGTAAATACAGGCCCACCCGTAAACAAACAAATCAAATGTTTCATTGGGGGCGCGTTTAGATAGTTTTACCCACTTACCCGACTCGTCGCGTTCCTCTGCGGCCAATTCATCAAAGAATGACTGCGGCAACCAATTTGGCAAATGGCAATAACGCCGACCAGGTTCATCACGCTGCAGGCAGTTATCGACAATATCTTTTAAGCGATTGGTATTGAGTAAATACACGGGCACATCGCCATAGGCGCGGGCTTTCCTATCTTTTCGCTTGGTGTTATCAGGGTAAGATTCATGTATGGCCGCACCTGTAGCACGCCCTTTTACCAGCATAAATTTACTTGCTAACCCTTGTCGCTTAAGTTGGCGATAATACTCATACGCATTATCGGTCACGCCATCTTCACCACCGGAGTCACACGCAGTGATTAAAATTGGCATTTTGCGACCTGTGCTATCATCCAGCTCATACGAACCATTGATAACGCGATCGGTTAATTTTTCCCAATCTTCTAAATGTGTAGCGGGGTTAATGCGCACAAATTTAGCAGCATCATCGGGATGCACCCGATCTGACTTTTCGATTTTGTAGCGGTCAATAACTTGGTGTTCTAAGTCTTTCCCCCACGCAAGCACCATCACATCAAAGCGCGCGGTTTTTGCACCCGCTTGCACATCGACTTGCGCTGTTAAGAAACGCGCCCAATCAGGCACAACTTTAACGCCTAACTCGGCTTGCCTTGCCATCAATTCGCTTGTGTCTCTGTCAGACTGACGCGGCGGTGTAAAGGCTTTGCCTTGGTCGGTATTGACCGTAGTTTGTAAATCATAATAACTGCCCGTTTTTTCATACTCGATAAGCGCAGCAAGGTACTTATAAACAAGCTGATTCCATGTTTGAAACGCCGCTGTAGGGCCTTTTTGCCAAAATGATGCAATACGAGTTTCACGGCGCTCACCGCTAATGACTCGGTTTTGGTCAATGGTCATGCCATCAGGCAACCAGATACCACTGTTATTCGCTGCCACTTTAAATGCGCGACCACACGATTGTCGGCTGTACTCATTGTGAAGCGTGCCGCAGTGCGGGCACACCATTAGCACCTCTTTTGATGCGCGTGTGGGATCGGCTTCGTGCTTATCCCATTCAAGCAAATCAAAATCAGGCTCGAAATGCTCACCACAATCAGGGCATTGCCAATAAAACAGGCGTCTATCGCCTTGGTTGAAAAGCGACAAAATACCGTTTGTTGGGGGCGCTTCGTGGGCGTTCTTTACACGATAATTAGGATCGGTAATTAAAAAGCCCGGTGAACTCTCAGCCATCACCATGCCTGATGACATAAACTGCTGCGTTCGCTTGCCAGCTAGGTAGAACGCACTCCCTTCACCGTCAATGTTTAACGGTATGCGGTCATAGTCCGTAATCGCTACATACTTCCAGTCGGATGACGCAAAAATATTTTTAGACGGCCAGCCTAATTTTAAAAAGTTACCCGCCTTGAATACCTTGTCATGCACATTGTTATCATGGGCGCGGGGTGACATTGCAGCGCGAATTTCAGCACTGGCATTAAATGCGCGACCTAAGCGCTTTTTAGAGAACTCCGCCGCTTTTTCTTGTGATATTTGAACCAGTAAAAAATCAGCCGGGTTATTGACGATAGTGTCACACACCCACCCATCAATGAGGCTCACCGTTTTTGCGGTTCGGGCAGGGCCTGCGAAAATCACCGCATCGTATTGCCGCGACTTCAAACAGTCCATTGGTTCAAACATGTAAGGAACCAGCTCCGGGTCCCATTTCACCATCGAGCCGTTTTGCTCTACATGTAATAACTGTTTTGCGCTTTGTGATACAGGGGCACGATTTGGCGCTTTAACTAAGCTTGCAACTTGGCGGCGGGTTTTGCCGGGCGCTGCATAGCTAGCCAACATCGTCGGTATTTATCTCTAATAACTGTAGGTACAGCTCATTGCGAAATTCATCACTCATTGTTTCAAGCTGCTCCAATTGTTCGGGTTTAAACACACGCTTACGTTCCATTTTATCGGGCATCGACTCAAAAAAGCTCACCACCTTTTTAAGCGTTTCTGACAAATCAAGTTGGTAATGCGGTTCGGGAATAAGCTCACCGATTTCCGTTTCAAACTTTAAGCGTTCACGCTCCGATTGAAAGAAATCTTTGCGGTCTTTTGGGGCCATTTTTGATGGATCATGTATATCGTCTTGTTCGGCTTTCGCCTCTTGACCAAATAATGCAGGGCCTACATCAGCCAAAGCATACACATCAGTGCTCTTTATTTTCTTAATAGGTTTTACGCGGGCGGCATTTAACCGTTTTCTAACCGTGTCCCGGTGCAAGTCAAAGGCACGTGACAACGACGATATATTCATCAAATAGGCGTCATCAATGCTGCTTACGCTCATAATGACTGGCTGTTTTTAATGTATTGCCGCACTTCTTTAAAGCGCAGATCACAGCGCTCAATGACACCCAACAACACAGCATTGTCAGCCGCAAGATCGGCCCATGTTTTACCGACAAAGGGCGGAGCCACACAGGGCGAAAGTAAAATATCAGGCGGTGTGACATACACGTATTTGGTTTTAATGATTGGTTTTGGCTTGGGTGCGATTGCGCAACCGGATAAGCTCATCAGGCAAAGACTCGTTAGCACAATCATTTGTTTCAACAATTTCATAGATAACCTTTTGCGTTTCACTTGTCTTGGTTTTAACTTGTTCAACCTGCACATAAAGCGCGGCCAATTGCGATTCACTTTTACGCCTTAAGCGCGTTTGCTTTTTAAGTTCTTTGTGCTGTTGATTAAAGTCATTGGTCAGTTGCGCGGTTGTTTCACGTTCAGTTACAAGGGCTTTAGTGGCGGCGTCGCGTTGTGATTTAATCACATCAAAACGCCAAAGAAACACCACAATCACAGACACGACACACGCCGCCAAAAGTAGTTTAAATTGTGTTACCACCACAACCTCCGTTTAAAACGCTGCGTATACCAGTGATGTATTTTTTCAACATAATCAATCGTTTCTTTCGAGTGTTCCCCTGTTACATCTGGCAAACAGGCGATAATCCCCGAATACGACATAGCCCCGTCGCATAACCGCTGAGACTTATACAAATGACCTCGACCTGCGTTATAACCAGCTAACCCTAAATCGTATAAATCACCTTGGGTGCGCCCTTGACGCTGCCAGCCGTTAAGCTGAATACGCATATAACTTGCAGATGCATGAATGTTGTAATGCACATTACGAACCGACACACCATCAGGCACAATATTGCGCTTTTGCATATCGCGCCACGTACCCGGCATAAACTGACCGACACCTGCAGCCCCGACGGGACTTGTTGCATTTGGATTTAAGCGGGATTCTTGCCAAAGCTGCGCCCAACCTAGGCCCCAATGGTATTCGGGTAAGTTTCGACGCCAAGCGGCTTTTATTTTGGCGTCATACTTTGATTGTGAGTATTTAGCCGAGGCCAAGCATTCGCGCGGCCAAATGACAAACGCCAAGCACCCAAGCACCGTAAAAAACAGCCAGTGCAAGCGGGCTTTTTTTAAGTATCGGGTAAACATCATTGCGAAAGCTCACAGCAAGTAATTTGTCTCGAATGCGCAGGGCCACAAACACCGTGACCACTGCGACAAGAAGATATAAAAGATTAAATAGTATTGCGGTCATTTTTTCCCTCGCTTAATGCGGCGCTGATCAAAGTAACTCCACACATCAAACGCAAAGCGACATACAACCACAGCTGCACCGACAATAGTCAACAACGAGCCAAGGCTTAAACCCGGCAAAATAACCCACGTTAAAATGTCAGATACATTTGAGGATTCATTTATCTTTTGCAACGTTTGTGTCTTTTCAGAGGATAGCGACACGCCTGCACCACCTATGTAGGCGATCAAGCGGCCTTTTAATTCGGACATTGAAAGTATTTTCATAATAGGCATAAAAAGAAAAACCTCGACACTGAATTCACAGGCCGAGGTTTTTAAAAGGTCTTTAGTTCTTATTCTGATAACGCAGTTTTGCCACGTTAGGAAAAAGCTTACACAAAAAGGTCACACATTGCAATACCTATCACAGTACGAAATAAAAACACAGCAACTAACCAAGTGTGACCCGTCACAAATCAACATAATGACATAATGTATAATGCCTATTGTCACTTTGATAAAACAAACCCCTTAACCGAGATCACTTCTTGCGGGGCGCGGCCAGTGATGACCAAAAAGCGCCGCCAAATATCATAAGGGATTTTAGAGCGGCCTTGCTTATATTCTCTTACACGCCTATCAGAACTCACACCCAAGAGCGCCGCCAGCGCCTTATCGCTGCCACACTCTGCAAAGAGCGCTTGAAACTGGCGAAAGTACGCACCGACCACATCATTATGCGGGGCTTGCCACCCCTCAGACTTTCTGAGTAAATGCTTATTGCAATAATCCGCCTCGTTTATATCCAAGTCACTATGTAGCACAGGGGCATTTAAATTCGCTTCAAGTGTCGCGATTGCTTCACGCGTACTGCTTTCATATATCATGCGCTGCTGCTCACTCAGCGCGGGTAAGTTTATTTCCATGTTTAACCTCATTACTTGCCGCAAGTATCAAGGGGCTTTCGCCCCTGTGCTACCTCGGTGACAGTCGGATTTTCCGAACGTCTGACACCTTGATGTTAACAAGGCTCAATGTACCGTTGACTAACTGTTCCCACTGCTTGCTTTGATGAATGTGCATCATGCAATAGTAAAGATAGTCAGGTAGTAAAATGTCAGTATGTGTGACCTTTACCCCAATGTGTTCCGGGTTATATTCCCGTGACACACTACCAACCGTTTTTAAAGAGCCTCGTCGTACTATCCAAAAATCAGCTTGTTCAAAGTGAGTTTTGATAGTTGCAACATCGGAAAGTATCATCTCGTTCTCCGTGGTGGCATCAACTAGCCCCCTCGATGACGAGTGGCTTTCTGTGTGCCACCGACAAAACAGAGTATAGGCGCAATGCGCCTAACAATCAAGAGAAAAACACCGAAACCATAAAAATAAATATTTTAAAAATATCTTTTAGATACTCTTTATATATTTAATCTGTAAGAAGCGTGACAGGTCACAACGATAGTATTTTGAAGTCTTTGAAATGAAAGCACTCATACTGGCCTTTAAATGCACCACCGCACCCGGCAGGCAATGCCTTGTTACAATGCGCGCATTTACCAAGGCTGGCAACTTGGGATTTCATCAACGCATGATCACGACGTATCAGTGTCGAAATAAACTCATCAGCACTATACGCGCCGCGCACACCGCCACGCACCTCGCAAAGCTCATCCAACATGGCGCGCTCACGCTCTGACAGCTTCACTTCCGTTTTTTTAATGCCTAATGCTTTATTACGTTCCCGCTCCTTGGCTTTACGTTTTCGCGCAGCGCTTTTTTTTGCATCATCCGTCATTGCTTAGTCTCTTTTCTCAAACAGCGCAGGCCCTGCCACCGCCATATTGTAAACAGGAACACCTTTCACTTTTTTCACTGGCTGCACATTGGCAGTTCGCAACCGGGTGCGCACTGTTGGTCGGGATAAATCAAACATGGTTGCCATCTGCGACACATTCAAAAACCGATTAGTCATGTTTTACCTTTCAATAAACAAAAAACGACACCGTTAACGCCAGTAATGACGCGGGTTTTTCCAGCTAAGTGGAAAGCCTGCTGACGACGCCATAGAAAACCGAAAAAATGTCAAACCCCGCGAGGCTGCTTGCCCCGTGGTAAACGACAACTACTCAGGGTCCCCGCCACTCTCCCCGATCAACCTATCAAGACGCATTTCTAACTGTTTGTTTTTAATAACTTCTTCCAAGTAATTCAGTTCCTTTTCAGTGAAGTTTTCAGCCTCAAAATCATCGAAAAACTGTGCTCTTTTTTTGATGTTCATTTGGTTTTCATTACTCCTATGAGATAGATTGCAACATTCCTTGTCTAAGCCACGCATGACAAGCCTTTGCGTGAGTTGTAAATAAAAAAGGATCTCGGGATTGGATCGGTGTCAGATTCTTCACAAAACACACTTAACCCTCTTGCTAATAAATAATCGTGATAGCGCTCTATTGCATCGCGTTTTGGGTCGACAATCAGCGTTTGATAATAAGCACTATCAAGCCCACCAAGAGCATGATTTAGTAGCCGTCTACCGACCATGTAATCAATTTTGATTTCAGCCCATACCGAGCGGGCACACTTTCTAAAGTCATGCGCTGAAAACTCACCTTGACTAAATTCTTTTATCCAACGACTAACCGTTGATTCACACACTGCACCTTTACGCTCATGACCGGGGAATAAGTACTGCCCTTGATAGCCTTGTTTTATTTGGTACTCACGATAAGCACTTAGTAAAAAGATGATTTGTTCGGTTAAATGCAGGCTTAGACTTTCTTTACCTGTTTTTGTGTTTTCTTTTGGAATGGTCCAAAGGCGGGCGTTGAAATCAAACTGCGACCATGTTGCAAGGCGTGTTTCACCGATGCGCGTTGCATAGGCACAAAGCAGCACAACCAACACTTGCACCCGCTCTTTTTGATGCGTCAATGCATTTAACACAGTGGCAAGCTGATGCTTTTTAAGTCTTCCCTCTTTGGCTTTCACGGTGTCGTCGATGAAATCACTGAACACAATATCAGACAGTGGATTGACTGAAATACGCTTTTGTTTCTTAGCACGATTAAAGGCTGCTTTAAGCGTAACAAACGCAAGACGTACAGTTGGTAACTGCCTGATCTGTTGCAATGGCATGATTAACTTATCATCAATAATTGCGGTGCTTATATCACTTAATGCAATATCACCCAATGCAGGTAAGAGGTGATTTTTAACCACCGATTTTATATTAGCGCGGGTTGATTTAGATAAGTCTTTCAATTTATCTGAGCGGTCTTGATACCAACTCAAGACCGCACCAACATGATTAAAATTATCAGCACTCACACTAGCGGTCGGATCAAAGGCTTTTTGTGCAAGGATAGTTGGCAGTTGTTTTTCAAGGGCGTTAAATGACAATAACGGCCAATCACCTAACTTTTCCCAATGGTCCTTATTGTTGCGATACATCACTAAATGCCATGTTGCTTTAGTGCGGCGTTTATTAAAGCGAAGTCGAAGCGGAAAGCGTGGGTCGCGTAATTGGAAAACATCACCCGCCAGCTCACGTTTAATCAATGATTCAGAGAATTTAACGACTTTGGTTTGTGGGCGTTTAGTCATGACTTTTAAACACCTTATCCACTTTTTCTGTGGATAAATGAAACAACACGATAAACGCCACTATCAGCGCTGACACAGTGAATACATAGCCGAAAACGGTAAGCAAAAACAATAAAATCACAAATAGTGTTAATTCAATACCATTTAACACTTTGGCAATACCATAGTGCTGCAGCAGGGCCAACGGCGAAAAGCAGTAAACGATGAAGACAGCGAACAGCAACCACGCCCCACTCACCGCAACAACTTGCATGAGTAGTACACGTGTAAACTCGCCAACGAATACAAGTGCAATCAGAATAAGTAAAAAAATTCGACACATGGTGCGTTCGCTTAATGGGTTAATCTAAGGAATACATCGCAGCGATGGCGCGCTGTTCGAGGATAGCTTCTATACTTCTTCTTACCTGCACTTTTTTAGCACTGCTTTTAGCAGGTTTCACATTGTGTTCACGCTCTTTAAAACGCTCACCACTGGCACTTGGTGAAATTTGGAAACGATTAGCTGACATTATGATTTCCTTTGTGTTAGTTGTGTTAATACATGTTCTTTACATTTTGCTAAGCGTCTGCGGTAAGTGCGGACACTTATCCCCAAGCAAGCGGCTTTTTCAAGTTGCGGCTTAGTCGGATCAAACTTATTCATTCTGAGTGCGCCATGCTCAAGGCGGAATAACAACACCGCATCAGGATCTCGGTCATTCAATGCCATCAAAGCAAGCTCAATATCGGACTCAATACAATCAATAATCGGCGCGCTTGTGCCCCCACTGCCAAATGTAATGTGCCCTTTGTTTTCAATAAAACGACTCATTATCGAGCTGCCAACAGGCATTAATTTGCCCTGATGACACCAACGCGCCCACGCTTCGACAATGTCTGAAAACTCACTTTCTCGCATGTGCTGGCCTTTGGCGTTTAGTGCGGGCGATTAGCCCACGTATTAAATTGCTCAACAAGCATTTCAAAACAGCCTCGCGCACCTGAGTCACGGTTAAGCTCTGCGCGCGACTGGATGCCACAATAGTCTCGAACGACCTGTGCTGCTTGCTGCTCGGTTTCAACGGGTTCTTGATTAATTAGTGCTAGGAATTGCCAAAACTTAGGCTTTTGGCATAGCACGACTGCGCCTTGTGTGTAGTTGTGATTACGCATTGCCGTTATCCCTTGCATTTGTAAATAGTTCACTCACCAACTCAAGCGGGTCCATTACCCCCTCTGGCACGATGCCATCATAGTTAGTTGGCGCTACATGGAAATCATCGCAACGGATAGGCTCATCATTAAACGCCTTAGCAAACGGCCCGCGCACATGACAAAACACCGCACCATAGTGACGCAGCAACGTTATATCTTGTACTGACTCTACGTCGGTTATTAACGTAATGTGATCAATTGCTTTAACGCCTGCTAAAAGCGCATCGAGTTCTTTTTCACACATCGAACCGCCGCGAGTTAATGCTGACACTGACACTTTCTGAATACGGGATGGACTCACTGCTACCACCTCAGAAACCACCTCGTCATGGTCTGACTCTGTACCACCAAATAACACGAGAATTGTCATTATTTTTGTTCCTTTGCTGCTAACCATTGCGCTTCAAGCTCACTAAAGTCGATATTTTGCGCGGCGATTTTTGTTATTTTCTTTTTGTAGTTTGGGCGAGGTACGCGCTGTGCTTTATACCAGTACCAGACTGTCGGCTGACTCACGCCAAGCAATCTTGCTGCAGCACTCACGCCACCCTGTTGATCAACCCATAGTGCGAATGTCATAAGCGCCTTTAATGTTTCAATCTGAAATACATATTAATAACAATCTGTGATAAATACAACCACAAAATGTGACATTTACATCATCAAAACGTGTTATTTATAACAATTTGTGGTACTTTTAATTATGGACGAAAGAAAATAGTTTTATGCGGTATCGTATTGATACAAATGGGATTAAGTAATGGGAAACAAATCAGAGAACGTAAACAACTCAGTCGCTAAACGGATCAAAGAATTACGCCTAGAGAAAGGCACGACAGCACGCGCAGTAGCTGAAAAGCTAGATAACGCTAACAACCCTACAACAATTTACAACTATGAAAGTGGGGCACGTAATCTTGATTTGGCAACCTTGTCACAATATGCCGACATATTTGGTACGACTGCAGACTTTATTTTAGGGCGCACAAACGTTAGAAATAGCAGCCCTGACTCACACAATTACACACCCGCTAACGCCCCAATTTTGAAAAACTCCGAGGTTATTAGTGAAGAAATCGGCTTTTTTCATAAGCTGCTTGAACGTAAGAATTTAAACGCTAAAGATATTTTGCTTGTCACCGTCCAAGATGATGCTATGTCACCCGAACTCATGCTAGGTGATGATGTATTGCTGTCACTGAGCGACACGAATATTTCTAAAGCAGCAATGTATTGCCTTGAGGATAGTGAGGGCGATTTGTGGTTTCGTTTCATTCGCAAAGAAATTGGCGGAAAGTACAAACTCTACACGGCTGACAAACAAAATCCTGACGAGCAGACACTCACAAAAGATGAGTTTAATGAACTTAAAATAATTGGCCGGGTTATTTGGCGTAGCCGCTGGCAATAAAGAGTACCGTTAATTAAAGCGTGGTTTCGACTGCGCTTTTTTTGCACATAACATATCACAAAATGAAATATTCAAAACAAAATGAAATAACCGAGGCATTTATGGCAAACCATCAACAACGCTCTAAAACTAATAAGCGGTATCGCGATCATACATCAACCCCACAATGGCTTTACGCCGCACTTAACGAACGCCATGATTTTGATATTGACCTTGCGGCCACTGATAAATCAGCCAAACATACCCAGTATTTTACGAAACGCCAGAATGCATTAAAAAAAGCGTGGCATCAATACGGCGATGCAGGCTGGTTGAATCCACCGTACTCGCATATTTTGCCGTGGGTAGAGCGTGCCCTTAGCGAACAACAAAAAGGCTTTACGACAGTGTTTTTAGTGCCTATGGATGCCTCAACAGAATGGTGGCCGGGCAATCAGCCTTGTATCATTGAAGAAATAACCGGGTATTACACCGATTTCACGTATAAATCAGGCAAGCAAAAAGGCCAAACAATTAAAAAGTGGTGTAGCGGGCGCATCGAGTTTGTCGACGCGCGTACAGGCAAGGTAATGAAAGATCCGCTGAATAAACCCTGTTGCTTAATCACGTTCCCTGCGCATTACCAAGGCGATACTATTAGGACCTCAGTATCTAAGTTTGAACTCATGCTGCAGGGCGAAATCGCACTTAATAAACAACATTCAAAGAGGGCCGCATAATGCTTGATTTAACACGCCTGGTATTAAGTGATAATGCGGCAAACACCCTCACTGAGTTTGTGAAAGAGTTCAATGCGCTCATTGAGGCGCAAGACAAAATGTGTGAAACGATTGCGCGGCTAAAAGCTGAAAATAATGAGCTAAACGCAAAAAATGAAGCGCTGCTATTTAGTCAAAATGAAGCAGCTGGCTATAAGCGATTAGCCGATGAACGTCTGCAGACAATCGAAAAAAACAATGCAACATTAGCAACCGCGCAAAAAGTCGCAGTCGAGTTTATGGCGAATAAGCGAGAACTTGAATTACTGCGCACCAAAGCAACCACGTTACAACAAGAAATTACAGCATTGAAAGCGGGCGGGAACCCGGCAAGGCTACGCGAGCAAATAAAACGCGTAAAAGAAAAGTCTGCAGCAAAAGACACGCTCATTACGCAGCACAAACAAAAACACCAAGAAAATGAGCGGCGCATTAAACAGCTTAACACTGAGCTTTCAGAGATTAAGAAAAAGCAAAGCACTAGCGGTATGAACTCGGTTTATCATAACGGCGATAATCATTTAATTGTGTGGCCGCAAAAAACCAAAGTTCAAAGTGGTGACGGGAGTATTTATGAGGGCCGCTCTTTGCTTTGGATGCACCAAAGCGGCACAGGTAAATTAATCACATTCGATAAAGACAATTTTACATCGGTTCTATGCAAAGCGCCCAAAGGCGGCACTAAGCTACCAAGTGAAGTGCGCGAATTTGCGGATAACTGGCTGTTTAACGTGAACGTTACACAACATGGCGAACTCACTGAAAGCGATTTCGCATGCACCGATTTAAATGCATGATGTGGAAAACAGCTTAAGTTAAGCACTGTGGGAAAGTGCTTAACTTGCCTCATCTACAATATTAAACACGACGCGACTCACCTTGCCCGCTTCTTCTTTTACAAGATAAGAGACATTCAGTGGCGTTTCTTTATTAATACGCTTAACGGCAGGCTCAATAAAGCTGCGTTTCATTTCTGCAAAGTTATTTTGTTGACTACTTGGCAATTGATAGCGCTCTGACAACCAATCAGGTGACACCGCCCACACGCCAGAGCTTCGAAACTGGCACAAACTTTCATATAAGCGAATGGTGCGCGCGTTATTAATACGGCCACACTCATGTAAATAGAAGCTAGTAAATTGCTCTGTAAGCGAATTGACGTAGGGCATGAGCTTTTGATTAAACTCAACTCGATACGTGCCTTTACCGCGCTTTAATGCGGTTTCAGCAAGCCACGGGCGCTCAATTTCTTCGTGTTCGCCATCCTTGGGATAAAAAACAACGGTATTCTTGCTAATTTCCTTAAGGCCCGTTTTGACATCAGCACTTGCCGTTGGACCACTTACCCCGAATAAGTTTTGGTAGTCACTCACATTAACTATAAACGCGCCATCATGCGCGGTGTCTCGGTTAATCTGACTTAGGCAGATCCACAAAACACGCTTAGCCTTAAGCGATAAATAGTAAGCCGCTTCGGTGATTTCGTTTGATTGAACAACTAACGATTTTTTAGCCGTTTTAACAAGTTCGGTCATCGTTTTTATTTTAATTGTGGGAGGTTTTATTTTTACCCATAGTAACACAATAACCCTGTGAATAAAGGAAATAAACTTAAGGCAATTCCCACAGCAACTTAAGGTAATTCCCATAACAACTTAAGGCGCTCCCCATAGTAAGTTAATGCATTTCCCATAGAGTCTTAAGGACTTTCCCATAGCACCCTATTTACAGGCTTTATGCACCAAGGGATTGCGGCATCCTAAAAAGCTTTAAAAAGAGTAAAAATTAAAAAAAGAATTAAAAATAGGCTGTGAATAATGGGTATTACTCACATTGTGGGAAAAAGCTTAAGTTTTGGTGCAACGTGTAAAGATTGTTTACACGTTATGTTTTAGCCGAGCTTTCACTACATTCAAAACAACAGTGTATGGATCTGAAAAAAGACTTTCTGCTGCCTGCAGCGATTTAGCATTAACAAGCTGACTTTCACGCATACAATGAAACATTTGATATTCCACTAAATACAGGTGCATGGTGATTCCCTATCGTTAGTAATACTTATCAACAACGAGGCTTTCTTTATCAATGTAAACAGAAAACATTAACTTGTTTTGATAGTAAAACTCTCTTTTATTTGCTGAAACATAGTGTTTAATCTGTGCATTTTCTGAATGACATTTAATTCTTTCAAGATCTGAAACACCATGCACCTTTAAAAAATATTCAAAAATATGTGACTCAAAGCTCTGCAGCACTAAATCATTTTGCTTATGACTTTCGCGTTTTATTGCAAAGCTTTGAAACTCAAAATCGCCAACGATTTCATCTTTGATATTACGCATTACTATTCTCGCTATTTACTTTCTTGAACAGCCAGCGCTCTTGATAACGAATCTTTTTCATTTTGAAGTTGAGACACTTTGTTTTGTAGCTCAGATGATTTGCGTTCTGATTCAAGTAACAATGTTTGCACTTTCGGCAATTCGTTTGCTTGGCTCTTATAATCTGCTAAATCACCTGTTAAACGCTCAATATTAGCGGTAAGCGCTTCTTTCTGAGATTCCAACTTAACGGCGTGGGTGTTGCTTTCAGCAAGGCTTATGCGCAGCTCTTGATTGTGCTTATGCTCTTGCTCAAACTTCTCGCGTTCCATTTCAAACTTCGCATTATCAACCGATAGCGATTTAATTTGCTCACGCAATGATGCGGTTTCATTTTCAGCTTTTTCTAGACGCTCATTTGCAACTGATACCAATGATTCACTTTTTTGCTCTGCGTTCTTGATGGCTGTTTCGGCAGCTAGGTTTGCTTGCTTTATTTGTTCTGCTGTATCGTGTTTTACAGCTTCTAACTCGGCTTGCGCATCACTGGCTTTCTGTGTGGCTTGGTTAATTTGTTTCTCTGCAGTTTGCGCCCTCGCTTCTGCCATTTCAACACGATGCACACAGTCTTTCTCTTTTTCTTCTAGCAATTCGATTACTTCATCGCGATCTTTTTTAAGTCGCTCGATAATCGTTTTTAAGTCTGCGGTTTTACGGTCAACAACGCTTTGCATTTCACTTGCCAGTAATTCAGCAATCTTACTGCTACCAAGTTCATCGGCCATGCTTGCAACATCAGCATCACGCTTATCGTTAAAGTCGCGCAGAAAACGTGACACTGTTTCAGTTTTCCCGCCTGTAACCTTAATCACTGCGCGTACTGTTAACTTAACCCCGCTATCTAAAATATCTTGTGCGGCGCTTGCCACTTGCTCGTATGTAATACCGTTTTGCTCAGCCATTTCTTAATCCTTAAAAGTTGTGTTGGTTAATAATAGTACCAAGGGAAACAGGAAACAACTGTTTCCTTATGTTTTTGTTTCCCAATCAGGCAAAATAAAACCACAAATACATGTGGTCGTGATTTCCTATTAGCTTAACGGTACTATTTGACCAGTGTTAAACACCCGTCTACGCTTGCCAGAATTACAATCCACTTCATCAACAAAGTGAGTTGTAATCACCACTATTTGCCAATCTGGTTTAGTCATACTATTTCCTTTCTACACACTCATTTCTGAATTGTGCATTGTGGCCCAATGCAATTGCGCAAGTGGGCGGCGATATTGAACCGCTAAAAAGTGTTGCCAGCGATAAAATTTTAATACGTGTGCATTTGCCATATTTTTTGCCTTGTGTGTTTTTCGCAAGCTTGCGAACTAAAATTCTTCAATCAGCACTTGGTGTGCTTCATACTCTATGCTCGTTAATGCGTTATAAAGTTCGCGCTCACTTTTCTTTTCAGCGTCTTTAGTTTGCATAAGTAAGTAATCAATAAAAAACTTACAATTACTGAGTCTTACCTCTAATTCTTCGTTGGCTTGTTGTAGCTTTTCAATTTCTTTACCCGCTTCAATTAATGCTGATCCTGTCACTTTAGAATTCCTTATGTCGTTTGCAAGCTTGTGAGCTAACTTATTGCATCTTCAATTTGTGTTGCCATTTCAAACATCCAAGCATCATCGTACTTATTTTCATACACAGCTTTTAAAAGTTGCTTGAGTTCAGTTACCTTTGCTTCTGATTCATTACTTTGAAACTCAGGCTCTAAAACTACATTCTTATCTGCAGTTTTAGACATTCGAGCCATAACACGCGCAAATTCATCAGGCGTGTAGTTATCAATATCTCTTATCAATTGCTCAAGTTTGCTAGTGAAATAGCTGGCATCTAAGCCGTATCGGTTAGCCATAAAACCTCCAATATCAAAATTCGTGGCGTTCGCCATCAACTGTTACGTTTAAAAGCTCATGATCATGAGTAACTAAAACAGCATTTTCGTGATCTAAATTGCAGACCAAACTGTCATAATTAAAGTCTTCCATTTCATCCTCTGGCCAGTCGATTTCCTGTTCCATTTCAACTAAAAATTTAACTTGTACCTTTGCCATAAAAATTTCCTATTTAGTTAACAGTATCTCAGGCAGCTTAGATCGGCTTTCTGAGTTGTGTTGTATGTAGACCAAACCCTATGCATTGTCATTTTGTAATGAGACAATCCGCCTAACTCTTTGCCATGATCGTTGATTGCTTTTCCGAGTGCGGCATCTGCATCTTTAACTTGTCCATCTTCGACAAAATAGGTCGATGTTAATAGGCGCTGTTCGTATTGGCCTGAGCTGTCTTTTTGCCACACAATCGCCACATGAAAAGCTAGGTTTTCCATATTCAAAAATTCCTATTTAAAGAGTTAGTGAGATTCACGCTGCAACTTATCAATTTCAGCAGCTATTAAAGCGCCAGCTTTAGTTAGCTCTCGAATACGGGATGGGTGAGTGTCATCTACCCCAATTTTTAGATAACTCATTTCCCAAGGCCAGTGGCGAAGAGGTTTATTAATCTCTGCACGAGTTCTAAATTCATGGCGTAATTGTGGCGAACTGGTTGCTACAGTGGCGTAGGTAATTGCAGCCATTGTTAAAACACCTTTCCCATAATTATCATCTCGCTCGGACGTATAACCCTCTTTTTCTATCTGTCTAGTGCGTTCATCAGCAATTAATTGTGCGCCTGTTTTCATATCAAAATTTCCAATACGATTAATTATTAGTTTCTTGCTCTTCTCCAAGCTCTTCCAGAGCATCAAGAACATCTGTCTGAGTCATTAACTCCTGAATCTCACAAGCCGCTTCCCAACACTGAGTTTCGTACGGGTGCCTGTTGACCGTTTCAGTGTGAAATTCTGTACCTTCTGGCACATGATAGCCGCGAGAAGCATAAATAATTCGCGCTATTTCATTTGTCTGATCTACGATTTGCTGTGCTGTTCTCATGACTCAAAATTTCCTATTTAGCTATACCAAGCTCTAAAGCTGCATTTTTTACTATTTGTAAGTCTTCGCCATAGCCCCAAGGGTGACGCCCGAAATTTCGTTCTTCGCAAAAGTAATCTGCTCTCAAGTGCTGACCTTTTTTGATAAAGTCTCTCAGCGATTCAATCAGTCTTTTAAGCGTTCCGCCGCTTGTGAATCCTTTCCATTCACAATATTGGCGATGAGTGTAGATCCGTTTCTTTGTGTAATAGTCTATAAAAAACACACGCTTAGTAGGTGAAAGCTCAAGTGATGAAACGAAACCTTGGTGCTCAAAAAACTTTCTCCCGCAACTGGCGATTACTTTTATAAACTCGTTTGCTGCGTTTAGCCTTTCGTGTTCAGTTGTACTTTTTTCCATGTTTAAAATTTCCTATTTGGTTTGTGTGCTTATTTTGGCGCTAAGCATTTGCTCAGATACCCACTGCTTAGCTTGAGGTAAAGCTTGTGCCGCATTTTCAACATCAACACTTACGTTTTTATAAAACTCAGGTCTTTCTTCTGGCTTGTCGTCATCTACCACCATTACAGCCAGAACTATTTTCTTATTAGCCATAAAATTTCCCATTTAAACGTTAATGCAAGTTATGCTGTAATCAGCGCTATCTTCTGTAAATTCACCGCGCCCATGAAATGAATAAATACCGACTTCTTCTGGTATGTCATCAATATTGCTTTTAACCCAATCATCGATGCCAACTTGGTGCATATCATGTAAAACAAATTCAAGGTCATCGCTTGGAGCAAAACCAAACGTTTGATTAATTTTTTCATCAAGCTTCATAAGGGCAAAACCCTCGATACCGACTGCTATTTCTAGCTCTAAATCTACAATTGCCTTTGCCATAAAATTTCCTATCTGTTACTTGTTAATTGGTGCGTTTTAGATTGCAGCTTTGAAATGGCAACCACTGTATCTTTTACTTCGTCTGGGGCTTCGCTGTAACCGTTGAGTGTCATATACATACTGACGGAATTAGAAACTTGCATGAGATTGCTCAATTCAAAGTTTTGCTTGTTACCATCTTTGAATCGTATGTTGTGATCTGGCTTTAGTGGTCCTATTTCGCGCTCGTAAATGATGCGCTGTTTTAACGTCCAAACATTAGGCTCGGCAGTTTTAACTTCCACATAACCATCAACATTCACACGTTCAGAACCAATCGGTTTTTTGTTAACTGATTCACGGCCTTTTTTAAATTGAGTCTCCACACTTCGACCACCAGGCTGCCAACCTTTCATACCTTTGTTGTGTGGTACATGGTTAGCGTCAAAGTGACCTGTGCGACCACTTTTAATGCCGTGGTTTTTACAAGTACCAATGATTTGAACGTCAGTTTTGTTAGTGCCAAACTTTTTATTAAATGCTTTTGTTAGTTGGTGTCTATCCATGCTTGGGTAATATTCACGCAAGAATTGCAAATGCTCTTGTGTGTATGCCCGCAGCTTACTTGATCCAACTTTGCGACCACACTTAATGCTGTAATTTTTAATGGCATACTTAATCTGTTTTAGCTCCCTTTGTAAGCCAAACTCAGCATTAAACGCTTCCGTTAATTCTTCAAAGGTCATTAACGGATATTTCTCTCTTAGAAAATCAATATGTTCTCTTTGGTAACGAAAACGCGCCACGATAAATCCTTAGTTTGCTTCTAACATTTTTGGTACTTCATTCGCAGCGGTTTGCCCTGCGTATTCAGCT
Organism: Pseudoalteromonas sp. MMG024; assembly: GCF_021654175.1. Taxonomy (NCBI): domain Bacteria; kingdom Pseudomonadati; phylum Pseudomonadota; class Gammaproteobacteria; order Alteromonadales; family Pseudoalteromonadaceae; genus Pseudoalteromonas; species Pseudoalteromonas sp. MMG024. The sequence goes on from NZ_JAKFZO010000030.1 coordinate 30,877, forward strand.
TTAAACTTTGCCGCATCGAGGGCGAGTCGTGCATTACCAACAATTTCTTTTGATACGCCTGTAATTGCTTTGCTGCGCTCAATTTCGGCTGTTAGTTCTTCACCCTGTAAATCTTCATCACCCAAGCGTTCAAGTTGCGCGAATAGGTGATTGTTTAAATCCATTAGTTTGTTTTTCATTTTTAAACCTTGTTGAATAAATCAAAGTTGATGTATAAACTATAAATCAAAGATGATTTATTTCAAGTGTTTTTTACATCATTTTTGATTTATTTAGTTAAAAGCACTAGGATCGCGAGATAGCCAAATTGGAAGATAAACAATTGCCTAAAAAGATTGATGATAATCCGCAGTATGTGAAAGCCTTGCGCGAGTTTTTAAAGGCTGAACGAAAGAAGCTAGGCGGAACAAAAGCAATGTATAAATTGCTGTATGGTGTAGAACCAACTGAGAATGAAGAAAAGCGCCTTATTAACCTGTTAAATCGTGGGGCAATGGGCGCTGAATTTATTGGTTTGTGTGCTGAAAAGCTTAGCCTTGAAGAAAAGACACTAGGCGAAGTGTTTAAAATAAATCAAAGTTGATGTCTATAGAAAGAGGGTTAACCCTCTTCTGTAATATCATCTAGTTTCTTTTTGAAATAATGCTCAATCAACTTTCGTCCTGATTCAAATATAATTTTGAATGGAGCATCTTTGAAGTCACTTTTTAACCGTTCGAAAACCTCACGATTATCTAATGTGCTAGCAAAGTCGTGACCTAGTTGGGTTAGCCTTAAATCAACTATAGTTAATGTGCAATTATTATGCACCAGCCCTATACCTGTATTTTTCATTGTAGCGTGTTCTAGTTGCATGTTACTTATTAATTGATTTTCAACAAGTAATTGATAGTGAAATATGAATTTGTCATTAGTACTCCGCTTATCTTCACTGTAAATACTAAATCCATTATCAGCTAGGTCGTTAATTGTTATGGAGGGCTTCTCTGATTGTTTCCATACATTTAACATTCCTTTAATATAATTTAAGTCAATTTCCATATTTATCTCCTTTCTTTGGTCTTCCACGTTTTTTAGGTTTAGGTAACATCGCTTGATGCGCTGCTTTAACTCTTTTGTAATCAATTACCTCTGTGTAATCATTCTGCGCTTCTTCACACCTATGATGCAAGAGGTTTTGCAGTATAAATCTGGCGTGGGGATTATTCTTTTTGTTTAGTAGCTTCTCAGCGAACCGCGCCATTGAATGACGGCCAGCGTGACTACTTGAGCGTGGAAAACCGTATTCTTTATAAAGCTTGCTAAGTAAATTTTGTACTGCAGTAGCAACCAAGTATTCTTTGCCTTTGCTAACCTTTCGAGTCAGTGAGAAGTTTTGCCAAACACCGCGCCAATTACTTAAAAACACATGACTTTCGGGGTCTAATCCACGGTATTTAGTCGAACCGCTTTTATCTAGTTTAATACGATGCTTTACCCGGGCATTAAGCCATTTATCAAGCATTTCTCTTTGCTCTTGAATGACAACGGGCGCTTTCATTGGGTATTTGCCTTTTGTTCCGTCCTTTCTAACGTGGGTGATATGGCAGATAGAGCCGTCGGGATAAAGGCACTCTTTTACTTTCCATTGGCTAACTTCAATCGCTCTAAAACAGCTAAAGAACGTCATAGCTAACATGCATTGATTACGTAGGCCAAGCAGCGGATCAACACGCACATTATCGACTCTCTCTATTAAGTCGATCATTTCTTCTGGCGTGAGAATGTCAGGCTGTTTTACGTTGCGTAAATCCGGTGTTTTCCATACCCATTTAAATTCAATTGCGTTATCCATGCTTAGCCTTGTTAATGTCGGTTTCCTATATAGTAGTGCAAAAATAAAGCGGCTGTCTACAAGCCGCTATTTATCTAGGGTGATGGGAAACGCCCCTAAACCCACTATTCCAATATCACCCCAGTTAGTAAGGGTTTCTCATTTTAAAGCCCAAAAATTCAACTATGTTGGAATTTGGTGTAACCCTCCCCCTTTACAATGCTAACCAATTAAGTATATTTAACCAATTAATTAAGGTTGTTAAGAGTATTTTAATTGAATAGAACCGAATTTAAGGCAGAGTATGAAAAGCGGGGATGGACGCCTTTGTTGCTGGCTAAGCGATGGGGTTGTAGTAAAACACGTATTCATCAGATGGCCGCAGAGGTGGAGCAAGGCCACAAAAAAGCGCAGGCCTATATCGACATGCTACACGGTTTACCCCATGTAATAAATAGTTAAATATATTTAACTTAATGGTTGACGATTAAATATATTTAACTGATACTTGTTGTAAGTTAAAGAATTGGAATATCCAAATAAGGAACGGCAGTAATGAGGCAAGTCAAAAAAGCAGAATACAATGCTATTTCTACCAATGTAGATAAGTTGAACTCTAACATTAATCGAATGAGTGAGTTCAAAGAGCAACTTGAGGACTTTCTCAAATCTAAACTGTCTGAATTTCGCGTTGATGGTATGACGGTTGAAGAATTTACCAATAGCCACAACCAATTGCTTGCAGAGACAAATGAATTAATAGAAGCGGTAACAACTGATATTGATAATTATATGTCGGAACGTAAAGATGCTTGGCATGATTCTGGTAACGGTGAAGCTACTCAGGAGTGGCTTGAAAGCTGGCAAGAATTAGAGGCTGGCATGGCAGAAGAAATGTATTTTGATTGCATTGAAGTTAATTTTGATGTGCCTCATTTGGAGTGTTTTGAATTACCACCAAAAGAGCGCATTCAGTAGATTGGAAAATCTATGAAAAAAGCAGATTGGCAAATTGTAGTCATTGGCAACTCATTCGTTGATGAGATTGATTGTAATTCTGGCCGTCGTCGTCGTGTTTTTCAAGACGGCCGCGTAATAAATTATAGTTGGAATAACAGAGGGAATTATGGCTGAAATGAATTATGACGTAACAGCGTGGGGTGAGGTGAAAGCCGATGTTTATGCTGGTGAACCCTGCGGCTCTAAGCATGAAAAGTTTATCGAAATGAGTTGCCAAGACGATATGGAGTCAACGACCGAAAAAGAAATAAATATTTGTTCTTCGCGTTGGCCTGTCGGAACAAAAATCACGATTGAAACACCGCTTTGTCCGAGCTGTGAAACAGATGCCGAGCTTCAAAATGAGGATGGTAAATGTGAGTGTGGTTTTGACTGGAAAATTTGGGCAGAAGAACAATATAGCTAAGTTGGAAAATCAGAGGGAATTATGGCTAAAGCAATTGTAGATTTAAAGCTTGAAATCGCGGTTGGTATCGAGGGTTATGCACTCATGAAACTCGATGAAAAAATTAATCAAACGTTTGGTTTTGCTCCGAGCGATGATCTTGAGTTTGTCTTGCATGATATGCATCAAATTGGTATCGCTGATTGGGTTAAAAGCAATATTGATGACATACCAGAAGAAGCAGGCATTTACTCATTTCATGGGCGAGCTGAATTTACAGAAGACACCGCAGATTACAGCATAGTTTGTATGGATATTTAGCATTGGAATATCTTTTAAAGAACAAGTGTGCGTTTTCAGCAGGTTTTGGACAATGTGTAAACTACTAAAACCGCCGTCAATCAGAGTGAGACGTTAAAGAGCTGACAGGGCCGGAGACCAAACCTATATAAGAGTGGTCAAGCAGGGGTGGAAAGTCCCGCCGACTAGCAGCCGTAAGTTGCTATTTATTCGCATGGGTTCTGTAGCTCAGTCTGGTTAGAGCGCTACGCCGTTACTGAGGTGGTTGCAAACACCAAAGTTATGAGTTCTAGATAAAGGCTATTATGGGAGGTCGCTGGTTCAAATCCAGTCAGAATCCAGCCGAATAAATTTAATTGGAAATAAAGAGTTATGGCTATTAGCAGAAGAATTCAAATAACAGAACAGGAAGCAATGACAGCATTTGAGTTCCTTAAAAATGTAAATGAAAGTGCTGATGAACCATCTCCTGTAATTTATTCGTTGCTTGTGAAGCTGGCTAATGGCTTCGGGAGACCAGAAATGCTGAGTAACATAGCTGTTCCTGGTAAAGATTTTTAAATAGTTGGAATAACAGATTAAACAAAAGGCAGCTTACGAGCTGCCTTTTTTGTGCATATAGGAAACGTTTAACTTTTAGTTCAAGCACTTGTAAAGCTTTTTATATTTAATAAACACCTGCCATAAAGATACTCTATAAATACTTTTTAAATATTTTTAAAGGATTTTTAAAATATCAATTGAATATTTAAAAGGTATCTTTTAAGCTTTATAAAAACTGATAAGGAAAACACTATGATTATTGTAATGGCACACGAAAAAGGTGGAGTTGGGAAGACAACGGCGGCGATAAATATTGCTGACGAGATAAAACCTGCATTAATTATTGACCGAGACACGCATGGCAACATAGGCGTATTAAATTCACTTCGACCTGACAGCGAGAAATTCAATGTAAGAGAGGCGAACAGTGAAAATGAGTTAATTTCGCTGCTTGAAGAATATAACAAGAAAGGTCACATATTAGTCGACTGCGGGGGCTTTGACTCAGACATTAACAGCATGGCAATTGCGGCTGCTGATCTTCTGATAGTGCCAGCCAATGACGATATAAACGAAAAAATAGGTTTAATGCGATTTGACGAAACTTTAAGTCGCGTTTCTGAGCAAATGGGGAAAAAAATCGTCGGGCACGTATTATTCAATCGAACCCACCCAAGCCGAAAAAACTTTGGGGGCGCGGAGGACTTTATCAGCGAATCTAATCACTTGGTTAGATTGAAAAGTGTTTTACCACGTCGCAACGACTTTCCTTTGGCCGCAGCCAATGGCAAAGGTGTTAGCAATTTCAAAAAAACAAGAAAGAGCAAAAGCGCCCTTGAAGTAAAAGCGCTAGGGAAAGAAATCGAGAGCTTTAAAAGTATTTAATAAATACTTATTGAATACTTTTTAAATACGTGTAATATACTCAAAAAGTACATGGGAAACATTTATGTCTGAATTTGAAAAGTTAAAGAATGCGGCGAAAGGCTCAAAACTAACTGAGAAAAAAACAGAAGTAACAGGCTCACAAGCAAAGCATTTAAACAAATTACCGTCGCGCTATGTTGAAGCGCACAGGAAATTAAAATCTGATGGAATGACTTCTCTCGATTTGTCGTCATATATTTATGAGGCGCTAAGAGAAAAGCTAGAGCGTGATAACGCGCTTTAGGAAAGGATTGAGCCAGTAAACTTCGACCCTCACTGGCTCAGCAACACAATCAAACTGATAAGGAATTAACTATGTCACAAACTAATTATACTAATATTGATAAAATGAAACTAGTGGAAATTAACGCATTACCATTAGAGGTGCTTCTTGAGTGGCTCAGCAACAAACAGCAGTGGTTCAAGCAGAGTATTATTCGTTCTTATCAATCGAACAAGATACATCATCAAGCAACCTCATAATAACCAATGCAGTGGCACTTGTTGCAGGATCGTCATTCTCTGTTGCCTTAGCCAGAGTTGCAGCAAGCGCCTTTGCCTCTACCAACCTTTGTTCTGAATCTATTTTTTTTGGATTAGACATTTATCGTCCTTGTAATAAATCAATGTGCTTAACTATTAATGCATTCTCACTAAAACTTGGCATTTTGTCAAAAAAAATAATTTAATTTGTTAATTTGCCAAAATAATTGGTACATTATAAGAGTCTAGATTGGAGTTAACTAAAAATGAATCAGCACTTAGAAGTACGAGAACCAGACTCTAAGGCAGTATTAGAGAGGATAATGGGCCTTTATGGTTTCTCTAGGCCAAGGGAATTGGCTAACCATTTTGGCATTGATGAGAGTACACTTTCAAAATGTAAAAAAGGCGAAAGAGAAGTACCAAAAAACCTTATCAGAAAGGTTAAATTCGATAAAAATGTATCACTGGATTGGCTAGAATACGGCGAGAAGCCGCACCTTTTTGACGACTATACTCGCACTGAAATGCAGCTAGGTATTTTGTCCGGATTGGCAAAAACAAGCAGATTAAAGCTGTTACCAAAAGAGGTTTTAAGACAGGACTTAATATTATTGGAAAGTGCTGCTGCATTAATTATTGAAAGTATAGAAGAACGGATTATGCAAAAAAAAGAGATAGCTTAAGCTATCTCTTTTAGTCATCTTTCTTTTTAAAATCAACTACGTTATTTAGCTCTTTCGCTTTTTTCTCTCGCTCAAGCATATCCATAAACCAATTTTTTTGCTTATATTTACCCATCATAACGCCTACATCATATTGAGCTTGCTCGGCCCTTAATGCGTGACGCTGGATTGATAACGCATCTTCCGCTAAATCAGCCTCAATAGAATCCATAGTGTGCTCAAGTGAGCGCTGAACTATTTGCTGCTGAAACCACATGTTTTTAACATCGCGGATCATAGTAAAAAGAATTGTCACAAACCCAAGCGGAATTATTGCGTAAACAAATTTGAATACACTATCCAATTCCAACCAAAAATTAACTAGCGAATCTAGCACACTCATTTACCCTCCCCTTAAAATTAACCATTTACTAATTTTCTTGAAATATACGCTTTAAACATTTTTATATAATCAATGTAAATAACAGAAACGATTACAACTGTTATTAAATTAGAAACAACACTATAAAAATAGTTATACCATTCACAAGGAATAGAAACAGCTCCTATATTGCAGTCAAAATTCCAATTGAAAACAGCCAGTTTTAACCACAATAAAGCTTGAATAAATACGTTAATCCACAACCCAAAAATCGCGATAAAATAAATATTATTATAATGGCTGCTTTCTTTTAAATGTACGCTTTTAATATAACGGATTATTACAAAGTCAATTAATGCGTAGGCGATATAAACATGCTGTGATCTTTCAATGAGTATTTGCTCTGCTGATTGCTCTGCTGATGAAATATGCATTGAAATGAACATCATTATGAACCCCGTTAAAATATACTTACCAGATAAAGCACGAACGGTTATAAATCGACTATAAGACTCAGTTTTTTGGATAGCAAAAAATATAGATGAAAAAAAAGCAAGGCAGTAAAGAATGGAAATGTAGCTTGATAAGAAGATTGGAGAAAGGTTTGATTTATTCGATGGGCGAACATATACCATCGAGTCAATAACAGCTGCTAACTCACTAAGTTCCATGTGATAACTCATTAAAAATTCATAGCAACATTTTACAAAAAATACACAAAAAAAACCACGCATTAAACGTGGTTTTCTTCTCTTTTAATAATTAATTTTCTTTCTTTTTATCAGGAACGATTACACCACCGCCACCGTTTCTAACTTCGATTTTAGGTTGTTCGATGTTAGTTTCCGCTACTGGCTGTTGAACGAATAACGAAGCTAAGAAAAGATAGATTGTAGATAACATTGTTATACCTCATTTAGTTGGTTTTATTGAAAAAGGCAAATAACATGCCAGCCGAAAAAAATTAACCGCCTAGAGTACACCCTAGGCGGTTAATTAATTTCAGTTAAAGCAGGCTATTTAATTACACTCTAGCGGTCTTAAATTGCTCTAGAGTGTAAAACTGTAATATGGCTAAAATTTACGCATATACGAGAGTCAGCGATCCAAGAAAGCAAAGCGCTGATGCTCAAAAAGAAATAATTCGTAAATATGCCAATCGTTATTCACTCATCATTGACGAATGGATAAATAAAGAAGTAAGCGGATCTAGTAGCACACGAGAAGAACGAGGAATAATATCGCTGCTCGATAACATCACTGCAGGTGACATTATTTTAGTATCGGACCTTGACCGACTTGGCCGAGATTCTATTGCGAGTATAGTAAACACACTGACGAGTATTATCGACAAACGAGCCGAATTGCACCTCTGTTCAATTGATGAACGATTCACCGAAAATAATAAGAACGATTTAGCTTCTTTTTTCATACAAATAGGGCGCGCATTTGCTGCACAAGACTTTTCTCGTAATCGTTCATTAAAAGCAAAAGCGGCAATACAGCGCCGCATTGATGCAAACTTAAACGTCGGGCGGCAACCCGGTACTATCGTAAAAAGCTATATAGATGATAGCGAAGTTAAAATTATTTTCTGGCTAAATCAGCAGATCCCTGTTGCACAAATAGCACGTTCGTTAGATATACCCTATACATCGTTAAAGAAATGGATTGAACGGCGAAACGAATTAATTTGCCAAGCAATCGACCTAAATTTATACACACCCGGTATGTCTTTAAAAGACATTAAAAATGCATTGAGAAAGCATTATAAATTAAATAATACAGATTAATGGCCGCAGGCCATGCAGTGAGTGCAATGAGCTTGCGAATGGCTGCGCGAACGGTTACACCAAGCAGCCACGGATTTATTATAAAAACTAAATCTATCACTGCGCGGTTAGTTTGCACAGTTGGTGCGATGGTTGCAAATGCCACTCTGCTAAACCTCAAATATCCTTTCAGATAAAAAGAACACATAGTAAAAGCTCAGCTATAAAAGGTTCATCAGTCATCTTGCCCCCTAGCAAAGCTAGGAAATGGGCAAGGCATCATCTTTGTACTGCGACAGCAACTTGTTGCTTGTAAGCAGACGCATTTAATCCACTGCTTGCAGTGCGTATTAAGTATTTAAAAGTATATATAAGTATAAAGATAATATTGCACTTTAAATCAGGGCTTTCACACTTTGTGAAAATAAGCTTTGCACCTTATATGTATAAATAGACTCTATTAATCCATATAAGAGTACTAAATAAACTAATTGTAGTATTTTCAGTGTGTCGAGGCTCTTAAATAGCCTTGTATTAAATTTTAAGCACGCAAAATACCGAGCATATAGCTCGGTTATGAAAAGCGGTTAATTTAGCTTGTTGTGGGGGTTACGCCCGTGAATTTGCGAAGCACTGCGACTTCTTTGTTTACAGCATTTTTGAACTCATCGAAACTCACATAACTCACTGCATCGCCGAGTTGATCCATGACGCGCTTCGCAGCCACAGTTCGTTGCTCTGAGCGAGATTTGCTATCGAGTTGTCTTGATAAGCGTTTCTTTGCCGCTTTTTGTTTTCTAAACTCAAAGCATTTCTTTATCCAGTTTGTGCGGCCAAGGGCTTTTAGGCTTTTAATCGACATATTGCCAATTTCATCCGGGTTGTAACCCTTACAAATATGTTGCTTTTTGAGGTACGCAAGACGCACACTTTGCTCTTTTTGAACTTTTTCTTTAGGTACACCCATTGCTGCAAAGAAAAGCTCTGTTACTTCAAAATACTTGTGGACCCAAATTCCTGCTTCTTTATCCCACACTTGCCATTTTGCATCGGCCACAATCCAGCCCATCTCGATCATGCTGTTAATTGCACGAGAAAGGCGTGTTATGTTTTTCTTTGGCTCATAGTGTGGATCTCTATCTGCTTTTGCTTTTTCAGCTTGGGAAATAGTATATAGCCCTGTTACGTCTGCAAGCCTTGTTAGCGAAACTTGAACTTGGTGAGTCACTAAATTTAGATACTCACAACACGCTTTATGAATAGCTCTAATTGCTTTTCGGCGATCCAAGTAAAATGCTTTTTGGCGATCAAGGTCCGGTCTGACATATAAAGCAACGTCAGATTGCGTTACATCGCATGACGCAGATTTTTTTACGAAGTAATCAATAACAGCTAAGCGTTTTTTGTGCGTTTCTGGCACAGCAAAATCAGGATTTGCATTTTTTACTTTTGTGCTGTGTAAACCGCGATGACGGTTTGTTTTGTTGCAAGGCTTATCATTTAACATGACACCTCGCTTAGTGACAGTCCATTCATTGTCATTTCTTCTTTTATTTATTTGCAAAATAAAATCAGACGTCTTACAATGAATGTGAATCAAGTCTTCTTTGAAAAGGTTTTTTGTTTTTTCATTGTAAGAGCAAAGAAAGTCGCACGCCAATGCGGCTTTTTTTGTGTCTAGATTTTCGTTTCGTCGCAAAAAATCAATAATTACTGCAAGCGACGCAATAAAATGTATCACAACATGTGATACATTTTCCATATAAATTTAGCATTAAACTAAAACTTTTCCATCGTACAGGATCATTTGAGAATTATTAAACTAATTTTACAATTAGTTTAATACCGCGCTGCAATTAGCATTAACAACATAACTTGAACCCGGTGTCATTACGTGTTCAACACGATCATTAGAATAATCACCGTTTAATTGGTCCTCGTCAAACCCTGTAAAGTTGACTGGCCCCTCAGACATTAACATCGGTTCACCCGCCACTGTATAAGTAGCTTTAATGCCGTTTCTCGCCATATTCGACAACTCACCAATTGCAGCATCTTTTGCTTTTTGTTCATCAGCAAAGCGACCCGGCAATTGTTTGAATGGGCTTTGTCCAACTTGAAATTTAACTATTTCGGCTTGGTCTTGGTTGTACCAATCAGCAATCACACCTCGATAAATCTCGCGCTCTGGCTCAACAAAAGAAACGCTTTTAAACGCATTGTGGGGCGATTTCTTGCCCTCATATAACTGCAACGGGATTGGTTGTAAATTCTGGCCTGACAGCGACCTTGATTGGCCTCGCTTGCTAAACACTAATAAACCGTTTATCGGCTTGGCCACCGCATCGTGACGCAGGGCTAAACGTGATAAGAACGCCAGATCACTTTCGTTTTTTTGATCTATATGCGTTATTTGCTTATTTTCAAAGTCGGGATGCACCCGCGACGATAAACCAAGACGATTCGCACAGTAACGAACTAAATCACCTAACGTGCAATCCGTGTAAGTTTCCGAACGTCTGACTTTTTTGCCGCCTGCTTGCGCATTAAATGGCGCGGGGGATGCAATGATAATGGCCTTTTTTGGTAAATAAACGGGCTTAACTTTTGACACTGTAAATTTACCCATGTCGACTAAACCGCTTTCTTTCCAGCCTAGTTTCAAATGCAGTTCATCACCGCTGCGCGGCCACTGCGAACGAGGAATGTTTTTCATATTCACCGTAAGCGTTAATGTGTCGGCCACTAATCCGGGTGAATCAATTAACACCAGGTGTTCAGTTAGCTTGTTTAAATCATCATTACCCGAAATCAAAAATTGCGGGGTATAGTTTATTAATCCCATACGCTCAAACGCTCACTTGACTGCTCAACAATTGGATCAGGAATGATTAACGTCACGCCTGCAGGCAACACCGCACCGATACGCGCCACATTTGGATTTAGCTTGTAAAAACTATCCTCTGTTTTAGCGCTGTAATCGCCAAGGTGCTGATAAAGCACACCGTCAATGGTGTCACCATCAATTGTTCGAATTTCTTTAGGCATTCGCAAATTCCTCCAATTGCACCGCAAACTTAATTTTACGTGTAAGGCCATTTGGCTGAATTTCTTCTTTCGTTTTGCGAATTTGTTTAATCGTCCAAAGGCCGCGATTGTTAATATGCTCGATAAACACCACAGGCTCATCGGCATCTTTTAACGTATGAAGCGGCTCAAGCACTGCTGTACTTGTGCCGCCAAACGCCTCTGCGGTGATTTGTACTTGGTCCAATTTGCCGCCTGACAGGTCTTGTCGAGGCTTGCCGTTTAGCACTTCTGATGACTTAAAGCCTGCGCCACTTACCTCAGAAATGCTGACAATAGTGGCATCAGCATTAAACGGACTAAATACAAAATCACCTGCTGAATTACTTAAAACTGCTTGTCTCATTAGTAATCAAACCCTGTCGGAATTCCGTCGATAAACGTGTTATCAAGACGGTCGTTAACATCATTAGTAAACAAATTAGGCGCGTTTTTACGCAGCTCATCCATAAAGCTTTTTTGGCTTTCTTCTAACGCCTTATTTATTTTCTTTTCATCCGCGTCACCCGCAATATGAATCGTCGGGCGATAGTCCACCTTTAACTCTGTTCTTTCGGTTTTTTGAATGTTTTGTAATGGCTTAACATTCGCAGTGAGTGACTGCGTTTTAATGACATTATCAAGTTCAAAATGAGGCTTTTCTGGTAGTACGGCAGGTGACTTAGCATCGAGCTGAACAACACGCACAGTAAGCGGTTTTTCGCTTTCGGACTGTGTTTTGTTTTGCTGCTGTTTTTTTACAACATCTTCGGGCTTTTCAGTTAAGCTTTCACCAACTTCGCGACCTAGCATTGCACCAAGCGTATCACCTAAGATTGCACCAATAATGCCGCCTGCCACTGTGCCAACAATTGGCACAATCGAGCCAAGCGCAGCACCTGCGGCTGCACCTGCCATTGAACCACCAATGCCACCGACGTTTTCAGCCGTTGACACCGTGTCACTATCCGCGAGTGATGAAGCCACTAGACCAGCTGCGGCAACATTAGCCACTATCGGCATTTTCGTTTTACGGGCCATACGCGCCATTTTATTAAACTTGCCGCCCCGACGACCTCTGCGACGGCGTTTTTTACCGTCTGCACTGTCGTAGTCACCGTAATAGCCGCCACCTGCACCGCCTCTGGCTGTGCGGTCAAGGCTGCGATTAAGCATGTCTAATGCTCTGGCCGCAAGGGTAGCTTTGCCAGCGGTCTTACCCACTGTCATACCTAATTGAGTTTCGCTTAACTTGCGTTTGCCAAGGGCAATTTCAACCGTCAACGCACCAAGTCGATACGCTGTGTGGGCCGCTTTTAGCGCGGCTAATGCAGCCACACCTTTAATCACTGCGCCTGCAATTTCTTCATTGTTTTTAATGAATTCAGTGCCTGCCTCAATGGTGTTTGCTAGCGCCTCAACCCCTTTGGTGTAAACAGGTAACAGTTCAGTACCCACAGCAGCAAGAATCCCCGTAAACGCGCTCGATAAGCGCTGTTTTTGGAAATTAGCAGTGCCAAGTAGTTTATTAAATTCATTATCCAGTGAATTTCTAAGCGCCACTTCATCGTTGCTAACAGACATTACACGCTTCATTTCATCCATGTTTTTGATTAACGTAGTCATGGACCCGATTGATTCTGTGCCAAATAGCGTGTTTATTATGGCAGTATGCTTATCTACTGGCTCTTGGCGTATTGCCTCAAACACTTTATACATTGTGCCTGCTGCGTCTGCTTGTGCGTCTTTCGCAATTTGCACTGGATCAAAACCTAGTGATTTCCACATTTGCTTTTTAGGGCCGCTAGCCGAATCCCCAAGCGTCATATTAATTGCTAAATTTTTAGCAGCAGTACGCCCCATTTCAGCCTTGTTACCATTTGCAGCTAAAATAGCCGCAGCTAACGATGCAGCCTGCACTTCATTCATACCTGCCGACATAATCACACTGCCAACATCAGTCATCACATCAGTGATTGCGGTAGTATTTGCTGCGGAGTTATCTGACAAATGATTGATTGCACCAGCTAAGCGTTCAAGCTGCTCCATGTTTAGACTCATCGACGCTTTCCACGCTGCTACACTTTGACCTGCAGCATCTGCGGTTAGACCATCAAATGCATTTGCCATTTTTGCCGCAAGCGTTGAAAAGCGTTTTAAGTCTTCGATTTCGTAACCGGCTCTCGCAATGTTTGAGCCTGCACCACTGGCAACGATGTTTGCCAGTTCGCCCGGTTGCAAACCTAAATCGGGGGCGCTCGTTAAGATATAACGCTCTAACTGATTTAAGCGCATGGCTTGTGTGGCTTGGTTTAATTCAAAGCCATCTTTATTTTTAAACGTGGCCTTTTTGACTACTTCAACCATTGCCGACTCTAAGTCTGCTGCGGTATCAACAGTGCTTTTTGCGGCATACAAACCAACGGCCACTTTTGCCGTATCACCGACCATGCCGTTTCGTTTATCTTGTAACTTAGATAAGTGCTGCTCTTGCTCAGCAACGCGCTTAAGCCCTGCTTGCTGCGCTTTTAATGATTTATTCGCGTCATCGGTCTTACGCTTTAACTTTGCTTGTGAAGCCGCTAAATCATCGGTTTTAATGCCTGTTTTTGTCAGCTCTCGTTGCAACGCATTTAAATGCTTTTGCTCACGCTCATAACGTGTCGACAAGCCTTTAATTTGTTTTTTACGCGCAGCTGCATCAGCATTCGTTAGTTTTATGCTAGCGGCAACCGCTTTGTCTTTTTTCGCAATCGCTTTAAGTTCGCGCTGGTGTTGCTTAATGCTGTTTTCATGCGCAGCTATTTCACGCTTAAAATTAGCACGCTGCGTTTTCGATAAATTGATACCCGAATCCTCTAACTTTCGGATTTCGGCTATTTTTTTCTCAATGGTTGCAATTGCTGCAGCATGATGATTCTTATCTTTTGATAAATTAACTTGCTGTGCAACAAGTGCGCCTTGCTCTTTATTTGTTTTTTTAAGTTGAGCCTGCATTGCCGCAAGTTCTTTGTTGAGCTGCGATACGCTTTCTTTACTTTGAGCAAATGATTTTAAATCACGCTGTGCGCCTGATAGTTTTTTGATTTCTGCGCGACTGGCTGTTAATTGCTGTGTAAATTTTGATTGAGCAGCGCTTGCGGCTTCAATAGGTTTTGAGTATTGGTCCTTTGCTGCAACAGCAACAGTATATTTACTTTGCATCAGCTATTCTCAACCTTAGTGATTGCTAGTTTATAACGACGGAGGGCTTTATCTGTGGGCCAGTTGTCCAGCTCAGTATCTGATGTATTGAACGAATACAGCAACGCATCAGATACATTTTCGATGTCACTTATTGAAAGGAATCTGACCCCAGATTCAAAAAATCAGAAATTCGGCCCTGCAGTTGATTCCAATCAGGCAATGATAAGCTTTCGATTTCATGCGGCATTAACTCAGTACATGCCTGCGTGATATATTCTGCCTGTGCATATGGATTATTTGCCGTGTTTTGCACTTTATTCATCATTCGCGAGGCTTTAACACTTGGTGTTTTTAGCGTTACACGGTCATAACTTTCAATCGGATGCAGCAGCTTAGGCGCGTCTTTATCAAGCTCCACACCGTCTTTTAAAAAGAAATACGCAGCATCACGGGTTGTGTAATCAATCACGTGTGCATCAATAGTATTTTTATCAGGTGTTTTAAGCTGTTCAATTTCTGCTTGCGTTAAACCTGTTGCCAGTGTAATAAACGCATCTTCGCGCTTTTCTTCACTGCTGCCAGCTTCGGCAAGGGCTTCTTTGTACTCTGCAAAGGTAAATGGTCTAAATTCCAGTTCTTTTTTATCTGCAACTGGTTCACGCAG
>NZ_JAKFZO010000031.1:0-44437 GCF_021654175.1 Pseudoalteromonas sp. MMG024
AAAATACTATGGATCCACTTCAATTTTACAAATGCCTAGCAGACGATACCCGTTTGCATATCTTATTGTTATTAACGCAGGTTGAAAAAGCATGTGTTTGCGATTTTATAAGCGCACTTGAGTTAGATCAGCCAAAAATATCACGTCATCTAGCATCACTAAGACAATGCGGTTTGTTACGGGATGAACGACGGGGAAAATGGGTTTACTACCAAATACACAATGAACTACCTAATTGGGCAAAGCAGGTACTTACTCTCAGTGCAGCTAATAATAAACCCTATTTTCAAAATACACTAACTCGCCTTAAGTCCGCTCAAACGGACGCGAATACTTGCAAATAGTCAGGAGCATATTATGGGATTATTTGAACGCTACTTATCGGTTTGGGTCGCACTGGCAATTGTCACCGGTATTGTCGCAGGTAGCTTTCTACCTGACCTATTTACTGTTATAGCTGGTTTAGAGTTTGCACATGTGAACATTGTGATTGCGGTACTCATTTGGTTAATGATTTACCCTATGATGGTGCAAGTCGATTTTTCAGCGATTAAAGACGTCGGCAAAAAGCCAAAAGGCCTAGTGTTAACATTAATCGTAAACTGGCTTATTAAACCATTCAGCATGGCGTTTCTTGGTTGGCTATTTTTTAAAATATTTTTTTCAGTTGGGTAGACCCACAAACCGCTAATGAATATATCGCCGGTATGATTTAGCTCGGTGTTGCACCGTGCACAGCAATGGTATTTGTTTGGAGCCAACTAACTAAAGGCGATGCCAATTACACTTTGGTACAAGTATCAGTAAATGATTTGATTATGATATTTGCTTTTTCCCCACTCGCTGTATTTTTACTCGGCGTGACGGATGTTACAGTCCCTTGGGATACGCTTGTTTTATCAGTATTGCTGTATGTTGTTATTCCCTTACTCGCGGGCGTTTTTACCCGTAAATTACTAGACAAAAAAGTCAACCACACTCAGCTCAATCACTTTATTAGTAAGCTAAAGCCTTGGTCGATTATTGGGCTACTTTCCACCGTGGTATTGCTGTTTGGTTTTCAATCGCAAACTATTTTAGGCAACCCGGTGGCAATTGTATTAATTGCAATTCCCTTATTGCTCCAAACGTATGGGATCTTTGCATTTGCCTATTTACTCGCGAAAAAAATGAAATTACCCCACAACGTGGCAGCTCCTGCTTGCATGATTGGCACCTCAAACTTTTTCGAACTTGCCGTGGCTGTGGCTATTTCCTTATTTGGCCTGCATTCAGGTGCAGCATTAGCAACTGTCGTTGGCGTATTGGTAGAAGTGCCTGTAATGCTGTCTTTGGTTGCATTTGCCAATAAAACCCGGCAGTGGTTTAAGGAGTAACTATGATTGTTATTCATCACAACCCCGACTGTGGGACATCGCGAAATGCGCTGCGCTTTATTCGAGAATCTGGCTATACCCCTGTGGTGATTGAATATTTAAAAGAAGGCTGAACACGGCCACAGCTTTTAGCACTATTAGCGGCAACAGGGTTAACCCCTCGCCAATTACTACGTGAAACCAAGTCGCCAGCCAAGACGCTGGGACTGCCAGAGGATGGTGTATCTGATGAACACATTCTAGAACATATGCTAAAGCACCCCATTTTAGTTAACAGGCCAATTGTTGCGACAAAAAATGGCGTGAAGCTATGTCGCCCTAGTGAAACTGTGTTTGATTTACTTGACCGGCTACCTAGAGGGCCTTTAACCAAAGAAGATGGTGAACTTGTAATAGACAAAAACGGTAAGCGAGTGACGCTCATAGACACATAATCGTTTCGTGTAAAACATCTAATTTATTGTCTAATTAGTTTATTTTAAGTAACGGATAGCCATATATTACTCATTTATCTGGATACCAAAAGGAGCTTTCTAGATCATCAAGGTGTGTTAGAAGTAATTAAAAAATAGTAAAAATAAGAACCTAGCAATCGCTAGGTTCTTATTGTTAAGCCGTTAAACAGTATATACGGGTTAATAGCTGCTGTGGCGGTGTGTTCTTCGCATCATTTAAATATTCTTCAAACGGTGGAAAGTCCTTAAGTTGGAAATTACTTTGAGGCAAATATTCACCAAATAGCCAATCATAAGGCTTTTCTAGCTCAGGGTAGTCGCCTTCAAATAATAGTGAAACAACTTTGGATGAGGGTATATTTAACAGTTCAAACTGATGCTCTTCAGGTAGTTGAGTTACATCAACTGAGATACATGCCTTCGCGCTAAGTTTATCTTGTTCAACCGTTTTTGGGTCATCATAATAAATGCCAAAAAAGCGTGTATTTTCATTAATAAGACCGAGCTTACTTGCCATCACAGATAGCTTTTCAAACGCTTGGCCTATTTTCATGTAGTCACCTTTGTGCTCAACGCCAATTAAGCTCATGGCAGGCACAGTGTGTTGTTCAACTTGATACATAATGGTGTACTCCTTGTTAGACTTGGGATAGAGCAAGGTTACCCTTTCTTCAACGCGCGTTATTCGGTATTGGTGGGGTGTTTCACCATAGTGTTTACTAAACGCACGGTTAAATGCTTCAACACTGCCATAACCAACCTCTTTCGCAATTTGTTGCTGGGTTAAGTTGCTCCGCAATAAAAGCGCCGCAGCCTTCAATAACCTCATTCTCCGCACTGTTACATTGATCGTTTCACCAGCAAATTCACGATAAATACGATGAAAGTGATAATTCGACATACAGGCAACATCCGCTAGGGCATTCACGTCCAATTCTCCATCGACATGTTCATAGATATAGTCAATGACATTAAGCAACCGATGCTCATACTGATTTTTAGTTACGTGTTTATGCTTCATTATTTTCACTTTAAGTGCGTTGATTAAGTTAACTGACTGCGACAAACAAAGAGTACTTGATGTTAAATTGATAATGTTTGCGAACTTTAAGATTCACTCGATAAGCCTACAGCCCATTGTTTTAGCTTCTAAACATAAAACAAAATGCGCTTTTCGTCTTGTACAGTTCAGGATTGGGTTCTATTGATTGCAATCTTCGTCAAATTTCAGATGCGTTAGGTTCAGTAATAAGCTGTTTTCTGTATGCGCTTGGTGTATTCCCAACGTGCTTTTTAAATGCTTGATTAAACGTGGAGCGAGAATTAAACCCTACTTCAAATGCAACCTCTAAAATAGTGTGTTCAGATTGCTCAATAGATTTGCATGCCGCTTTAATTCGCCAACTGTTAATAAAATCATAAAAGCCGATATTCATGGCTGTGTTTAGCACTTGAGAAATCCTAATTTCAGCTATTCCAGTTAAATCAGACAGTTTCCTTAAGGTAAGGTTAGGATCTTTGTAAAAGCCATCAGCCATGGCTGCGTTCAGTTTGTTTTTGATTCGTTCAATATCGCTATATTGCATTGGCGAGTTTTGATATTTCCCTTGCTGTTTATCAGCACAAAGTAGCGCTCGCTCTGACTCAATTTCACTTTTGTAGATTGGGCCTTGAGTGATTGATAGTACGCCAACGATCACAAGCCAAAACAGCTCAAAAGTTAAGAAGAAGATATTATGCCATCCTTCTTCTGAGAGCCGCTCGGGTAAAAATATGCGGATCGTTGATACAGCGAACGCAATACACAAAGCGATAATTGACCAGCGGATCCATGATAAATTGCGATTATCGATATTAGAAAAATAACTTTTTATAGTATTGAGATGTTGAGCTAACAACTTAACGATGGCGATAACGTAGCAAAGCGAAAACGGCAATAACAACAATAAAACAATGGTTGGCCCTAATGTTGTTAAACCTAAATGCTCTAACGTACCCGATGGAGCAGATAAGCGGGCGAGTTTGATATCGCTATCGAGAGCATAATAAGGTACACACACCGAGAAACTTACGATAAACCCAATACCATGCTTTACATTTGCCAATAAACGGTTGTTATAACTAGGATCTGTTAACCCTTTTACATACAGATAAAAACTAGGAGCGATCAAATATAAAATAGGCAGATATGCGTTGGTTAATATGGGTGCTACTTGCCATACACCAAAATGCCAAAACCATTCATCAAGAATATTTGCGATGTTCGCACCATAAAATAGTCCCAAATAACGGACTGATGTCACCCGTTCTTTGAGCCACAAATGCGCAAGAATGAATAGACATACGCCAAAAGATGCACCTACAAGCAAAATTTGAATAGCACTTTCTAGTTTTAATTCCACGTAAATTTCCTTGGGCACACACAAAATCGCAATAAGTAAGTTTATTTAATGTGTACTAATCAGCTTAGACGGACGAAAAAAACAAACAAAATCATAGTATCAAGGTTCTTATGGACAATAAATGAGCGTGACTATGCAAATTTTAAAAACATTAATACTAAGTGGCGTACTCGCATTGGCAGGATGCGATAATCGCCCTAATTTTCCAACATCATCAACCTTTAATATTGCAGAACATTCGGGGGTGTGGCAGTCGCAAGGATATGGCTATCTAATGAAAATTGATGCCAACGGAATGCAACTCTTTGATACAACACGAGTAGGTTGCGTGCAAAAAGCGATGAGCAGTGCCGATATCGCATCTCATATGGCCGTATTCCATACTATAACAGATGAACATATTTGGGTGAGTGAAACTCCTAATTCGACGCGCTATTATTTTAATCGGTTACCCAATAAGGATGCGAAAAGCGTCATCGATAAGTGTTTAACGTCACCCAATCAAAACCCTACAGACAATTTTGTTTACTTTACTCAAACCATGGCAGAACACTATGCCTTTTTTGAGACATACCAGCAGGACTGGCCAAAAATTATCGAACAGTACGAGCCGAAAGTGAACGACGATATGTCACAAACTGAACTGTTTAATCTCTTTTCAAATATGATAAAGAAATTAGACGACGCTCATTTGTTTTTATCTGCACGTATAAACGATACATCAAAGCGATTTCAGCCGAATGAATCCCGTATTCTACGCCCAGCATTATCGCGCGCGTTCAAAGAACAAAATGAAATTAAGGACGAACGCACCTTCCGTTTACATTGGTATGAGCATTACAAACACCAAGTGCGCACCGCCATCTTAAACGAAAGTGCCAACGATATAGGTAAATTCATTATTTGGGGTATGACTGACAATATTGGCTACATCAATCTTCAACGCATGCAGAACTTTTCACAAAGTGGCTCTATTCAAGATGATGTGTTGGCAATCCAGCAAGCTATGGATACCATTATGGCAACACTCGCTGCCAGCGACGCGATTATTTTTGATATTACTGCCAATGGTGGTGGACATGATGAAGTTGGCTTAGTCATTGCGCAATACTTCAATACGAAGCAGCGATTGGCATATTCGAAAACCGCGTTAGGAGGCCCTACCGTACCTCAAAAGTTCTATGTAAACACAGCAAATGAGCCACCGTATATTAAGCCTGTCTATTTAGTAACAAGCGACCATACCGTTAGTGCGGCTGAAACCTTTACCATGGCGATGAGAGCAATTCCTAACGTGATTCATGTTGGTGATACAACACGAGGAAATCACTCCGATGTATTAGATAAAACACTTCTAAATGGCTGGCATTTAGGCCTATCTAATGAAACATATCAAGAAAGTGACGGCAAAATATCTGAAGGTATTGGGCTCAAACCAGCGCAGTCATACCCCATTTTTTCAAACGACAATATATTTGAAAGCCATTCAATTGCCATAAACACCTTAGTTAGAGACGTTAAAGCAAAATTGTAAGCAAGGAGTTTGAGCCAACCGCTTTATCAACCTCAGTAGTTAAATTGGCGTTAAGTTTAATCAAATACATAGATAAATTACCGGTGATTACTTAACAGCAGTGACTAGTTGGAGAAATGCGGCTAGTCACTTTTATCATTATAATCATGAAATTAAAGGGGGTAATTCTGCTTAAATTAAAGGTGAGTTAATGCTTTTTTCATAGTGTAAAAAACCTCATGATTGCGCATCCTAAAATTGCCACAAAAATTAGCTATCGCCCACTAAGTTTTGTAAGTGTTTCTGGATACCTTCTACACACACTACAACGTTAATCGGTTGGTTTTTACCAAAAGGATGAATTGCAAAAACCGGGTTGCTAGGCAATTTAAGGTTTGAGTCTACCGGTACTAATTCACTATCGAATCGCGACAAATAAAAATCTGGAACAATCCCAATACCCGCACCGGCTTTAATTAATGCCACAGACGCGTAAAATGAGTTCGTGGTGCATTGCGCCTCAGTAGAGAAAAGTTGTTCAGAGCCATCTGGCCTCGTAAACGTGTGTTTTATGCTATTCCCCTGCCAAACATTTGCAATGTAGGGCAATGTATCGATGTTTTTCGGCTCAAACCCCACTGCACCACACAATACATCATTAAACGACCCAATGCGTTTTTGCGTCAAGTTACTGTCTGCAGATCTGCCAACTCTAATCGCCAAGTCAATATCGTTTGCCATAAAATCAAGCTGTTCATCCGCGCTTATCAGTTCTGGCTTTAACCCTGGATAGTCTTTCATTAGCTTTGCAATCACTGGCGTTACTAACGTTTCCATTAAGGCATTTGGCGCAGTAATGCGAATACGCCCTTTTGGCTGAGCTAAATAAGCTTGCGCTTGCTCCCAAGCATTGTCCGCAATCGAGTTAATTGTTTTACACTTGGTGTAAAAACGCTCCCCCACATCTGTCAGTGACAGCCTACGTGTTGTGCGCTTGAGTAAAACAACTCCCAGCGATTGTTCCAGCTGTTTCAAGTTTTGGCTTATTACTGATTTCGATAAGTTGAGTTGTTCACCAGCTGCCGATATCGATCCTGCCTCAACAATATGGGCAAAAATCATCATTTGCTTAAGTCGATTCATATTTATTGTTCTGTATAGCAAAACAGTTATTTCTATTACATCTGTTTTTTAGCACTTAGTAGCTCGTTAATCTAGCCACTCATTACTAACTAAGAGACAGCAAGATGACTGAACAACAGATTTTAAACGCCTGTAAAGATAGTATTACGGCATGGCAAAACGCATTTAACAACCAAGACGCAGCTGGCTGTGCTGCACAATACAGTAAACATGCCGTAATGCATGCTCGCCCTTTTGGTACGTTTAAAGGCACTACAGAGATTGAATTTTTCTGGCAAGGGATCATTAAACAAGGATTTAAAGACGTTGAATACACAGATGTTGCATGGTCAAAGTTCGATGATAAGAGCTTTATTCTTAGCTCAAAATGGACAATGAATAAAGCGTATGGTGTTGTACATCGCGAATTATGGCGCGTTGAAGAAGACGGCAAAGCGCGCTTAATTGACGACGAATTTGAAGTGCAAGGTGAACGTTAATTACAAAACATGTTGTGTTTTAGATTAAGCACAATTCAAAACGCTAAGTTATTAACATTTAGGAAAAAGGTTAACGCGTAAAACGATAACCTTTTTCAAAATGACTGGCGTTACAAACCTCAGTATCAGATCTCGTCTGAACTAATTCAATTTAGCAAAAACGAATTAACGCGCTTCTAAGATCTGTTGTGTGTGATCAATCCATTGGAAAGCCGGCACGCTCGCATCAATGTAATAGTCAGGTTGAATGCCTTTACTGTCTATCGCCATCTCTGGAATTCTAAAGCTCTTTGACAAGCTGTAATAGAGTGTGAAATGTTTACTTGGTGACTGAACTTGATACATATTCGAAATATCTAAAACGCCGCGGGTTGTCACACCAAACAGTTTCACTTTCTTGCTTTGCTTGGCCACCAATAAAAATTGCTCTGCCGTGCTTCCATTGCGATTATCAATTAATACACCAACATTTTTAGGCAGTGGATGAACACGCTCGAATGTTTCAACCGTGACCGTATCGTCTTCCAAATTAACAAATTCACCTAAGCGATTTTCTAACTTTTTGTAACTTTCTTTTGCCCATTCTTTGTCTTCGTCGCTAAAGTTATCATCTTCCATAAACTGTAGCATGCGAGAGTTATTAAGTGTTGTAGATAAAAACTCAAGGCCGATAGTGCGGATAGGATTGGTATAAATAATTGGCAAGATCTCTTCATAGCTAACATCACTGCCACCGCCGTTACCACGTATATCGATAATCAAATTTTCCGTCTGCAAAATGGTGTCTAAATTATCTTTAATAACCTTATCAATCTCTTTTTTAAAACTATGATCAAATGACGGAATTCTGAGTAATGCAGTTTTATTTGATAAAACCTCAAATAGTGGTTTGCGCGCCGCCATAAGCTTCACATATTGAGTAACCGATGGTGCGCTCACAGTTTTTTCATTCTGACGTGACAGCGTTAACCAATTTTTACCTATCAATAAATGGTTTTTATCTAGGTTACTTATCGAATCGATAGAACGTAAAGAGTGATCTGACATGTAGTAGCTCACTGTATGTGTGCCGTTGCCGCTATCATGAATTGTGAATTTAATTTGCCCTTTTTTCCAACTTTCGTTGCTCGATTCAATAACGTAAGCGTTATAGTTCGAACCTTCTTTTTTCAACGCAAGTGTATAGCCCGAGAATGTCCAAATCCCCTCCCAATCCTCTTCTTGTTTGGTATCAAGATACTGACTAAAAGCTAATTCATTAAACTCATGAATTTTAGACGTTTTGTTTTGTAACTCTTCGCCATTAACATTAAGCCCAATACCAATATGCCCATCACGGAAAAACGACAACCAGCCGTTTAGTTGTTTATGGCATTCAGTTGCTGAGCCACTATTTTTAACTGCGCTAAGGTATTCAACATTGTGACTTTTATAGCTACTTTCACCCTTTGTAGAAACAGCATATTCAAAACCGGCATCATTATTTTCAAACGTGGTTTTGAGCCACTCAAACTCAGCTGTACAGTCAAAAGGGTTTGCAATCGCTGTAAATGGCAAAATAAGTGTTAAAAAGGCAAACTTTTTCATTAATACTCAAGTCCTTATTATTAGTATTTTTGAAACAACAGGGGCAATGGAGTCACCCATTGAATTAAGCGATGCCATTCTACTGAATATTTATTGTAATGTCGTCCAAGAACCGATCCTTGAAACGGTTCTTGGCTTGACTTTGCTACCCTTCACGGTTTGGTAAAAATTGTAGCCAAGGGACAATGGTAAAAGGGTATTCACCTGTTACATCCACGCGGCTAAACCAAAACTGCAATGCGCCAGTGTTAATCCCTTGATATTTGAATACCACATTAGCAATGATGCGGTCTCCGCTAAATGCGGTTTCCACATCAACGTCAATTAACTGGTAGCCACTGGGGTTCGGGCCATTGGCGCTGGCGCCGTAGTAGAGCTTGTAGGATTGATTGTAGACTTCAGGGTTATTGTACAGAGCAAAATTAAGCGCACGTGTTCCATCAGTGCAACCGCTAGAGCAGTCTAGTCGGGTGATCTCGTCCATCAGTTTCGAAAAGTTTGCGTTATTACTGTTATCACCGTGGAGCAGTTGGCCAAATGGCATCACCGAAATGGGCATAATTGCAGTAACATGCATCTCGCCAGCAACGGTTGCCTTGCCAATGACCGCAACTTGTCCAAAGCTATTGGTATCGCTCCTACCTAATGCGGTAATACATTGGTTAAGCAATTCTTCTGTGGTTATCAACAGTGAGTATTGTTGTTCGTTGTAGCGATTGTCGAGTGTCCAATCCATACTGCGCGCAATGTAACGGTTACCTGGTTGGCTTAGCCCAGTAAACAGCTGCTGGTGGCGTTGAGGGTTGCGGTTTAGCTGCTCTAGCGCAATGTTGTCATTAACGTTTTCCAACATCGGCAAGGCTTCGGATGACATCAAGCTATTCTGATTGAGCTCTTTTTCAAGGTTAAGTGTTGGAAACTTCGCATTGATGTTACCGATCACGTAAACGCTTTGTTCATTGATAAGCTGGGCGTCAACATCAAAGTGCTCAGATATCTCACGTTGAAGCACACTAGGGTTAACCTGTGGTTGCTGTTTTAGTTGTGTGTTGTGGTGAATCATTACGTGCTCCTAGTTACTTTTGGCAAATGGGGCTAGCGGTGAGGCAACAAACGGGTAGCGGTCAGATACATCAATGGAGCAGGCGTAACGGTTGGCATCTGGACTCGTTAAAATAAACTCGATAATTTGTCTGTCGCTGAGGTTTGCCTGTATCTCAAAGTGTATTTCGCTAATGGCTCCCATAATGTCCGTGTTTGCTTCGCTAAGATTGATTTGGCCAAAATGGGTTGTCAGGTAATTTGTTGCACGCGCTGTTGCTGTGCGGCCAATGTTGGGCTTAATCGCTGGGAACGTCAGTTGTTTGCTTGAGCTTGTCGTTTTATGAGCTGCTTGCAATTTCGTTATGTCAATTAAATGCTCCACGCGCACCTTGGGTAAACTTGGCTTAAAGCCAGGTTCATGATGCTGTGTTTGTCCAACAAGTATAAACAGGTTTGTCGGTAATCCGGCTGCAGCGATAAGCGCGTCTAATTGGGTTGGTGTACTCGGTTTTAGCTCAAACGTATCAACATTGTTCACGGTTAACACCCATGTTGCTTGTTTTGCCAAATACATAAATGGGCGATAGTTTAGTGTGGGTTGATTCTGGTTGGTCACACTGTAATTAAAAATATCGCTGTAGTTAGTCGTCGGTTTGCCTACTACTTTTGCCGCTGCTTCGTACTGTTTTTCCAAATCGAGTGTCGAGAAAAAAGGTTTGATGTACCCGATGGCATAGACATTCTCAAAAGCCCCTGCATGATTGCATTGGATAACCGCGTCCTGCGTTGTAGAGTCACTAGCGCTGGTTTGTTCAGTACCTGATGTATTGGTTGATAAGTTCATCTTAGATCTTTCCTCGAACACCGTTTATAACCTAGGCTGAATAGGTGTAAATGGTTGAATTGCTGTGTTTATAAATGGATACAACCCAGAGACATCAACACGGCAAAAATAGCTGTGTTTCTTTTCAGAGCTGTTCTCTTGGTAGGTAAAAGTAATGTCGACAATTGAATGTTCTGATGAGGCGTCAAACTGCGTGAAACCAATTTTGATAAGTGATGCACTTTTGCCACTTGCCGAGCCCGTTTGCATTGAATGCGTATGTGCGTATATATCGGGGTAGCGAAAGGCAATAAAATTCTTAGCGCGATCGTCATTAGAGCGGCCTTTATTAGGCGCCAGCTCTAACGATTTGATCACGTCTTGTATTGCGTTAGTTTCAGCTGTAGAAATGTTTTTGATCGTATCGTGCAATTCACTCATTGTATGAGAATAAACTTGCTGACAAAGAACCGCTTCCAGCCCTAAGCTATTGTCCTGCCAATAGGCATTACCAATTACACAGGTATATACTTGTTCCAGCGTATCAGCCGGAGGCTTAAGCGTATTAATCAAAGCCGTTAATTCCGACTTAGAAGCTGGCGTTAAGACATATACCCGCTCGCTTTCAATCGACAATACCCAGTCAACTTGCTCTGCAAGGTACAAATACTTGTCTGGTTCTGACGTGGAATTGTTATTGGTAAAGACGGCGTAGTAATTTTTTTCATTGACGCCAAGTGCCCGGGCAGCTGCCAAAAATTGCTTTTCTAGTCCCTTATTGGGGAAAACCACATGCACGAGTCCTAGTGCATAAATCAGGCTTGTGCTGTTTCGTTGGATTGGCATATTCGATGACTCGTCAGCAATCACGCTTACCGTGTCGTTGTTGTCAGGTTCTTGAAAGGCGTCAGTTACATTGGCAGATGCTTGCTGTTTAGGTTGATCTGCACTCACGTTATCTGGCGCCAATTCGGGTTGTTGCTCTGTTGACTCTAAATAGCTCATTTTTTAATCTCACGTAAGAATAGAGCACAGGCTAATGCCTGTGCCTTTATACCCAAGCCACCTAAAAATGCGTGTTTCAGCGCTATCACAGGTGGTTGGTGTATAGATTAGCTCGCGCCTAAAATTTTCTTAGTCGCTATACCGGTGCTTGCGGTGTCAATTGAATACAAGGTAGTGACACCCATAGTCGTCGCCGCCTGAGCCGTAATTGCCGCTTGTTGCTGCGCTGTTGTTGCATTATGCGCTGCATTTGCCAGAGCCTGCGAGGTTGCTTGGAACAAGTTGCCCATTGACATTGCAGGTGCGTCACCGAGTACTTTTACATTTGCCTGAGTAACTGCATCTGTGATTTGGTCGTTTACTGAAGTTGGAAAAGCCATGTTATCTTCCTTAGTTAGTATTAATTGTGTAGTTATCTACGTTTTAGGTTGTTACCGATATTCATAATATCCGAGTCGATTCGATTAGTTTTGGATTAACTTATTGATAAACTGTTAAATAGCACGCTATAAATAAGTGTTTTTAATAGCCAGCAGCGCAGTCATGCGTGTTTTTACCACCTCGGTTGTGCTTGATGTGCTTGGCTTCGTTTAATCCCCTGTTCGATGTCGGTAAGTCGTACAATAGTGCGTTGCTCTGAAAGCAATTTAAGCGAGACAAAACGCACCACATTGACAATTTCCGCGCCACTTAAAGGGTGTTTTTCCGCAAGTTGAGGTAAGTTAACGCATTGTGCTAACTGGGTTTTGTTGCAAAATCCGTTTTGCCAAATTGTTAAGCGCTGTTCTGCTTTTGGTGCCGGAAACTGCACGATAGACTCAAAGCGGCGAAAAAACGCATCGTCAATATTGTCTTTAAAATTCGACGCCAAAATAATCACCCCATCAAAGCGTTCTATGCGTTGCAGTAAGTAAGCGACATTTTGATTAGCAAACTGATCGTTTGACGACTGCGTTGTTTGGCGTTTGCCAAAGAGCGCATCAGCTTCATCAAAAAAGAGGATCCAGTTACGATGCTCAGCTAAGGTAAAGACTTGCTCTAAGTTTTTCTCCGTTTCACCGATGTATTTTGAGGTGATCATCGACAAATCTACTTTATACACATCCATGTTTACCGCTTGACCAAGTATACTTGCAGTCAGCGTTTTACCTGTGCCCGGCGGGCCATAAAAAAGCGCTCTGAGTCCTGGGCGGAGGTGCTTTCCTATACCCCAATCGTTTGCCAACGTTTGGCCATGTTTTACCCAGTCGATAACCTCTTCTAACTGCTCTCGAGTCGCCTTTGGTATTATTAAATCCTGCCAATCCATGTTGGAGGTAATACGCGAAGCGGGGAAATGATGACTGGTTTCAGGGCGATATGGCTTTGCGATCGTGAGCGCATGATTAAACTCAGGATTAAGTTTAAGTGGCGCTTTTAGTTTTGACGGCTCGCAATGCTCTTCATGAATCTCTAATAGGCGTTTAAATTTGGTATTAGTATGCAATTGCTCAAGCACTGCCAGCTGCCCATTAATGCAATCGCCATTCAAAATAAACGCGGCAGTTGCGCCCGTTGCATACACACAACCTGCCACTTCCACCATACCAAACTCTGTAAACGGGCGATTGGTATGTTCGTTTATACTCAATAGCACATCAAACAATTGAGGCTTAATGATGGGCACTAAACTTAAAACTGTGACTAGCCTTTCTAATGTAGTGAGGGAATGTGAAACAACGAATTTGCCATAGGCTGACGTGGGTTGTGTAATTGGTACAGGCTCGGTAACTGACAAATGTGCTTGTTCAGCGTTCTGTTCAAAATAGTGATTTAGTCGTTGCGTAATAATGTGTGATAGCCACTCGCAATCTCGCGTTAAATCAGTGGCATTTGATGTAATCGGGTCAATGGCATCGATGACGTTTGCTGTATTTTGTTGCCACATGAACAATCCTGTTTAGAGTCCTTTAATAAGGTGTGTTACACATATTAAACAAGTCATGAAATCAAGGATTGGTAAATCTAGGGGAGGATTTGGTTATTTTCAGGAATTACTGGTATTCATAGAGTTTGATTAACATGGAGGCGTCGAAAATCGATGTTGTTATTGAGTGGCAAAGCATTGTGGCTAACAAGGTCACTTACTTTCGGACCTTTTAAACACAATAAGACGGCGAAGAACGACTGCAAAGTATCACCGGGTTGACTCACATATTCTAAAAAGCCATCAGAATCACGGTAAGGGAGTTTAATATCGTAAACGGTGTTAAAGGGGTCGTGTAGATATTAGGGTTTGCTTTTTCAATATCGCAAGGTTGAATGCCAGCACTGACATTAATTAAATGTGCAATCGTTGCGATGGTATCGCCTAATTGCACCGTGTATTTAAGGGCCTTTTGCATAAATACAATAAGCCAGTGCAAGCACCGGCTGTATAGTTTAATTGCAGTTATTGCTCAGCCCAGTAGATTTTGAACGTGCCGTCATTCTCTCCTATGGTCATGGTTCTAATCGTACTGCCACAGGTGGACTCTTCAAACGGCGAATAAGTCGATTCAAGCGTTCTGCTATTTGTTTGTTGCTGTTGGGTAATATCATCTCCAATAATGCCTACAGAATAACCTTTTTGAAAAATGCTGTGCTCAATACCCTTAATGTAGAGTTTGATACTATTGTCGCCATTTGCCAGTTTTAGCCAAACCGTAGTGCCAATAGGAATATGTGCTTTTTCAAGCAAATTGATCACGTCTTTTGAGACAGCTTCAGCTACATCTTGAAGATCTGCTTCTGTGGGTGTCGCTTTGTACAAATTATCATTCTCTATCAAATGATACAAAGGCATAAGCTTTAAGCCATAGCCGTTATTATTTGTGGTTGCAGTGATGCGGTTTGTTTCTTGCGCTGAGAGCGGAATATCAAGACCATTTTTATCATTGCAATTTAAGTTACGAATACAAAATTCATAGTGTTCTTTAGTATAGCTTTGGGCAATACTTGGCTTCATTACACCGTTGTAAACAAACCCCTTGGCTCCCTCAGTTGCAACTTCTGCATAGGCTTGAATGATAGGGGATTGACTGTTTGCCATCCGTTCTAAAATGGCGTTGGTGTTTTCTAATAGCTTCTCAACGTTATCAGTGTTCGTTGCGGCCATGGTTAAACTCCTTGTTAATGGATAAAGTATCGTTTCAACACAATTAGCAAAAGTAATTGGTTGAATTAACTTTAGCGAGAGTAGCTTTTACCAACTTGGTAAAAGTTACGAATGTGATTGGTATTAACCACGCAATTGAAAAGCAGAGAAAAAGTGATGATGTGATGAGTAGGCAAATGCCTACTCATTTTGAAGGGAACCGTGAGGTTATTGTGCGTTAGTTTGTTGCCACTGAATGTAGCCAGCAAGTGTTACCCCTTGGTTGGCAAAATAATTAACAGCACTTGGGTAATACGCATCTTTTACCAAGCTTGGTACGACTTTAGCTTTGCAATTAGCGAATTCACTCCACTGCACTCCTAGGCTGGTTGCGTAGTCATTTTGCGGCTCTTCACCTGTGGTGTAGAGTTGCGGTGAAATTATATCGATATTGGAATCTGCGAAAAAAGTACCCATCATTTCGTTACCATCACTAATACCGTATGGGGCAGAGTGGCTTACGGTGACAAGGACATCAAGCCCCGCTTTTTTGGCCTTTGCAAAGACTTTCTGAAAATCTTGAGTTAATCCGCTGTCTCCTGTTTCGATATCGAACGCAATGCCATCATAGCCCTGCAATAAATTACTCTGAATTGCCTCATAAATACCGACCAATGCTTGAATATTAAATGCACCGGCTTGATTCCCGCCTCCAAAGCAAACATATTTGCCGCCAGTTAAACTGGATTCTATTTTTTGAGCATTACTCAGCACTTCATTGACATTAACATACCCGCTAAATGCAAGGCTGATTGTTGCGTTGCCTGGGTTTGCTGCCTGAGAGTAAGTCCAGTGCCAGTAACCCATAACATCAGCGCTTGGAGATAAAGAGCTGCTTTGGTCACATTCAGTTGAGGGGATCGTTAATAATTGACCTATTTGCAAGTTGTTAGGCTCTATACCTTTATTTGCGACAATGATGTCAGCAACTGAGAGCTCTGTGCTTTGAGCTAATCGGCTACAGATATTGCTATAGGTATCACCTGAGAGGATCGTATACGACAAATCACCAACACCGAGAACAAAGGGAATCGCTATCAATTGTCCTATTTGCAAATTATTTGGGTCAGTAAGCGTGTTGGCTTGTTCAATGTGTTCTGGCGTTACACCTGCGCATGCAGAAATGGCATTTGCTATTTTTGTTAAAGTGTCACCTGGTTGAATAGTATAGATTAATTCCGTATTCATTATTTTTTCCTTTTACCATAGGCTAATTGATAGCCGTATTTTTAATTAAACTAGTTTTATTTTTAACTGATGTATACGTTTTTCGTATTCACTCATAATGTTATTAACGACCCAACCAGCAGCCACGCCGCTGCCAGCGTGTGCAGCTCGAATCCCATGATATTCGGGGTAGGTATGCTGTAGCCACTCTACGCCAACACTTATCGTTCCACCCACAAGCAGGCCAAGCAAGTGAGCGTATTTATGGTAAAAGCTACGCGCTGACTCCATTGCCTCTTTAGCATAGGCGACGTCGTTGTCTGGGATATCTTTTACGCCAAAGTTAAAGATATGATTAGCGAAGATCACATCATCCCTTTGTGGGTTCGTAAACCCGGGTAAAAATGCTAGAACGCGAACGATCAGCGCAAGTAATGTTACTTTAGTGCTTGCAGCCTTACTTTCACTGTTTTTTGTTTCAACTTGATGTTGTGGTGTATCGTCGTCACTCGCGCTAGCGTGATCGGTAGTATGATCTTGCTCATTTACTGACGTTTCGCTCATATCTTGGTGTCCTTTATTGCTAGAGGCGTTTTTTGTCGTTATGTAGCTTAATGGCGCAATGGCAGACTCGATTGGTAAATGTTATGAAAATAATGGTGTATCTGAGGGAGTGTTGTTTTAAGTGAGTAGGAGTTTAGGTGATAGTAGAATGGCGATGTCTTATCTAATCCGCAGTATGGTGGAATCATGGTGTGGGCATTGAATTATGATGCAGAGCAAGGCAGGTCTTGCGCCAATGGCGTAACTGCGGTTATTTAAGCGTTATCGTAAAACGTATACCGATATTAAAAGAGAGCTGTTCAGGCTCTCTTCTCATATCGAGACTTACTGCTTGTTCATATACTTACGGGATGCATGTAATTAAGTGACAGGAGCGATACGAGTGTAATGCCTAAGTATCGCCCGAAAAACAGCTTGAATGGTTTTTAAAGTGAAGACAATATTTAGTGCTCAACAGTGCGCGTTATTGGACCAAGAATTGCGTTGGGCAAGTGATTCTGCAAAGCGTTTCTTACCGTCGCAACTGGTAACGTATTGAGTGCATAAATTACCACATCAAACCCAGCATTCCCATTTTACTCTGCATAACCGCCATTGCCGCCATTGCCGCCATTGCCGCCAGGTATATTGTATATTGTTCAATTGCGTGTTCTATCTCATTCCTCGTCACGCCACGCCATTAACAACAAGGCGAAATGTGTTCGAGTGGGCACCTCTACACTGCACAGCCGTCTTATGAATATGACGTGTAGTTTCGTTTTTTTGCCTAACCAAATTCTTTCGTTGGGTAATGGCACTGTCGATGGATTTGCTTTTTTGCGCGTTTGGTTTTACTAACTGGGCATACATAGATCAACTGTGTTTGAGAAATTGTGAAGCGGCTTGCACAGCTCGCTTATGTTTAATCGACATGCGCTAGATTTTAGAATTGTCGGAGTTACTTCTCTTGGTAAAAGCAACGAATAATTTGATGGTTTATGGGTTTGTTAAAAATGAAAGTGGGGGTAAGGATTGATAAGGCACTGACTAATCATGAAAAATATATGACTTATGTAGATGCATTTTTGACATCAGCGCAAACAAACAACGGGGGCGAGTGAAAAGCAGGTGGCTACCTGCTTATACTGAAATAATAATTCGGTAGAAATTCACTCGACTACTTTACAACGGCTGTCTAATGGGTGAAACCGTACTATTTTGTTATGGAGCAACCCAGTTACCCTCCGTCGCCTGAGGGTTTATTTGATAACGTGTGTTGTTGATATTAGTAAGTCCTACCGACATACCTGCGGCTAGATCGTTGGGGTAATTTAGGCTGTCTATAGCAGGGACATAGTTTTTCAACATATCCATAACAAAGTGGTATTGATGTATGCCACTGGTACTACGCCAATATTTTCTGTTCCAGAAAGCAAAAATACCTAAGGCCACCGCTTCCATTTCTGCATCTGTAGCACCAACAGCTCGGCCCAGTTGCATCATTCTACCGGTACTATAGGATGGGCCATGGTCTACGATCATGCCCTTGCTACGCAGGCAACGCATTGTTGCACTGGACTCGTCAATAATACCATTGGGCCGTACGATATTAATAGGCTCATGTTGAGGCAGTCCAGCAGCATCAATATAATGTGCATTGCTCAAATGTGCAGGCACATTGATGGAGTTATTAGCAAGATCTAGAGCTTCCTGGGAATTAATTGGGCCATTAAACCAGTCCCAAAATTTTTGAGTAATATCCTTAACGGCAGGTATCAAATATTCCAATGAGTAATCATCTGGATTAGCGAGAATATCGTTAATTGTCGTGGCCTTCTTACCACTGACCTTACTCCAAAGTGTAGAGCTCAGCGAGTTATAGTAATAGCCGTAAATACTGGTGTCATCCAGCCAATCATCATCCCGGTAACGTAATGCAATAATTTTATTAACATAAGACCTTACCTTCTTCAGATAGCGTCGCACACCGGTGAGTATCTCGGCAGAATCAAAAACTTCATCAGCCAGAGCTGTTTCTTTGGCTTCTGCATGTGGGCGCATGGCTTCTGCAACCAAAGTACGAGCAGCTTCTTCGTTAGAGGAAAAATCCCACGTCCTTGCAACAGATGGCGTATAACCTAATGCCTCCCAAATTTTTGAAGAGGTACTGGTTCCGCCTGAAATCCAGTTAGCGATAATGCTTTTTAACTCTGTTTCTGAAAACCTGTGATTGATAGCTGCCCAGCCAGCTTGTAGAACAATATCAGTGCTGGCCCTTACAGCTTGCTCCATGGCTTGGAATTCCGAGTCTGAATCTGTGCAGTTGATATTGTTGACATTCATTCTTTTTTGAATAATGGCTTTAGGTGTTTTGGTGAAACAAACCGTATTTTTGTATTCATATCTGGGTAATTTG
Source organism: Pseudoalteromonas sp. MMG024 (assembly GCF_021654175.1). Taxonomy (NCBI): domain Bacteria; kingdom Pseudomonadati; phylum Pseudomonadota; class Gammaproteobacteria; order Alteromonadales; family Pseudoalteromonadaceae; genus Pseudoalteromonas; species Pseudoalteromonas sp. MMG024. The sequence continues at coordinate 19,129 of NZ_JAKFZO010000031.1, forward strand.
TTCGCGTATGATGCCTGTCCTTCTAATTTTTTTTTCGACTTCTCTACTTGTTCATACATATCTCAAACCTTTTTAAGTTTTTAATTAGCCAATGCACTAGGCTGTCCCTATTACCTATAACAACACAAGTAAAAGTGAGTGGCTTATACCTTGACTATCTCACTATCATTTATGGTTTTTTAACACCTGAACGCGGTGTTAAAAAACAATCCCTATTCAATTTTTAGATTAAACGTGTATTCATTTTCAGTAACCCTTTAACACCCACTTACTACGCATTTTAGAACTGTTAACAAACCACGCTCAGGCGTACCTATTTTATTTTCAGGAGCTCACGTTAAGGTCACGGTTAAATATTTATCTCATCTAACAAATAAAAATGGGTGTCATGATTAATTTGATTAATTGGTCGAACGCTTACTATCTTAACTTTAGGCGGGCAGGCAATATCGGCCTTGGTAATAACTCCTAAAAATTTGGTCTTTTTTATGAATGTTTATACGAATGATTAGCCAACGGGTGCTGTTAGAAAGTGGTTTTAAGGGAGCTGGAGGTGATACCTCTTACACTAAAATAACAATTCGGTAGACATTCTCAGTATTTTTTTTGGCCGACCGATGTGTGACCAACACATTGCCAGATAAGAATCTATACGTTTATTTGACCGTTACAGCAGGCAGTATCGGCCTTGGTAATAGCTCCTAAGAATTTGGTCTTTTTTATGAATTTTTATACGGATGATTAGCTAACTGGCACTGTAAGAAAGTGGTTTTGAGGAAGCTGGAGGTGATCACCTCTTACCCTGAAATAACAATTCGGTAGAAACCTTCACCACTTTTCAGTGTGGCCGGCTGATGTGTGACCATCATGTTGTCCGATTTAAAGTTATAAGCTTCGTAAGCGATGAACACACGTTCACAGTGTGCTCATTATTTCAAAAAGGCTAAAAGCAAAAAGAAAGACCCTCAGAATTTTTCTCACAATTATTCGCTAAAAAATCACACTATTATTTTACAGCAGCTGACTGATGTGTGCCTCAGAGCTCATCTTCATCTTCACCTTCCTCTTCTATCGTTGTATTCTCTTGCCCCACTCCGTTAGGTTTTATATTGTATATGATGTTATGAACCCCATCGTCTTCTATTTTCACATTCATATTACTACCATTTATATTTTCCTCATCGCTTCCTTGTTGTTTAATTGACTGCAGTCCTGCATGAAGGGTTTTTATCTCTTTGTTCTTCTCTGCCGGGTTAGGTTCAATATCTTCGTCGCTTTGTAGTGTGTTATACGCGTCGAGAAGTTTCCTAAAATCTTCGGTGTCATCTTTCATTATTTTTGCAAGAGTATCGTCAGTAGGTATGTCGTCTATTAGCTTGTTATATATGTCTCTGTCGCCAGCGGAGTCTCCTTTAAATAGGTTATTACCGTACATACACACATTATGTATTAGCTGGGAGGCCTTCTCATTCCATTCGTATACACTCATGCTATCTTCGAAGGGGAGCACTAGTTCACCCGATAACTGTAGCCATAATGACCGTAACCGTTGACCTCCTACCGTGCGGTTGCGCGCTGATTTGATCATTCTCTGAAGCTTCTCACTTATTGATTTATACGGTATGTAGTGCTTTAGATTCCCTTGAATTGGATTCCCTTGCTTTGTTAAGTAATGGCAGGGTGGTATCTTTGTAGTTTCTTTGTTATTCCCTCGTTTTATCGATAGAAGTGTCACTCTTCCCGTATCTTTTATAGTTCCGTCATTTTCTGCGTAGCTGTTACACGCGCGTTGAATAAATTTCATAGTGTTACTGCGCACATTAGGGCAGTGGCTGCTGTGTATTGGTCGGATCATTCTATTCGTTGTTATGTCGTTAAATCGGTGTTCCTTGTTATTATCCAAGGTACGTACACAGCTTTTAGGTGAGTATCGCTCATGGCGTTTTTGTAAACTTCTATACATAGCTGTTTTTCCTTCTATTACTGTTCGGTTTGTTTTAACACGGTCGTCATTTCATTGTCGTGTTTAAAAAATGTTTGTGAAGAGTACTCATGTAAGTATTATTGACGTAAGCTCTTGCCCATTCCTACAATCCCGCGGCCAAGTTCGCTGTTAAACCCTTGCGTTCCAACTACCCCTGCCCACCTAAACGAACCGCCATCTCACCCCAGTCTGTCGCTTGTTGCTCAAGTTTAGGATCGTCATTGACCGCTACACCATTGACTTCGGTGGTGGGCTTTACCATTCCCAGCGCTTGCTGGGCTATGTGGCCCAGTTCATGGGGGAGGTGCTTTTCTTGGCCGGCAGCTAAGTAAATATCACGTCCTTGTGCATACGCGTGGGCTTGTACTTGTGCCGGGTTCGGGGAGTTGTAGTGCACTCGCACATCCGCTAGGTTCACACCCGTCAATGCTTCCATGCCGCGCTGTAAACGGGGCGGTAACGCGCGAATATGAGGCACTTTTCGGCGCTTCTGCGCAACGGCACTGCGGTACTGACTGGTTAGTGTTTTGGTTTGTGTGAGCCACATAATCAAGCCCTTTCATTCTTTGATGCGTTTACTATAGGGCTGTTTTTAGGCTGATGATTGGTCGTTATTATGGGTTTGTTGGTACTTTATCTGATCTCAGGGGGGGGGTGATTGCCAAGAGTAGAGGTGTCTAAATGGTAAAAAACCTCCTTAGTTATATTACGTAAGGAGGTTGATGGGCGTATCAAGATGGTGTTTAGTCAAAGTCTGTTGCTGCAACAGCTTGTGTAGCGTTTTGCTCTGCCTGATCAACTTGGCTGTAGCCAACACTACCTTGAATTTGCTGAGCAGTGGTATTGATGGCGTTGATAACCGCATCACGGGCAATTGCTTCTGCCTGCTCAGGTGTGTAAGCGGCATAACCGGTACTTTGCTCAGAGACTAAAATATCTGAATCTTGCACTGCGTCTGCTGCTACGGCTTCTGCGATATTGATGTTTTCTTCAGTCGATTGACTCATGGTTGTGTTTCCTTGTTGGTTGGTTAGAAAATTGATACGGATACACTTATTTAGTAATGGTTAGTTTTGGAGGCTTGAAAAGTCGCCTTCAATCCAGACTTCATTTTGGCTAAATAAGTGAGTTAATTCCTGCGGGCGCGTGTTAGCAAGTTCGGAAAACGAGGTTTCCCATATATTGCGATGAGACTTTACTTTGACTATTTTGTGTTGGTCGCGCTGCCAATCAATCGCCAAAAACACGCTTTTTTCAATGGGCTTTTTACCAAAATGAGCATCTTGTCCAGACAGCATGACTAAGCGGCGTTTTTGCTGCTGTTGTAGCTCTGATTCTCCAACGCAATAAACTAGGCAAGAGCGCAACCATGTTGGGTAATTCAGCATGGCGATTGGCGCGGGTGATGGTCTATAGTCAGGCTCGATATTAAGTGGTTTCGGTGTGCTTTGTTTTTTGCTTTTGTCAACGTTTTGCTGCGTATTCAAGTAGTTAAATACGTCAATTGACAAACTACGGTAGGCGCTGACGGGAATGTCGTCGAGCGTTATTGTTGCCTCGTTTGAAAACAGTTTTTTATGCGCCTCATACAACGATAATAATTGGTTAATATGTGCTTGCCGCGCATTGACCAGAGCTGGTCGATTTAACCCATAGGTGTCAATGCTAATTTGGCCGCGGCTCAATAACTGTTGTTGGTCGCTAGGCAATGCCTCATGCCATTGCTGAAAATCATCGCTGATAGGAGTGCTTGTGGCATGTTGTTCTGGGATCACCCTTGGATCTGTCCATATTAATAGTTCAGCCTCTTGACTGGACAGCTGGCGAGATGCCATAAGAAACGCGCTTAGCTGGTCGTAGGCAAATGCTTGTCCATTGAGGGGGTTGAAGCGAATAAAATCACGCGGTTGTTCGCGATACGGGTGAATTAAAATCGCTTGCTCTTCATCAAGAGGCGTATCTGGAAAGCGTTTGCCAATAACGGGGAATAGTCCGGCTTTATGCTGTTCATCACACGCTTTGCACACGTAAAGAAGGTTGTCGTGTTGATACGCCAAGGCATAGTAAGGGGAATAGGTTGTGTGAGGCGTTTTGCCATCGTTGGCAATGTCATCAAGTAATTTTACAGGGCGAAAATGGCTCACGGCACCGCTTTCGGTTGCTGTTAAATCGCTTTCACACAGTGCGCAACATCCTTTTGACCGCTGTTTTACTTGCTCAGCGACCGTGTTACTTGCATATAGCGCGGGATCAAACGCAGCATAGGTAAAGCCTATTTTTACATGGTCGTCGTGCGTCACTGGCGAGCTGCCTAGTGTATGAACGGGGTGTGTGAGCCTTTGGGTCATAAAAACAAGGTTATTTACCAAGTCACTGGCATAGCCCTCTTTGATCAATAAGGCGCGATCTGATGCGGTCAGCGTGTGGTATTTTGGCCCGCTCTGTAAGCGGCTAACCAATTCTTCCATTTGTTTTAATGCCGCACTTTTCTTAACTTCTTCGTCAGGTAAATCGTTAATGGGCGTTGCACAAAGCGATATCATAATGACTTATCCTGGGCTGTATTTGATGGTTTGCTACCTGTTGCGTCACTGCTTGTTCGTATTGCTTGTTCTTCTCCAGCAATTGCGCATGCATGTTTTGAATGGTTTTATCCATCGCCTCTTGAGCCGCTTTTGCCGAGGCTTGGGCCGCTTGTTGCTGCTCTGCCAGTGAAGAAAAGGCAAGGTTTGCTGAACTGTCTTGCGCGCCGGTTTCATCAGAATTAACGGTACTTTGCTGTTCGTACTGTTGCAATTGTTGACGAGATTGCGCAATGAGTTGTGTTGATTGTTGCAGCGACTGGTCGATAGTGTGTTGCGCATTGGCGAGCATCTGATCAATGCTCGCCAATAAATTATCAAGACCAGGAGGCATGGCTAGCTGAGCTAAGGCATGCATTTGTGGCTGCGTATTATCCGTTGGCGTATTGTGATTGTTAGGATTGTCATTTTTCATGAAAACTGCCTCATTTAGCCGAGTTAACAATGGGGTAGTTAGGGCGAATACTTGCGATGCTCATACAGCCAATAGGATCAATATTGATAATTGCTTGCGATGAATCCAGGTCAAATACATAGCTGCGTGCTGTGCCTGCCTGCTCGATGAAGCTATCGTTGGCTAACTTGCTTGCAAGCTCGTTTTGTACCGAGGTTAAATAGGTATTCGCTTGTTCTGCAACTGTTGAGGAGTCAGCTAATTTGATATGCAGTGCGGTACTCAATATGGCACTACTAATACTGGTAAAACCCAATAAATTCCCCTTAGCATGCCATTGGATGATGGCGGCGTTTAGCATTTGCGCATCTAGCTCATACGTTACCTTTGGGCATTGAAAGTAATCTTTAACAACGTCAGTTAGCTGCGCCACTACGTCATCAATGCGTTGGTTTTTACCCGGGTCACTGTTTTGCCAAGCCAAATATAAGCAGTAATAGTGTGCAAACTCGCTTAGGTTTTGCGCGGCTCCCAGCGCCCAATTAACCGCAGCCTTAAGCTGTGTGGTGGTTGGCGAAAATACCTTGTCGCAATAGGTAAGTACATTTTGCAACACAATGTGCTCGCTAAATTGCGCGGCGGCCATGATTGGTTGCGTAAATAGGCCGTTTTGCTTACAAAACTGATTAACGAGTTCAAAGTCAGCGTTATTGAGCAATTGATATTTTGTCAGCAGCGGTTTTGCTTGTTGCGCATTCTTACATACAGCCAAGTCACGTAAGTCGTTAGCGCTAAACTCCAGCAGCTTTTTAACATCTGCAACCAACTGTATTGGCGCTACTAGGATCAGGGATGAATTGCGAAAGCCCTGTGGTAGTTGCTCTGCAAATGCATCAAACGACGCAAACTCAAAAACCTCATCTTTATTGCTCGCCAGCGCATCAAATCCCTTGTCACCCTGGGTAAATGTCAATAACGTCTGAATTCTATTCGGTAATTGTGCGAGTGCCGTTATCTCTGTATTGTTAATTTTTATCGTCATAATGAGCTCTACTTATTTGATGCTGCGAGGTTTTGTTTATTTATGAAGCAGACGAAGAACCACCTGTTGGAAATTGACTCAACAAAGTACCCGCGTTTTCACCGACCGTTTTAAAGTTGCTTGCGCCATCACTGACCATAGTATTGGCCGCGTCAATAATTTGTGAATACTTAGCAACATCACCGGTAGCAAGCATTTGCGCCATCGCGACACCCATCGCTGTGGTTGCCATTGTGTTGATGTTACGCAAGTTGTCGGTTGCATCCTGAACGGCAATTGCAGACGATTGTGAAACCGACTGGTACGCCTTACCAGCACCTGACAGCTTATTCATTTCACCTGACAGCACACCGTTTTGAATGACTTCCAGTGCGTTGACTATTTGCGGATTGACTTGTGTGGAATCGGCCATAATTTATTACCTTATCTACCTTCGATTGGGTTTGAGATTGCAAATACCGCTATACAGTTGTCTGCCATTAACGTGCAACCCGTGTAATTCTATTTTGTGCTTGCGTTGTCAGTGCCACCTTCTGAGGGCGCACCTGCGGTGGTGCTTGCCGCGGCTGGCTCTTTCTTTTGCAGCGCTTGGATTGTGTGTGTTAAATCAGCAATCGTCTTTTTGTCGTCAGGCTTTAATACCTTTTCAGGTGGTGGCGTTGGTATCATCAAGTTGAGCATTTTCGCGCAGCTTGCCGTTGCAGCTGCTGAGGCTGACGTTTGTGCATTTTGTTGTGCGGTGACCGCATTAAACATCGACATGCCGATGGTTTCTGTACCCGTTACGTCGAGCATGCCCATTGACTGTGCTGCCGCGCCGCCACTAAGCAGTGCATTTAGCTGAGTGATTGCATCTGTGACTTGATCGTTTACTGTACTCATGTTGAATGTCCTTTGTCTTTATTTTCGCTGCTTAAATGACTAACTAACCTTTCGCAGCCGCGGCAGCACCTGCGGCTATCATCAACGCGCAGCATTGGGTCACACTGGCGTTTTGAATCGCTTGTGCGTTTTTTTCATTTTGTTGTGCATTTTCCATCACAAGCGCAATGGCATTTGCCATCGCAATAGCTGCAACATCGACTGAAAAAACTTGGCTTTGCATTGGGTGCCGTCTCCTATAAATCAGGTGTTTTGATTGCGACGAGCGAATATCAAAACACCTGCGGTGAGCATCAATATAATGATTGATTCTGCAATCGCCTAATTAACGATAAATTCTAGACGTTCCTACAGCTGCAGAAGCTGTGTCTACGCTGTATAGCGTATTAACACCTTGTACCAGAGCTGCTTGCGCTGTAATACCGTTGTTTTGCTGACCAGACGTTGCATTATGTGCAGCGTTAGAAAGCGCTTGGCTTGTTGCAATCATAAAGTTGCCAGTTGCAAGAGCAGGCGCATCACCTAGCACTTTCGTGTTTACTTGAGATACTGAGTCTGTGATTTGACTGTTTACTGCTGTTGGAAATGCCATAGTTATATTCCTTTTTAAGTTAAATATACTGTAATCATATGATTACAAGGTTATTTACTAGCTGAGATTAAGCGATGGGATTAACCCAAAATTGCTTTAGTCGCCATACCAGTAGATGCGGTATCGATGGAGTAAAGTAAATTTACGCCCATTGTTGTGGCTGCTTGCGCCGTAATATTTGCTTGCTGTTGTGCCGTTGTTGCGTTGTGTGCCGCATTGGCCAGCGCTTGTGACGTTGCCTGGAATAAATTGCCCATAGCAACGGCAGGCGCGTCTCCTAACACTTGCACATTTGCTTGTGTTACTGAGTCCGTAATTTGACTGTTTACAGCGGTTGGAAAAGCCATAATTAACTCCTAATAAGTCTACTGTTTGAGCGGATTAGCTACCGAGTCCGGCAACCTTGTTGCTCGGGGTTAAGATGTCTTTGGTTGCAACCCCGGTCGATGCCGTATCAATTGAGTACAATGTTGTTACGCCCATTGTGGTCGCAGCTTGTGCGGTAACGCCGGTTTGTTGTTGCGCCGAGGTCGCGTTATGTGCTGCATTGGCAAGTGCTTGTGATGTGGCTTGAAATAAGTTGCCCATCGACATCGCTGGCGCATCGCCTAGCACTTTTACGTTTGCCTGAGTGACTGAATCTGTAATTTGATCGTTAACTGCTGTTGGAAATGCCATGATTAAACCTTTTTATTGAAAAATTAATGTGTTTGAATGCCTAATGCTTAGGCGATTCACTGTAAACCATTTGCCTAAACACTGAACTCAGTATACTGACGATGTTTTGCTTTAGATTGGTAGGAACGCGCAAGCTATTTGGTAAAAACGAGGGAAAAAAACATGCATTAAAAGCAAATATACCTACCACCGGATAGCTCAACTGGTGCCGCTAGACGAGTGCGATTGACCACACTCGTGGCATTATCCATTGTTAATGTTTCGCTCTTTGGTCGCGGTAAACCCCAGGGCTAACCCCTACCACCGCCTTAAATTTACGTACAAAAAAGCTGAGATCTGAAAAGCCAACATCGTCACACACTTCGGTCACTTGGCTATAAGGGTCGTTGCGAAATAAGTTCATCGCCGCGCGAATGCGGTGTTTCAGCAAGGTTTGTTTAAATGATTGCCCCACATAACGCTTAAACAAATAGGATAAGTGCGATGGACTTACACAGGCATGACTGGCAACTTCACTTAGACTTAAAGGGTGGGTGTAATACACTTCAATATATGAAAGGGCTTTACCCAGTGCCGGGTGAACTCTATTGCTTGGTGTGAGGGTTTTGTTGATATCAATTTGCAAATAGTGTTCGTGAGAATACATCGAATCCACGGGTTGCTCTACCGTGTGAGTATCGTCACTGCTAAGTGATATTGTCGGTTGTGAGTGAGGGTTGTTGCTGGTAATTCCAGGCGCGTTTGATATTTCACCATTGTGGTTCATGCTCGGAAAGTTGCGTAGTAAAATGTCAGCGTTAATCTCGCGATCGTCGACTGAAAAAGTGAGCTTTTCGAGGCATCGTTTGAGTTGCTTAACATTGTTTGGCCACGCATAGTTTTTTAATACTGTCATGGCTGTGGCGTCGAAGTTAAGAGCTGCTATCTTGTCGTTGGTGGTTTTGTAGTGGTCAATTAAATAGGCAATATCATCACACCTCTGTGCCAGTGTCGGCATTGATAGCTCAAGACAATGGTACTGCAGCCAATTCAGCAGCTCGTCTGGGTCAGAGGCGAGATGTGCGTTAAGCTGATTTTGCGCCGTGGTTGAGGTGATCAGCTGAACATCGTCTTTTTGAGCCACATCCGTCAGCCAATAGTGCTTGATATCGTTGAATTGCAAAGATGTCAGATGACACACATTTTTTAAATATAAAGTCCCCCGTTTTGCCTGACTTATCAGGCCTTTCATTTGTTTTTCTAAGTTGCGCTCTGAGAACTCTTTACAGCAAAAGCTGACAAATTTGCCTTTTTTGTAAGAAGGGGTTCGGTAAATTTGATAAGCCGCAAGTTGCTTGCCACTGCCAGGCTCCCCAACAATGTGAATTGGCAAATCTGAATGTGCAAGTTTGTTGATACGTGTTTTTAATTGAAACAATGCATCGCTACTACCAATCCATGCTGTTTCTTCGTGTGTTACTGTCAGTTCTGTGAGCATAACCTTTCCTTAATTTGATGTGTTAAAGGCAGCCCATGAAGTTGTTAGTAGGAACTATTTCATGGGTGCTTTTGGTTCAAGGAAAGGTTACTTTTTCGTGTACCTTAAAATGGGTCAGTTACGGCTCACTTGATAGTTTTGCCTATTTTGTTGTGGTTTATACCCATGATCTTCAAAGTCGCGCGTATGGTGTTTAATGGCTTCGCACACCATTGGGTGTACAAAGCTAAAGTGCTCTGTCGTTTGGGTTACAAGCCCACTTTTTAGGAGTTTTTGCACCATACAAAGCGGGAACTTAATCGCCTTATGAGATGAAAACTGGTGTAGCTGTTTTGAATCGAAGTGTTGACCGTTGTGGGATGCGAGTTTCAATATGGCGCATGCATCTGGTGGCATTTCATCAAGGGTCGACTTGATACTTTGTGTTAGCTTTTCAGGGAGTGAGGAGTCGATATTAGGGGCAATCAATAGCTGATTCAAAAACAGCGGATTACCGTTGATACGACGAATAGCAAGATCTATTTTTTCGCGATATTTGTGAGGACAAACCCCTTGTTTAGCTAGTGTGTTTTTTGCAATCGTTTCCAGTGTTGGCACATCCAGCTCTTTGATCGGAATACTATGCGCACTAGATAACCAACTGGGCAAATAAGTAAATAGCCCGTTGTTTTGTGCAGTGAGTACAATTAGTACCGGAGCAGAGGTTTTCACTTGCGTTAAGTGACGGATGAACGTTACTTCGTCATGGGTGAGAAGGTGTAGCCCATCAATCGCAACAACGGATACTTTTTTATGGCCTAAATAGGCCAGTAGATCGTTTGCGATGTGTGCGTCTATCTCATCAAGTTGGTTTTTGTTTATATTGGCGAGCGCATTCATCTGATTACTATCCAGCGCATAGTTCATTAAATACAATACCCTTACTGCGCTTTTGGTCGAACTGAAGACAAGTTGCGTTTTGTTTTTTACGTCATCATACGAGTCTGCTTCGCTTATCTTTAGTAGTAGTTTTAACAGCAGAGCGATTGAAAACCCTTTGCTATGAGGCGTGGCACAGACTTCGATATTGGCCACCGTTTTGTTGTTGGTAGCAAGCTGCTTGGTAAATGTCCCCAATAAACAGGTTTTACCAATCCCAATCATTCCTGACAGAAACGCGACCTTAGTTTTACATTCAGTTTCAGCATGATTGAGTAACGTGTGAAGTTGTTGCAATTCCCACTCTCTGCCATAACAAGTTTCTGGGCTTGCATTCATTAGCTGACTATAAAGCCACGTTGGCAATGGGGCTTTTTGAATCAGTGAGTCGACACTGACATTAAAGTAATGGGCGAGGTTAAAGAGGGTTCGATAAAGTATATTCTTGCCGGCTTCTGCTCTTTTTATTGATGAAACAGAAACAGGTAGTCGGCAGCGAGCGCATTCTTCTGCCAGTTTCTCCTGACTAAGGGCTTTTTTTTCTCAGTAATCGTAATGTTTTGACGTTAACTGCAATACGTCCTTGGGTAAAATTGTTCATATAGGGTCCTTTGTTTTTTATTCCATATGAATTGTTCACAGCAAAGAATTCAAATATAGACATCTAGTTAAGAGTTTGCGTGCCGAAACACTTTTTTAACGAGCTCTGGAACTATTATTACCCAATTTTTTATTACATAGTATGACGTTAAAGTTTAATTATTATGCATTTGTTTTTTCTGTTATTTATAAGAAACAATGAAAAATCAGAGCGGGTGTCTTTGTTCTTTCTACTCGCCCAACTAATCAAACAGCAAGAGAGCTGTTTGGCCGCGCAGATACGTTTTTAGCCTTTATTAGAACCGAGTTGCTGCCCTACATAGAAAGTCGTTATAAAATATCAAACGACCGTTCACTCAGCGGTTATTCTGCAGGTGGCAGTTTTGTGTTGTACACCATGATCACTCACCCTTCGCTATTTAATGCATATTTTGCGTTTAGCCCTGCAGCGTGGTACGACGATTCAGTGGTTGTAAAAGAATTTAAAAAGAACCTATTTAAACTTGAGGGTGCACCGAAGTTTTTTTATTTAAGTTTAGGGGCAAAAGAACCGTCTATTATTACAAGGCTCGTTTAAAGGACTGTTAGCTGCGCTCGATGAAAATGCACCTAATAACTTGGTTTGGGCCCATCAATTTACAGAAGGTGCTGATCATGGTACTAACCCCTACATGTCTATACCCACAGCCGTAAATGAGTATTCAGCTTTCAAACAAAAGCTTTAGTCACCACCTTAAACAAGGCCTGCTCAATGGGGAGAGTCTGATCTTTCCCATTTGCTTAAAATGACACTAACTCAATTAGAATAAAGTGGGTTACTGTGATTTTTAGCTCTTTAACCCCATAAGCCATACCTAAACATATAAAAACACCCAAACTAAGCCAAATTAGAGTGGGTGTTTTTGTTGTTCCTGATGGGTAAATCGTTGTTATTTTCTTAGTGTATTGATTTAAAAATAAATATGCTTGGCTTGATAGTCGATAACCAATTTTCCGCCTTTGAAATCTGCAAGGCCCATTAGTATTACTGGCTTATTTTCATAGCCGAGTTTTTTAAATACTGGCATATCAGAAACCGTTGTATTAGAGCTAGTTACGATATGTTCGCCAATATTAAACCTTACCTCACCTAACTTTTGTTTTTGTATTGCTTTACCATGAAGGCCCTTAAGATCTTCTTTGTCTTTTTTTTCAACGTCAAGCTTTGCCAACAAGAGAGAGTTAATGATGTTTATAGGTGCGCCTGTATCTAACACCGCATCAACATTCTGGCCATTAAACTCAACGTTAAACTTAATAAATTCTTCATCAAGCCAAAACGCTTGCGATTTTAAATCATGCGTAACTTGCTCTGAACAGGTTTGTGCATAAAAAGTCACTTCACTTTTAACAAAATCTAAAACGGTGCAGTGTTTTTCTAAAAATCCATACCCTAAAATACCCGGCACTTTACCTTGTGCGGTTTTGAGCACGGTTAAATCTTGTGTTATGTAAGGTAAATCCATCACCGAAGTATGACCAACACGGGTTGTATTGACGTTTGCTTGCGTGAGTATCATTTTACTTGTTGCACTGGTCACTTCTTCTTTTTCGAGTGCGCTTTCTGGCAATGCCAACTCATTTAATAAACTATTTGAAATAACTCCTGAAGTAGCTGCGGTATCTAAAACCATAGGTACTGTGTCGGCGTTATTTAACTGAGCATCCACCATAACATGGCCATATTGTGTGAACTGCATTGGCATTGTAACTGGTTTCGTGTTCTCCTGATTTGCATTACTTGAGAAACTCATAATTCCCACAATTACTGCACTTAAAATTGCTTTCATAAATCACCTTCTTTGTTGTTCTTTGTTTTGTTAGGTGTACTTTAAAAAGCAATTGTTAAGCAATTATCAAGATTTTTTAAAAAGCCTTAATGAAAACTTTGCGCCTTTATTTGGTTCACTTACTACCGTCAATGCTGCACTTAAGAGCTCCGCAAGTTGTTTACAAATAGGCAACCCGAGCCCTAAGCTATTGGTATCGTTACGAGATGTTTGTACTCGGTAAAAGCGCTCAAAGATATTGTCTAATTGAGTTTGCGACATCCCCTCACCATGGTCCTCTACGGCAACATCAACATACGTGTCACAAGCGTGTAGGCTTACTTTAATAAACCGACCAGCTGACCCGTATTTAAATGCATTATCAAGTAAGTTCACCAATATTTGCCTCAGTCTTTTAGCATCGGTGACTAACTTAGTGTTTGGTGCTAAATCCGATGTAAACACAATGCCATGCGAACTTGCCTGAAGCTGATACTTAGCCATTAAATCAGTAATAAGCTGTGTAATATTAACCTCTTCAAATTGTAAGGTTAGCTGATTTGATTCGGTCAGCGATAACAGGCTTAAGTCATCAATTAACTGACTCAGTGATTCAACCTCTTTACCAAGTACGCTTAGCTGCTCAAGCTCCATCGGTAATATTCCGTCTTCCATTGCTTCAACACGTGAACGAATGGCGTTGAGCGGTGTACGTAGTTCATGAGAAAGATCTGAATTCATTTGCCGATATTGCTGATGCAACCCTTGCAACCACGCTGCAAGGCGGTTGAAACTGGCTAAGATTTCACCTACCTCATCGTGCTTAGTTACTTCAATACGGGTGTCTAAATTGCCATTTTCAATATCTTTAAAGCTGTGTTTAAGGTGTTTTAGCGGCTTTAAAAAGTACCATGCGCCCAACCAAGACAGCAGCGCAGCAAGCAGAGATAAGCCAAGCAAACTCAGCATAAATTCATCGGCCAAGCGCGACATCAACAAAGACTCTTGATGCTTTCGCTCCAACGTGTTTTTGGGTAACCAAAATAATGCATATTCACCCATTTGGTCATTCAGTAGCAACTGTTCTTGGCTGAATTGAATTAATAATGGAGATTGATTGAGCGGCGCTATTTTAAACTGATGACCGTGCTCCACAGCAATATAGGTAATCCGCAAATCAGTCGCACTTTCTGATGGCAAAATAACGCGCTCGTTTTGCACCAAAATAAATAACTGCTCAGTAAAGACATGAGATAGTGCTGTATATTGTTGCTGAACAGGCAAATTGTGTGGTAACGAAGTAATCTGCGCTTCCACGTCATCATCATCTAGTAACTCAGTGGTCATTTGCACAACACTTTTTTGGTTAAACTCGACAAATGCATTACTTGCTGTGTATACACTTAACAAGTAATAAATTCCCAACAATACAAAAGTGCAACTAGCAACTAATAGCGTAAATTTGGTACGTAATTTCATTGTGTTTTAGCCGCAACAAACTGATAACCTTGACCATAGTGTGTGGCAATATAGGTTGGATCTTTTTTACTATCACCCAACTTTTTACGTAAGTTAGCTAAATGGGTATCGACTGCTCTATCGGTGATATCGCTGCGCCCTTGCCACACGAGATTAATCAATTGTTCACGCGAGATAATACGCTTTGCATGAGTGACTAAACTAACTAAAATGGCAAACTCAACAGCGGTGAGTTTTAAATGATCGCCAGCTAGTTTTACCAATTTGGCATCGACATCAATCTCTAACTGGCCGAACAGCCATACTTGGTGCGCACCTGTATGCTTGTAACTGCGTTTAAGTAACGCTTGAACACGCGATACCACTTCTCTTGGGCTGTAGGGTTTACACACATAATCATCAGCGCCTAAGTCAAAGCCATGAATGCGGTCGCTTTCAGTTACCTTTGCCGTCACCATAATGCTGGGAATGTCTTTTTTGGTCGCATTTTTTAATAAAGAGAAACCATCTCCTCCTGGCATCATAACGTCGAAAATAGCTAACTGAAACGCCAAATTATCGAGCGCCCGCTGAGCATCGACTGCATTATCAAAGTGACTAACTCGGTAACCTTGCTTTTCAAGATAAAGGGTTAAAATTTGTGCACTGGCGACATCATCTTCAACGTATAAAATATTAATGGTACTACTCATTGCATTCCTTATGCAGATCACATATCACGTCAAAAGCAACAAACTACAACAGCCACGTAACTATTGCAAAATCAACACGCACTAAACCTGCATTTAATAAAGCGTTCTTCACTCAAATCCAAAGTGATTTTTTGCTTACAAAATAAAATAAGATGGGGCGAACGGATCGCCCATTAGTATGCCTGAAAGGTTAATAAAATTAGGTGACTTTTTCTTCAATGCACAATTCTAGACCGGACTCCGTGTTTTTAACTTACCCCCTCATTTGACACCATTGATTTTCGTTCATTTACAATAAAGTAATATAAATAGCTTAAAGTAGTTTGTTTTTATTAGATAATATGCTCGCTATTAAGCGAATTAATTGGATATAAAAACAAACTATATGGAGAGATTAGTGAAATCTTTTAAAATTTCCGCTTCGGCCGTGGCTTTAGGTTTAATGCTTACGCTTACCGGATGTAAAACAACTTACAAGGTAGACCAAAATTTAGTTCAGCAGTTTAAAACTGAACAACCAAAAGAAGATCAAACTTACGTTTACATGATTAGAGGGAGCAATTTTCAAGGAGGCGCTCGTGGCGCATGGATTGCGGTAAATGATAAAGTTGTGGCTGACCTTTCAAATGGCTCGCATACACTATTGAAGTTGGATTCGGGGATCAATTCACTCCACCTAGTACAAGGACTAGCAGGATTCGGTTATGCGAAAATTGATAACCGACCAGGTGAAACTGTATTCATGTCAATTGATTACTCGACAGGAAAAACAACTGAGCTTGACTACGATTTAGGTGCATCGATGGTAATGCGCACTAAGTATAAAGCCGAGCTTGATAGTCCAAGAAAAAATGATGCATATGACAATTTGCTCGCAAACCCTTCGCTACTTGGTTTTGATGTGATGCAAGATGGCAAAACCCCTATAAAGCCAGACAACGAACATGCTGTAATTAATTTTTTCCGCATGGAAAAACTAATAGGCAGTGTTCCATTTGATATATGGGATGAGGATGGTTTTGTCGCAAGTACGCGAGTGGGACAATATTTTCAAGTTAAAGTCAAACCGGGCAAGCATAAATATATCGCCCTATCAGAACGTTATTCAGTACTTGAAGCAAATGTAGAAGCTGGCAAAGAGTATTTTGTAGAGTTTGATGTTGATATGGGCTGGAACCAAGCACATGTACAAATTTTACCTTTAGATGCTGAAGAAGATAAAAAAACCATCTCTAAATGGCAAAATAAAGCAAGATTAAAAGTGGTTAATCAAGACGTATTAAACAGTAATGAATTTAAAACCCGTGTTGAAATGGCAAAAACCTACTTAGCACCAAAATTCAAAGCTGCGAATTCAAAAGAACTAGCGCAACGAGTAATGAATCCAGAAAACGGTAGGTTATAAACTATCAAGATAAAAGCTAGATAGTTTTATCTAGCTTTTAAAAAAGCGCTTTACCCAATGAAATGAACTGAATCGAACCCGAGAATCAACGCCTCTGCCCCACTGACTAGCTAATTTAAAACATCGTATTTGAGTGAGCCATTTGAGCAGGTATTTCTTGAATAACATCCCAATGCTCAACGATTTGACCATCTTTCACACGGAATAAGTCGTAAAATGCCTGAGGTTTTCCATTCCAGCGACCTTCACTTTGGGTCAATACAAAGTTACCTTCGCCAAAAATACGGTGAACTTTATGGTACTCAAACATATTGTTTTGAGATGCGAGGTAGGCAAGCGCTTCATTCAAGCCATCTAAGCCGTCTTTAACCATAGTATTGTGTTGGTCATACTGCTTTGCGCTGATGTATTCGGTAATTTTTTGCGGCGCCTTACCGAAAAAAACATCTTGCATAAAGTTAGCAATAAGCTTTTTGTTGGCTTCAGTTTTATCAATATCTTCAACCTTTGTTGGTCCATCAAACTGTGACCTTCCGCTAGCAGTTTCTTTAACAATTGGCGCAATCGCATCCCAGTGCTCAGCAACTTGCCCATTTTGCATGCGCCAGATATCAAAAGTGACCACTTCTTTAGCACCAAACGCTTCTGCGTTGTTGTAGGTATTGTGCATAATGATAAATTCACCATCTTGTAACAGACGATGGTTTGTATAAGTTGTGCCCGCCTCTTTTAATTTCGGTAAAAAGCCTAACACCGGTGCTAACCCCGTGGGAACATGCGGATTATGTTGAATATAATCCTCTCGGAAGTACTTTTTAACTTCTGCTGCATTGTAATCTTTAAAAAATGCATCTTGTGCTTTAATTGCTATTGCTTTCATTGAGTTACCTTGTTTTGACAGTTCTAACGTTGTTGAATTGGCGCTAGCACTACTCAATATTGACACCGAGGTGATGATTGCAGCCAAGAACTTACTAGTTGAATGTTTGATTTTCATGATTTGCCTTAACGTGATGGCTTGTGATTTCGAAATTTATAATAATAACTAACCAATCATTTGATTAGATGCTATTAATTGATTACTTTATTAAGCTCTACTTAATAGTTGGTCAATTTAATGAGTATTTCATCCATTAATCGCCTAAAGCAAATGGCTATTTTTTGTAAGGTTATTGAATGTGGCAGTATGCGGGCAGCATCCGAAGCACTTAGTATGACCCCTTCAGCAGTAAGCCAATACATTACCCAGTTAGAAAATGAGCTTGAAGTTGCGCTAATATATCGCTCAACACGCAGGCTTAGTTTGTCTGAAGCGGGTGAGCGCTACTACCAACACGGAAAGAGAATGTTGATGGCTGCAGAAGATGCAGAAGATGCCATTTACGAAGTAAAGCATTCCTTGGAAGGTGAAATTCGTATTTCTGCAACAGTAGGCATCGCATCTCACCCTTTGGCGCAAGGCTTAAAGGAGATTCTGGATAACAATATTGGCTTATCGATTACTGTTATAGCAAATGATAAAAGTATTGATCTGGTTGCAGAGCACATTGATATTGCCGTGAGAGTAGGTGAGCCTGAAGAGTCTAATTTTATTTATCATTCTCTAGGAAAGTTAGCTAAAAGTATTTATGCAAGCCCTGAGTATCTAAAAAAGCATAGTAACCCTGTTCTGCCAAGCGATCTGAAAAAGCACTATTGGTTAAAACACCTAAGCCAAGGAAAATTTTCGGATATCAGTCTTACTCATTCAAATAACGAAACATTTCATTATCAACCTAAATATAGAATGCGCTTTAATGATATCAATGCGCTTACAAGCCATGTGCAAGCTGGGTACGGTATGGCTATTTTGCCTGATTTAGAAGTTCAGCATTTAATCAAGGCAGGTATGCTAGTAAAAGTGTTACCAGACTGGCAATTAGAACCCCTAGATTTATATGCGTTAACCATTGATAGAAAACAATCGTACAAAGTAAAAGCTGTTCTAAAAACACTTAAAGAGTTTTTTGCTTAAATCAAATTAGAGTGGGTGTCTTTGTTGTTCTTCTAAGAGCGCTTCAAAGACGCGATGATTGCGATTGCGCTAAATTTTCTAGATTTAGAGCCAATAATAATAAAGCCCGTAGTTATCCCGATGAGGAATAACTACGGGATCTAGGTGACTATTGAACAGCCCATGGTTGAGGCGGATGATTTGGACCTGCCGCCCATTTGTAACAGCCTCCACCAGATTGATTGCCACCGTCGCCACAGCTATTTAAATTGTAACATTGCTGTTTAGTTAACTCCCCTTGCGGTGCATCAATCCATGCAAAACCAGCACTGTTTTGCATCCAATAACAACTTGCCGATTGGGCAAAACCAAATACAAATGAGTAATCGGTAGCGTAACTTTTTCCACCTAGCAATTTGCTCGCACCTTCTGGCACTCCAGCAAAGGCATGACAAGACAGGCAATTAAAGCCCTGAGCATAAGTTTCTAGCGTTGTATTTGCCACAGGTACTTCACTAATCGTCGGGGTTGCCCCACTGATAGATAATGGGGTTAATGGTGGGTTGCCTGGTGGTTCATTGTCATTAATCGACGCCGATGACCAAAGCGTATTTACCAACTGATAATTAGCAAATACAGAACTAGGATTCGCCTGTTTAATGAGTGCTTGGGCAGATGCATTAATTGATGCTATCTTATTATCGGTTGTGTCTTTAATAGTAAAGTCACGTGACACTTGTATTGGATAAGGTTCACAGCCATTTTTACTATCTAGCATATAAGCCGGTGACACATTGACATCACAGCTCGTTTTAGTAACTGCCACACCCGATACCGTTTTAGCTTTGCAGGCAGAAGGAACCGTTTTTTCGCTACAGCTTGGAGAATAAAAGGTATAGTCATTTGGATTAGCCAGCTGGTCGATTTTTGCAGTGTCAGGCGCATTCATTTTATGCTCAAATGTAGCCCATACCCACTGCGGCTGTGACGCCGTTTTGTGAATAATATGTAAGCCAACTAATGCCAGAGTTTTAGTACTACAAGCATTGGTTGACTCATCATAAATAGTCGCCGTACTCAGTTTGAAATCAGTTTGCCAATTGCCTGTGTTAGGATCGGCCACTTCTAACCAAGCGGCCTTGAGCTCAAGGCCTCCTAATACGACTTTTTCTTTTGCATTAGTGCCTACACCCAAAGGCATTGCTATATTCTTTTTCGCATTAATCCTATCGGCTTGACCATTCGCATCATAAAGGGTGTTGTCGACAATGAAGTTATATTCGTCTTCACTCATAAGCACTTCGTAATAAACCAACTGACCGCGTTTATCAGCCAACCAATTTGGGTTATTACTAGGAAATGCCTGCGCTGTTTCTGCACTTAAATTAAAGGATTCGCCAGTGCTTGAGGTCATACTCGCCTTGCGACTCGAACTCATAACGCGATATTTCGTCGAATTTGCCGAACAACTTGCTGGTATTGGTTTATTGCCCCAGGGCTTAGCTTGACTACCAAATGGTGCAGGCGTTGCCGCATTTGGTAAAAATACGGCATCAGCATTCGCATACGTTTCCCAAACCGTTGTAGGCTGTTCTGATGCGCTGCCCGATGCACCAAATTGCGCAGCGAGCACACTGAGTTCGGGTTTACCCGGTTCACCTTCTTTTACTGCCCAATTAAGCCCCATAAACACTTGCCACGCAAAGCAATTCAAGCCATTTTGCGACGTAATACTAGTGTCACCAGGTACAAAACTACTCACTTTAGGAGCATTTAAACAAGCAAATGAAGGCGAAGAGACCTGCTTTTCCTGAGCCTTAACGCTCACCGATGCTAAAAGTACATGTAATAACAATGAAAGTACCATAAGCATTGAAACTAATTTATTGATTTTCATTTCATAGCACTCCTAAACATTAATATAAAGTAAGCCAGGCATTGGCGTCGGGCGTTCTGTCGATGCGGGGTTTTTCACTATCACCCCACGCAATCCAGATTCAGCGCTCGCTTCAACATGGATAGTGACAAAAAAGTTATAATAGCCTGCGCTGTTGCCAGAGCCACCACCGACAGGTGTTCCATTACTGTTTGTAACTTGGTTAACTACAATAATAATATTTGAATCGACACTACCGTCTTCACGGCACGCTTCAACCGTCGCTTGGGTCACATTTCCTGTTGGACTAACATAGCCCGCCTGAACGACAATATTCTGATAACTGGTATTGCTATTTAAATAAGCAGGGAATGAAACAAACGGTGGGTTCTGATTTGCCGCCATCATAGCGTTAAGTACATTCTCTGCAATCACCATGGCTGGATAGCCATTACATTCTGAAGTTTTAGCAATTACATTAGGCAAGGGCTGCTGTTTTTGACTCGGTTCTGATGGCACAGCACTGGCAGCTATACCTACTTTAAAGGTTTCAGCAATTTGCCCTGCATATTTTATCGCTTGGGGTTGTTGACTTGGCCCACTTGCAGCGCCTTCAACAGTCGTTCCAATCGTTACATCTTCAAGCGTAAAACCTTCAGGTGCATGAAATTGCATGTGAAGAATTTGGTCATAACTTTCGCCATCATCTAGCGCCGCTCTACCCCTTACAATACTAAACCAATCACTTAATTGGGTTCCCGCAGGAAAGGTGTAACTACTAAAATCTGGCGCTTGTAAGTAAAGACCTAGCGGGTTAGTTAGCATTGCTTTAACGGTTAAGTTTTTTATCACCTGATTCACTTGGAATCCAATATGTGGATCACTATTGCGATAGGGACGGCCAAAGGCACCTGCGCAAACAAGCCGTTGCATATTATACTGCTGAGCAGGTAAATCCCTCAATAACGTCGCTTGTGATGCCAGTAGAATTTCCGCACCTATCGTATTTGGCGGACTTGTTAAGTGTACAGCACCGCCTTTTTCGTTGTCAGCGATGGTACCTACATTCCACTTATTAAGCGGGTTGTAAGCAGGTGCGTCGGTAAATGGGTCAATAACAAGCTCACCGTTTGCATCTTTCAATTGCAAGTCTTCAACGGTAATGGTGGTGCCATTATCGAGTAATTGGGTGTAAAGCTCTGCTACTTTTGACGGTGAAACTTTCCATAACGTGTACCAATACTCTGGATTTTCGCAGGTAAAGTTGATTTTCGTAATCTTGCCATCTTTATTACGCGTCACGGCCCATTCACAGTATTCATCAAGCCAGCCCCTAGGGCCATTTGGATCATAACCTTGCCAAGTACTTTGCGACTCTTGCCAAGACATATTCGGACAGGTTTTAGACGGGATTTTAAATGGCAATCCATTATTACTCGGATCTTTGTCTGGCACATTTGCTGGATAGGGTGATAAAGTCACATCAGCAAAATCAGCCAAATGATACACTTGTTGGTCCGACAAACCATAAGGGCTTTTCTCCGTTTGTGAAAAATAAAGTTTCAAACGATTTGGAAAGGCTGTCCAAAATACGGGCTCTACGATATGTGAATCGAGTGGCAACTGCACTTCTTTGCGGTTTACATACCAGCTACATGGCGCTTGATTATCAACGGTCCATGGATTGCTCACTATTGCTGCTTGATTAGCAGCGTCAAGACCCGAATCCCATAACCTATCCATGGTACTTTGTAACTCTGGCTCATTGGGAAAGTCTTTGATCTCTGCGGGGGTCGCATAATATGACGAAAAGTCAACGCTCTTGCTCATAATATCTTCCTTATATGGGTGTTAAGTAACAAAGCTGCAGCGTAATTTCACTACACCAAACTACAACACTTGCCGATAGGCTTTGCTTTCCTTGTAAAGGCTATTTAATACTATGAAAGGTTGGGGAAATGTCTATTACAACCAATTACACCTCTTCTTTTAATTTTACTCCTGTAAATTTACAGTCTATATGAAATAACAAAGACACCCACTTTAAGCTTTTCTAAATTATAAAAAAATTTTCTATTACAATTATTTACAACATTCAGGGTACAACGCAATGATTGAGCAATATAATGCCGAAAATTACTCAACCTATTAATTAGTAAGGATCATTATGAAAAAGGTAGTATTACTTGTTTCATCGCTAGCATTAGCAGGATTAAGCTCATCAGCGCTAGCGAATGACATTTATTTAGGCGCAGCTTATAACAACCAAAAACTTTCCCCAAATGAGGCTGATGCCGGTTCCTTCAGCGTTAAAACTGTTGACCTAGTTGCTGGTTATCAAGTAAACCAGTACTTCTCTGTTGAAGCTAACGTTGTTGTTTCTTCGAACGATGATTTGTTTGAAGCGAAAGATGCCTACTATTTCACACAAGAATATGTGGACATCGACAGCCAATGGTCACTAAAAGCCAAAGGCACTTACCCTATCAGCGATGCATTTAGCGTATTTGCTTATGCTTCGTATCTGGACACAGAAATTAAAGGCGAATTTGTAGAATTCCGGTTAGACGAAAATGGTGCAACAACGGGCATACCGTCTCGAGGATCGTTTGCATTTTCAGATTCTGGCGTGGGTTTTGGTTTAGGTGCACAGTATAACTTTAATGAAAACTGGGCAGTTTATGCAGATTACAGCTTACACCCTGATTTCGAAATCAACGTTGATGAAAGCAGCGCTAAAATTGATCACGATTCATTTTCAATCGGCGTGACTTACAAGTTCTAATCTTTAAAAAGAGCGGATCACCCGCTCTTTTTATATTGCTTCAATATCTTTGTTATTAGCTGTTTATAGCATTCTTAATGATACTTGTAAGTTGCCTATGGGATAGATCTGAACCTAATTAGGTGGCCAAAATAACTATGCCACTACAATAGACACTCACTTTAATTGTCAATGGTGTTACTAGTTAATGCAGAGTCAAAATCATCGCCTCTGATTTCTAGTGCCATTGAATATTGCCAAACATATATTGCCCCCATGTTACTTCAGTGCCGCAGTACGGGAAAATTATCATGCTACAGGTCGCACCGAATGCTTTAGTTGTTACATACTCTGAATAAACTATTTTTCCATTAACATACCATGACGTTGTGCCCGTTTGGCCATAGGGTATGATTAAAGGAACCGGAAGAGGGACGATGGGCCCAACGACAATGCCTGCCCATTTGTAACTACCGTCGTGATCAAATACTTTCTCTGCATCTTCGGTGATTTGTGATTTATCTCCTGTGGCCTCGGTTGCGGTGAATACAATATCTGCGGAAATACATGCCTGTA
Source organism: Pseudoalteromonas sp. MMG024 (assembly GCF_021654175.1). Taxonomy (NCBI): domain Bacteria; kingdom Pseudomonadati; phylum Pseudomonadota; class Gammaproteobacteria; order Alteromonadales; family Pseudoalteromonadaceae; genus Pseudoalteromonas; species Pseudoalteromonas sp. MMG024. The sequence continues at coordinate 42,871 of NZ_JAKFZO010000031.1, forward strand.
GAGCTAGCATTGTAAGAATGATTATCGATACGTCCTTGCATATTTTCATTGTTAGTTGGATTTCTTATTATAAATAATAGGTTACATTTAACCCCCCAGCATTGTGCGTTGTCAACAAATAAACATAAAACACTATGGTAAATGAGTTATCGAGGACACTCCTTTTAATTTTCCTGATTTTAGCTAACCTTTTAAAAATCTAACCATGAAATAACAAAGACACCAAATAACAAAGACACCCACTTTAACTTTCTAACATCAATACAAAACACCTTGGACAATTCAAGTAATTTATCTTCAACCCACACACGACGGTGCTCAAACGATTGCCCTGTAACTTTATCTTCGCCACATAAAAAGGCGCGCCTTACGCAACGTGAAATACAATGATAGAAAGGAGTATCAACCAGACTAATTTGCTGTTTTCTTGGAACCGCCATGACTTCTCATCCTTAAGAAGTGTTAACTCCCTTAAACATAGAAAAACACCCAAACTAAATCAAATTAGAGTGGGTGTCTTTGTTATATATTCCTAGGCCGTTTTATTTAAAAACTGTGATTACTGCGAGAGATCAACGCCATAATTTTTAGCATATTTTTTCAATATCGCTTTAATTTCATAACGATTATTAATGATTGATAGGTTGAAAGCTTGCAGCTCTTGCTCATTGAAAAAACCAGGGCGTAACATAAAGTATGTTGGGCTTTTATTTATCAAAACGGGTGTCAGAACGACATCTTTTTGGTACTTAAAATATCCCCCGGTCAATGCATCTTCAACGACAAAGTCGACTCTTTTAGATTTCAGTAATTTAAATCTTTGTTCTGTTTGATTCAGATAAACAACACAGTCTTTGCAATTAGATGAAAATTGCTCAAAAGCAGCGCCATAATAGCTGCCTCGATTAACCAGAACAGTGCTTTCATTTAACAAGGATAACGGAGAGTCAATTTTGTCGAGTTGCGTGACTATAGCTCTTGTTTTGTCACTTTTAGCATTATGAAAAAGACCCATTACTTCGTTTCTGTAGGGAATACTAAACTCAGAATAGGCGCGGCGCTTTTGCGAAAAAGTAGCCGCAGGGATTAAATCAACATTACCTTTTTTAAACTCTTCAAAAGCGCGACTAGATGAAGGGTAAACAAAAAAATTAGCACATAAATTATTGTGCTTAAGCAGTAGATTTAATATCTCTATATCCAACCCCTCATACTCACTGCCGTTTTTAAAAGAATATGGGGGCCAAGAGTCACTCACACTTACGTTAAGTGTGCGATCACACGCAGCAGCATAAAATAAACAACTAACAACAAGCAAAAGAAAGCTTAAAAAAGGTTTCACTTAATACTCTTCAAAAATAGAAATTATATTAGCATGGTAGTTCAGCGTTCCAAAAAAAATACACGGCAGCAAATACTTAATCTATTAATTATAGTGAACTACTTGTGCTAGATATTACCCTAAACATAGTAAAACACCCAAACTAAATCAAATTAGAGTGGGTGTCTTTGTTATTTCAAAGATTCTTCAACTAACAAACAACTAACAAAGACACCCACTTTAATC
>NZ_JAKFZO010000032.1:0-35479 GCF_021654175.1 Pseudoalteromonas sp. MMG024
ATTAAAGAAACCCGTTGCTTAAATGCAACGGGTTTTTTAAAGCCTAAAATAAATAATAAAAAGCAAATTACCGAATTTGCTTGGTGACTATAGCGTTTTGGAACCACCTGAATCCATGCCGAACTCAGAAGTGAAACGAAACAGCGTCGATGATAGTGTGGGTTCGCCCATGTGAAAGTAGAACATCGCCAAGCTCCTAATTTAAAAAAAGCCTCAACATTATGTTGAGGCTTTTTTGCATTTATGATTCAAAAAAACAGGGTGAACGCCCATGTGCCTCTTCACCGCTGTAGGCACTAGAACACCTCCAACGCTAATAACTAAATGAAAAGCCCGCTCAATGTGCTGGCTTTTGGATATTACTTATCAGAAGTTACTAAATATTTACCATTGCTAACAAGTAGTAGTAACTGCGAAACGACCCTGCTTTATTATGAAATCTAAAGTCTTTAACTAACAATTTATATATCGCTACGTAAATAACCCTACTCGTAAACTAATCGCTTTGATTTATCATCGATATATAGTTTTCTTTCAAGCAATAAGCCCACTCTGCAAGAGTATTAATTAGGATTTGAGTTTATTTCCTAACCAGTTGAGTCGTAAACATAAAAAACTACTTGCTGTGGTACTATTAGTTTGTATAATGCAATTACTTTATAAAGCGTAGCCTTTGTATTGTAATTTGTGCCAGTGTGATGGAATTGGTAGACATAGGGGATTCAAAATCCTTTGCATGGACAGCAAAAATCTTGAGAAAACACAGTTTATATTGTGCCAGTGTGATGGAATTGGTAGACATAGGGGATTCAAAATCCCCCGCAGCAATGCGTGGCGGTTCGAGTCCGCCCACTGGTACCATTCCCTTGAAAAGTAAAGAGTTTTTCAAGGTTGTAAGCCGACATTATGTCGGTTTTTTTGTGCCTTAAATTTGCCTTTATATACATTACTGCCGTTATAAACGTCTCTTCGGGGTTAAGTTTATAACACTATATCCAAGCTGAAATTCGAACCCTCCGGTCTATATCTGGTCTTTTGTCTGTGCGTATTCTGTGCGTGATGAAAATTTCTAATACCCATAGATTTTTATTGGTACTTAAAGCTTTTGCATCAGCTCATTTAGAATGATGACTATTAAGTTTCTTGTCACCACAGCTTTGTTTTATAAAAAGTAGTTTTAACTACGGTCTAACTCCTTGAGCTATTTTCGCAGGGCTTAAAATTTTTTAATGACAACAATTAAAATAGTGATTTTTCAGTTAGCATATGAGTAAGGTAGTACAGTCACCTAGTTGGAAAAACTTGTAAACTAAAGGATAAAAATTATATGAATGAAGATCAAAAGCTACTGTTGACAGATTGGTTTCGTCGAGCAAGAGAAAGCCAATACATCCACTATGCTAGTGCAGAATACTATTCTAATAAACATTATTGGCTGGGTATACCATCTATGGCTCTTGGAGTGATCGTCGGAACTGCAGTATTTGCATCTTTTGAAACAGAGGCTACAGGTGCTTTCAAGATAGCTTTAGGGTTAATTAGTATCCTAGCTTCAGTACTTACCGCTTTAAACACTTTTCTAGATTTTTCTTCAAAAGCCGAAAAGCACAGAACAGCGGCAGCGGGATATTCATCAATAAGAAAAACATTAGAAAGGATAAAGACCTCTGAGCAGAATTACATAAATACATTTGATAATGAAATGGAAAAATTACAAAAAGAGCTTGATGCTTTAGCAGACAAATCTCCTAATCCACCTAAAAAAGTCTCTAAAAAAGAAATAAACCGATTAAAATCAACAGAACATAAAAAAATATTCCATATTCCTGCTTCTCGGTAAAGTATTAGTCAACGACTATTAAGTTGTCTGCCACGGGGCAGACAACCCCAAATCACTATATACAGATTCAAGCGGCTTTTTATCACTAGGCCATAGCCGATGGAACGATTTTCTAAACCGTCTCGCTAAGAAATAAATTAACAAAATTACATCTTGCCTAAATTCTACAAAGTGAAGCGAGTGTTGTTTAATTTTATCTGGTATGTAGGAGTATGTTTCGTCAGCAAGGAATGATTGAAATGATTCTATATCTGTTTTTTCTAAAATGGATGAAAAACAATCAAGTAGATATTCAGAGTTTAAATCATTATCAACCAGCGCAACGTCAGCTAACCTATTCTTGGCTTCTAACTGTACAGCAGCTTTCCATGATTCAATGTATGAAGAGGCACTCTCTAGAATATTTTTAGCTTCACACAGAAGCTCATCCGTTGTTTCCATCAAAGCCATGCTTTTTGCGAATGAACGGATTACTTCCGGCTCTGCTTTTATATGACTTTTGTATATAGTGTCATGTGCAAGTTCAGCATATGCATGTTGCATTAGTGTTCTAATCTGTACCTCACATGGCGTACCTTTACGGACAATACAGCCTTCAATGTCTAGTTCTTCATTGCAATAAACAACATAATGCACAGATTGGTAATCAAACATTCTAGGATCGTTGTCCTTCCAATCATCAAACTCTTTGGATTTTTCAAATCTCCAAGTGTTTGTATTTTCGACAATTTCGGAAACTTCAGTCAACTGGGATGTAAGTAGAACGACAAATCGAATGGCTGCTTTGTCTGTTATTTCTTGATACGGGTTTGAGTAATAACTAGCGTGTCGTACAAATGCTTTGGTTACCAATGAGTCAGTATTCTTAACTCTATAACTCGGTGGGATCTTTACAAAGTCAGAATATGCCTTTTCTGAGACTAGATGCTTTTTAAGCTGTGAGTTTATTTCTTCCAATACATGTTTAGCCCATGTTTTATACATAGGCTTATCTTTTTCGTATTGTTCTATAAACTGCTTCTGATTCATTAGTCTTGAGTTGTTAAGTGACCTTGGATAGTCAGCGTAGTCGACTCATCATTGATTTCTACTACGTTTACCACTTCGTTAAATTTATCTGCTGGGGCAATGATCTTAACATTGCTAGAAAAATTCACCTTTCTCTGTCGTAGCTTTTTAGAAATGAGCTTTATGTCTTTGACTACAGCTGTTGTAGGAAAGTTCTTCTTTTCCATATAGTAAAGATAGTCGTCTTTTGAATCTTCAGCTATATACTTCTCAGCGAATTCACTTGTTTGGATGGTTGTACTTTGGTCTGTCTTGAGATAAGTGTACAGCGCTTGATGACTATCTAGCTTTTCTTCATCCGACATATCAGCCGTGTCAACAAACTCTTTTGTAAATTTGTGAAAATCTCTAGTTCTTTGCTGCGAGTTCTCGGGGATTTTCAAACCTAAAAAATTACTATAGAAGTATTGTGCAGCAGTGCTATCGTCTTGTGCTTTGATATTGCTATCAAAAATCGTTGCGATGAAATCCTCTACTGAACGTTCTTCTGAATCTTCAGAGTGCTGAGTATTTTCAACGAATACACCAACCTTGTATAGCCTAGCTTGAGGTGTAAGAATTAGGTTTTCTATGTACTCTAACAAAATTTCATCTTGAGTTACTTCTTCTTTGAACCCAGACTGAGGCTCTGCTTTTATAATAAAGAGACATCGCTTATTTGAAGCTCCTGCCGTACCCCTAATTACTACAAGCGTGCCGCCAGGCCAAGATTTATTCGTATGAGCAGCTGTGTGTAAATTGGCTATTTCGCCAGAGTTTTCTTTGAAATATTCAGTATCATTAGAAATAAGCTGAGATGCTTGATAAAAGCAGCTAGTTTTACTTGTCTGTGCAATTTCCATTTCCAAGCTTTGCGAATCATGTCCTAGAACTTTACTTATACGGACTTCTAATTTCGACTCTGCCTCGGGAGAAAGCTTGGTTAACTTTTTACTTATAAAGGGTTTTACAGCGCCATCGTCATTTGGGGGGTAGACATTGTGTAAGATAATTTCGTTGAATGTTAGGTTATCAAAAATAAACGACATTAAAGTTTAATTCCATTTAACTAAAGAGATTTCGTAACACTATCAATCTATTTTTTTATAAGCAATGATTAAGTAATAAGTAACTCGAATAGATCAAAACAAGAGTTGTTTAGGAACGCTAAGTTCCGAAATTTGTACGTATATAGATCTCTAGTTGTGGCGTAAACCTTAAGTTTTTAAACACATATCAAAACCTTGGTTATAACCAATCAACCGAGGTTTTATATGAAGAAAAAATTCAAATTTACCAATGCTAGTATCAAGGCGCTACCCGCTAACCCTAAAGATGCGAGAGGGACTGATTTAGAAGTATCTGATACTGAAATTGTTGGCCTTAAGTGCCTATCTGGTAAGAATGGCAGCAAGCGATTCTTACTCAGGTATACCTTTCAAAGTCGAAAATGCAGTATTGCATTGGGGCGATTTCCCGAAGTCGATGTTGGTGCTGCTCGTCGTATCGCTAGCAAATACAAGTTGCAACTGGCCGAAGGCGTAAACCCGCAAGATGCGAAAAGCTCTACCAATAACATGCCTACCGTTTCAGAGTTCTTCTGGAACACTTATTTACCCGTGGCCAAGCAACGAAAGAAATCGTGGGACGATGATATATCTCGCTTTGAGCATCACTGTAAGCCTGTTTGGAATATTCGCTATGATGAATTAAAAGCGAGTCATGTTCAGAATGTACAAAATGAAATGATGGCGACTAAATCAAAGCGCGGAAACTACGCACCAGCAACCTGTAATAGGGTATTAGCTTTGTTAAAAACAATAGGCACTCTAGCAGAAAAACTACTGGATATTCCTAATGTTGCTAAAAAGGTGTCGATGTTGCCTGAAAACAATGCTCGTACTCGTTACTGCTCTATTGAAGAGGTACAGGCCATTATCAAGGAGGCAAGGCGCTATCATCAATTCACAATTGGCGCTTACATTGCCATGTTGTTTCTAACTGGCTGTAGAGCTTCTGAAATGCGATTAAGGAAGTGGGAAGATCTGAACTTAGCAGAGCGAACACTGACGATAGGCAAAACGAAAAACGGCACTCCTCACGTTGTGTATCTTACAGATATGATGCTTGAGATCATCTGTGACTTACCTCGTGTAAGTGGTAATGCATATATATTTGCAGGTACAAAGGCGAACAGACCTATTTGTGAAGGACGTTATGCTTTTGAGACCATCAAGAAACGGGCAGGAATACATAAGCCCAATGAGGTTGTATTTCATACTGCGCGACACTCTTTCGCTAGTAATATGCTAAGTCACAGTAAAGAAACAGGCGCCGATATTCGTACTGTACAAGTGTTATTGAATCACAAGGATTTAAGTTCAACAATGCGATACAGTAAGATTTCACCAGACAAACAGCGTGATACTATGAACAGTTTGGATACTCTTATTTCTAAATAATTAATAGCCGCTTAATTAAGCGGCTTTACGCTTGTGGAAATACTAGCAATTTCTTCATTGATGTATTTCTTTAAATGCTTTTCAGGGGCAGCAAGATCGGGTTGTTTATATGGTGAGTAAGCTATTTTTTGAATGTGATATTGCCAACTGGAAGTATTTACGCTGTTATGGAAGCCCATCAACGCAAGAAGCGAAGCGGGACTGTTAGCTTTTAAAAACATGCTTTTATTGAGAGTGATTTTTTCATGGGAAGTCCCCTGTACTAAGTTGCCGAAGAAATTATTTAAAACTTTTTCGGAAGGAGGTCTTTTTTTGTTGATAATTTTATCCCGTAAGCCACACAGAATAATGATATCCGTATAATAATATGCCACATTTAGCCCATTATTATCTTCGATCTCAATTAAGATAACTCCCCCCTGATAACCAGTATGAGACTGAGTACATGTAAATCCTAAATCTTCGGCGATATACATATCTGGCCTTAATAGGGACTTATGTATTTGCCAATTTTTCGTATTAGCCCTTTTCATTACAGTTTTAAGCTGGATCTTAGAAAGCAGATCTTTATCGTCAAAAATATAATCAAATCCGTCTTGATCGACTTCAGGTGTATATGCGTTTAGAAAGTATCCCCTTTCTGCAGCAGCTAATTTTAAATCAAATAGCAGCTTGTTATTGATAATGGATTCCTTCGCGTGACTATTTAAAGGTGAAAATAAGAACTCTTCTAACTGTGTTTTTTTTGATTGCATGTGACCTGAAATCCTCTCTACTTAGGCATATATAATAGCGTTTTTAAAAGCATAAGAAACACATATCACTAATACGACATTAACAGCCAGAACCTTTGTGGGTTCTGGCTTTTTCATTTCTGGAGTATGTAATTATGCAGATCATTAACCATTGGCCTGATGCCGACGAAATAAGCTTACCCGCAAAAGTTTCGTCAGAGCTAATCAACTATCTAGTAGAGCCATTTGCTAGTGAATCGGAAGCACAAGCGTTCTGGCAAGAATGCCCTAGTACGATCATAGTGCTAAACGAAAATACAAATTTGGCAGAGATTTGCGGCTCAATCTGTCAATCAATTTCATTTTGCCTTAACTATCCTGAGTTTGAAGAAGCGCTGCCAAATGGTTATCGCTTGTTACTTGCGATTATCAATGATGAAGGCGCAGGGTGTTATTTAGTGTTGCCATCAAACCTTGATATGACCGAGGTGATGGATGGCTAGGAAAAAGCAAAGTCCTTTCAGTCATACTAAAACATGGCAAAAGCTCAAGCAGATTAAAGGCATTAAGCAGCTTACAGAAAGCGCACTTTTGCTTTACAGCTTAATTCTCGATGGCGATACACCTAAGTGGGTCAAAGCCGTTTGTATCACTGCTATCGCCTATCTAGTTTTTCCAACTGACTCTATCCCTGATGCACTTCCTGCAATGGGTTACTGCGATGACTTGTTGTGTATTAGCACTGCAATTGGTGCTGTAACGAGTCATATCCAACCGCATCACAAAGACCAAGCTAACGATATTTTCAACCAACTATAGGAGGCCAATCATGGCTCGTAAAACTACAAAAGATCAAAAGGAACATAGTAAAACAGCAGATACTGAGCAATTACCAGAAACCCATCAAATACTCATTGATGATAAGGCAAGTAAGCTCAGCCCTAAGCAACCTGGATTTATTTACTTCGAGCTGGGTAAGCACTTAGAAACTAACGAACTTGAACTTCGACTAAAAGGTAATGATGGTGGCGGTCTGCACTCGAAAGAATGGGTGAAGCTATCTACCATCTTAGAAATACTAGACCAGCAAGAGGAAGATAAACCGTTCAAATCTAGTGTATTCAAGCCAGTATTTGCAGGTAAGAGCGCAAATAACGCTTCTTTTATTGCTGCGGTTTTACGCTGTAGCGCTATAGCACTGACAGATTCAACTGAAAACTCTACCTTTCTTCATATGCTTAATAAGAATTTTAAGAGCAGAAGAGAAGCATTACTTAAGCTTGCTAGTAGTAAGTAAAGAATACCAGTTCATACTTGTATCTCACCGCTAGGGTTCTCTAGCAACTTAAAAAAGGAAATCATAATGAAACTGACTTTTGACCAAAGCCAGTGCTTTGCTGTGCCTGAAAAACTGTTCTCAGTTTTGAACATTGAACTGGCTAAATGGCCTGACGTTAATCTTTCAGCGACTAGCATTATCTTTAATTTCAGAGATGTTAATTACAGTCCTGAAAACGGAGGTTTTCACCCTGTCGAGATAAGACTGATTAAGCAAAAGGAGCTATGGCATTTTGATTACATCACTGACTTTAGCTACCAAGGTACTGGATACCCTGAATTGGTGAAAGAAATTGATGTATGTTTTCAATCATCTGAAGTAACCCATTTGCATTTAGGCTTGCTGACCAAAGCGAGTGCAGATGAACTAGTCGAGCTGTTTCTAACCAACTTCATTGATTATGTCGAAATGGATGTGTTCACGGTTGAAATAGCGTTTAGCTAAGCTAAAAGTAACGGGAAAAGACCAGAAGACACGGAAGGTCTTCTGGTTATTTCTCACATGTAGGGCTACAGGCCTTACCTAGTAAGAGGTTTAGTTTTTTACTTTCAGATTGACGCGGCGGATTCCGTATCCGTTGTGTGCATTTCTTGACTCAACTGAAAAGCTGTATAAGTATACAGGTATCAAATTGAGTTAATGAAGCAGAAATATGTACACAGAACCATTCAAAGTATTGAAAGAAAAAGTTCCATTTTTAGAGTTCGCATGGCGCATGGGAAAATTGATTATTAACCCTAAGATTGACTCGAAGGATACTTTTTCTTCTAGCGACAGCCGTTATGCTTTGTGGGATATCTTTCTAGCTCTGTCTCTAATCGCTGTGGTTATGACTTTAGGGTATGTTTTCACTGGCGATGATTATTTTCAAAGAGCACAAAAAGTACTTAATCAAAGTAACATGCTCTTTAGCTTGGGCTATTATGCAGTATTAACCCTGTTCTCATTCTTTCTTATCGCATTGTGTCTATTTCGATTCTTACAAAAAAGGAAAGATTCTCTTACTGACGCATTTTTAGCTACTTTGTTCTTTGCTCGGTGCCATGCACTTAAGATTATTTTAATCGCACCATTCATAATCTGGAATATTGATTTACTTTCCAGTGAGTTAATGAATTACGATGAATACATTGAGCAAAACCTAGCTAAGTCTTTAGGTATAGGGGCGATAGCTTTAATTTTACTAGTTTGGTGTATATATGAACCTCTTAGAAAATTTGTTTTTCCGACTAAAGAGATTTGGCTTTCTTACATGTTAATTACAATGATGCTATACGCATCTACTGAATTAAACCAGAGAGTACCAGCTTTAGTTACACTAAACTTTCATAACTTTTTTAGTTGTGACAAAGCATATAAGTCACAGAAATTCTCTGCATTATCAGAAGCTCAAAAGATGAAGTTTAAGCAGAATTGTGAAAACTCAGATTGGAAATAAGCTAACGCACTTGGCGTTAGCTCCTATATCCATAGAACCAGCTAAGATCCCAGTCTATTGGTGATATGAAATCATCAGGAGCATCGCTCATTGAGCTTTGATTCCATTCTTCTTTAGGCAGCGTTGGAAAACTTACTATTTGTTGAACTATGTCTTCACAGGCATGATTGATTGGCTCATGGAAGTAATGAATAAGCTTGCCTCGCTTGTTGTAAATAGCGATACCGAAGTTAACTACGTGCTCTACCTTACCTATAATGCAGCAACGGATCAGGTCATCATTTTCGGTATCAATAAAGCTTATTGGATCTAACTCGCTGTCTTTAAGCTCGATTGATAGATTCAGTTTGAGTTGATTAATAGACTCCGTTTCATCAGGGAAAGCGCGACCAAGTACATTACCGTCAAAGTCATAAATGCTGATGAAGCCATGTGCTGATGTTATTGTTTGGCCTACTGATTCAGGTGCAATATCCAGCGCCATTAAGATAGATTGAGACATAAGAATTCCTTAGTTTGAACATATTCAATCTATTGTTCTTCGTTGCTATCTACTCATTTTGTCTATTGAAAATTGTAACTCTGTTAATAAAGCTTGTTTTAACTCTTTAGGTGATAAGATTTCGATATCAGGTAGCCAGTATTTTAGTACTGGGAGTATTTGATTTTTGTCTGTTATCAATGCAGTGGCTAGTAGGCAGCCGTCATCAAGCCCTTTGATGATGTTTTGCTCTGGTAGTAGGTTACTAGCGGTAAAGTGACTGGCTATTGCTGCATCAATTTTTACTACGACTTCTATTGGTGTTTCTGTTAACCATAACATGGCCTGTTGTCGAATCTGCTGCTCTATAGAAATATCATATTCGAACTTTTCTGGAGCTATGTTTACTTTACTTATCCTAGTAACTTTAAATGATTTCAATGTTCCATTATGTAACGCAGACAAATACCAAACCCCACGATCATTCACGAGCTTATAAGGCTGAGAAAAAAGATAAGTCTGTTGCTTGTATTCAAAGTCGATCAAATGATGATTTTGAATGGCTAACGTAAGTTGTTTGAAGGACTCTGTGTATTCGGATATATCCTCAACTTTGATATCTCGAAACAAGAATGGCGGTTGCTTATTTGTAGGTCTGTTAAATGACAAAACATCGAAAGATGGAAACATTGAAGCTAAGCCTAGTTGTTCTAAAACTGGCTTAAGGTCAGCTTTCCTATTTCTGCCTAAGTACACTGGATTTAGAGAATAAGTCGAGCCGTCTCGCTCAATTGGCAGATAGCAAAGTCGCTCATTGAAATCTCGCTGAAGCGTTCTTTCGGTCACATTAAACTCTTGGGCTAGCACGGACAAAGTTAAACGCTCACCAGAATTTAATCGGGTAAGTATCAATCCTAACCTTTTAGCCAGAGTGTCATGTTCAGTCATCCACATAATTCTATGGGGGCACTGCGAAAAGAGGTGACGTCCATGTGAAAATTTTTACGAATCTAGCTTTATTACGCTAAGCCTTTTGACATAAGGCTTTTAGCTCTAAGCTTAGCTCTCCGCGTAGCCAAAACACCACACATTTTATTTAAACCAACTGATTCGGCGCGACACAACCTGTCGAGCAGCCTAGTTACACTTAATTAACTATTGAAAGATCAATAAGAAGGAATAGACATGGAATCATCGAAGAATAAGTTCATCTTAGCTGTAATCTCAGCACTATTATCAATCTATATATTTTGGCTGGCTTGGGGTGGTGACGAATTCAACCTAGGTAGAGCTGTATTTTCTAGCGTATTAGGCGTTGGCTTTGCCTTATCAGTGCTAGCGGTTCTGCTTGGTGCTAAATCACAGTTATTAAACAAGGCAACAATGCTTCTAGTTGGAGTTCCTTCACTTATATTGCTTGCGTTATTTTTGTGGTTCTTAGTTGATGGGACTTGGGATTTCACATTGAGTAAGGTTGCTGGTGTATTTGCATATGCTTACGGTGTTTATATCGCAGGGGCATTGGCAAGTCATTCAGAGCAACAGGAAGCATCTTAGTTATGAGTTCGCTCATTTATTTCATTATTTTGGTAGTGATTGTTCTAGTGCTAAATAAGATATTTGAAGACCCGAAAGCAGCTGTACTGGCTGCTTTTGTCTTTTTAGTGCTTGTGACTTGCGCGGGGTAAAGTCTATGTTGTCTTTCTTGATTAGCTTTATAATTTACTTAGTGCTGGTGATTGTAATTGGAGCGCTATTTGAGCTGCCACCTAAAGTGGTTCTAGTTGCGTTTGCTATTGGGGTTTGGTGGTTGTTCTTTTAGCTGCTCAATTAGTTTGATTTTACAAAAAAAAAGCGGCTCAGAGCCGCTTTATTTTTTTGCTGGAGGATAAACTGGTTCATCTATATCGAATTCTATAATAGCGCCTGACAGACTATTTGGCTCAGTTGCCAATTCTGGTCTGTTGAGTGTTTTCGGGGCGTTATCAGTTACGGCCTCAGTTTTAATAGTTTTCTTTACCTTAATTATATCTCTGAGTATTTGTCTTAATTCCTCTCTGTGCCTCAATACACAAAATATTTCAGGCAAATCTAACTCTATACATTTATTCCCTTGGTACAGTCGAAAAATCGGCCAGTTATAGTCCCATATCACTTCTACGCTAGATTCCATCTTGGCGTATTTGTGTAATCTTTCATTTATATAAGTACTGCGAGAAGTCATTAGTTACCTCCTTGCAATACATCAAGGTACTTTTTATAAAGCTTTCCTCCCGTGGGGAAAGGTGAATCAGAGTCAACGTAACATTTGTAGCATTTAATTTGGTTGATTAACTTACTGTATTTTGAGCCTTGATCAATTTCCAGCCTTTCAAAACGTCTTCCAACAATGCTTGTTAATAACTCTAACTTTTCTGGGCACTCTGTATGTAAGATGTATAAATAATCAACTACAGTCCAACAATCTACAACATCAAATAAATCCTCGAAATATAGAGCAACACCTGCAGCTCCAAGCAATAAATTTTTAAGCTTTGTAGCATGTCGTTTTTGGTAAGTATTTATGTATTGTAGAGCGTCAAGAACTGCTTCAGGTAATCCGCTCCACTTTGTGGCGTGCGAAATAAACCTCTTTTCCTCATACTTTTTATTTTCGAACGATTTAATTATGACTAATAGTTGTTCGTCGACTATGAAGCAGCCAATGTTATACGGAATAAACCAGTTTTGACGAATACCATTAAATGTTCCTATGCCATCTTCTGTTTGCAGATGATCTTCATTGACCACAAATATATGTCTAGGAAAGTAATCTTGGTCAACTTTAATTGCGTAAGGTGATTTTTTTAGATCCATGTTTTTTACTCATGTTGATTAAAAGTCGAAGTTATTTTTAATCAATTGAACTAATAAAATTCTGAAAATGAGGTTTTCGGGATCGTTATTACAAAAGTGAAACAAAGCGGCAAATTGCCGCTTTAGTTTAAGCGACAAATTTTTCGAACTTGTGAGAAGGTGATTTGACTTTTGAGCTTGCATTATCAGCTGCCGTAATAGAAATCATTCTGTCGCCCGATTTAGTTTTCTCTATAACAACACCTTGCTCTCTCAATGCTGGCGTAATTTTAACTAGCCTTATCCCCAAAGCCCTAGCAGAACGAGGCCATTTTGCATCTCTGGTGACATCAAGATCGCAAATCAAGTTCATCTTGGAAAGTAGTTGTTCTGCTGTTCCTTTCCATTTTGATTGCTTCTTCATTATCTTCATAATTGCGCTAGCTGTAGAGTCATAGTCCAGAGCTACAGCTAAAGCTTCTGACTGCATATTATTCATCGCAGCCATGAACGCACCAGCTTCCCAGCCTAAGACAGTTTCAACAGCTACACCAATTCGACAAAAGTCAGTAAGTCTTGTCGACTCCTTAAGTTCAATGCTCTCATGTATCGCTAAAACTTTTGATACTAAGTCGTATAATGCCCCCAATATTTTAGGCTTGTCTGATTCAAAATCTTTCCAAAATAGGGTTTCTGCTACCCGTTTAGATTTGTCTATTGCAGGTAGAATTAATTGAATACAACGACTTAACAAATCTGGTGCCGTAATAATATCAGCATCAATACCGTTGATGATTAATAATCTCGTTATCTCGAAAGAGACTAAATCTGTATCTGTGTATAACCGTCTCTTACTGAATCCTGCTCCTGTACATAACTGACATGCGATATCCATAAGCTTTGGACTAAGTTTAGAAGCATTATCAATACAGACTAGTGCATTATTTAGTGCCGATAGTAATAGATCACTTTTAGATGAAGGTGTCGTTTGGGCTTTCACCTTTGACGGGTCGATTAACTCTCGAATAAGCCGTGTAGTTGTACTTTTTGAAGAGCCTTGTTCACCATTCAATAAAATGAAAGGTTTGCTTGGTAAGTCAAAAAATGCAGCAACGAGATACACTGTTACTAAAATCCAACTTTCTTCACTTCCTAGATTTAAGTATTTATCACGTAGGAGTGTTAAATCACCTCCTTCTTGCGCAATAGGTAAGGCTGCTGCCATTTTGGACTGTATGAAATATACGGTTGGAGCTTTGTCTATAACGTAGCCATCCTTAGTGATTTTCATCACTTCTCGCTTTTCATTACCTAAATCTATGTAACAGTTATTATCGCTATATGCCAAACGTAAGGCTGTGACGACTTTCCGGCCACTGAACTTAGCCATACTGCTTAAATGTTCAATCGCATCTTTAATATCATAGCTTCGCAATGGACGACCGAAGGCATCATAGAATGACTTGCGAAGCCAGTCTTGGAAGTCTTGTCCAAACATGGATATGACCTGTTGCTGCCCTTGATTGACTATTTCAATATGAGGAGTCTCATTTTGATCGACCACTAAATTTGAGTTTTCTTCGACAAGTTCAATAATTGCCTCTAAAAACGTCTTCTTCTCTTCATTACTCATGCTACTTCTCCAATAATGATAATAAATTTTGATTTTTTGAGCCTATATCGGTCGATACTTTTAGCTCTATGCCCAATAAGTTAAGTGATTCACTTTTCATGATGTTTTCTAACTTTTTTGCCATAGAAAACGCTTGTTTAGGCTCACTCTCATACAAGAATCCATCATGATTTAGTCCGATTGGTACATATCCAATAGCCATAGAAGTATTAACTACTCTTCTAAGCAGCAGTGCGCCTGTTGCCTGAATTGGCCAGTTAATAATGCTCAAAGGTGGCGAGTCTGAATTAACAAGCGCGTACCAGCTGCCGTCAATATCAAGCCTTCTTTTGCAGTAAGCTTCTTCTAGAACTTCTGTTGTCCAAGTCCAATATCGGCTGAAACAATCTTGATGAATGTTATAGAGCTCAGTAACTATGCTCTTACTAAGTGAGGTTTTACGGAGCAATTGCTCAGTAACACCTGATCCATATTGCAACGAGATGAAAAGTCTTTTGGCACTTTTGATGCTAATGTGAGGCGTAACTTGTTGGGCAAACCAACTATATGGGTCTCCATTTTTATAAAGGTCTAACAGAACACTGTCTTTGCTTAAAGCAGCAGCTATCCCAATCTCTTGACGGTGATAATCGAGATGCAATAGACAATTACCTTGCACGGGAATAATGACAGTTCGGTAACAGGATTTTATAGAAAGTGGATACGATGCACTGCTTTTAGAGTTACGGCCAGTGCTTGTACCAAATGCACGAATAGGTGAATTACTTCGATAATCGCTATTAGTAAAACTTTTAAGATCTTTATAGGTTTTTACGTCTTGTTTTTTTAGTAAATCCAAAGCGTCACTATTTAGTTTTATACCCCTTAAAGTTATCTTACTTGCGTTAATTGAGAAGGTGGAACGAGCAAGCGCATGTTCCAAACTTACTTTGTTGGATATTTTTTTCCATAGCTCGATCTGCCAGTTAGCATTGCGAATTGTTAGTTTTTTTTGTTCCTTCTTTATGAATTCAGAATTATTTGCCATGAATGGGTGAAGCCATAATTCATCGCTTAGTGTAGCTCTTGTTATGCCTTCAAGTTTTGCGATTTCGCTAAGTTCATAGTCAAATACCGAAACACTAGAAGTAGAAGCTTTACATCTACCTGAGATGACATTTTTTAACAGACAATATTCAACTCTTAGGTCGATTATTCGGCTTGGTACTTCGATCCCTGCATTGTAAAGGTAGGGGATTAACTTAGGTAAATTGAAACATAGGAACACGCTATCAGGACTAATAGTGTCTATCGCATACTCTTTGCCTAGAGCATCTATAACGGATAAAGATGAATGAGTATTGGCTATAAAGCCAATACTCATTAATTGAGACTCATTCATTTCTTAGAAACCGATTAGTTCTTTCATAACAGGGTGTTCCGAATCTGTTATGAATCGATCATCAAATGCTTGCTCAATCATCTCTTCTAATGAAATATCTGGCCACTCTGGTTGCTTAAATGGCTTCTGACTTTCAATAGTTCGGTATGCCTCATCAAAGCGAGATACTCTGATGTAGTTTTTCATACCTTTTTGGACAGCGTCATGGGCAGAGCGAACCCACGAGTTTTTTCTATTTGCTGGCGTTGGAGCTGGTACAGACAGAACAAACGTTTCTCCTGTACGCATCATCGCTAGATATAACTGACGAGCTTTGGCATCACCACTTAATATATCCGCAATATCTTTAGCTACTATGTACTGATTACCATCTTTATCTGCAACAGTATGCGTTGTAAAAACTAATGATTCATCATCACAAACAGTGAATACATCCTTTGGAAATGAACTAATGCGTAAGCCTTCTGATTGCGATTCAGGAAGGTCAATAAGACCAGCTGTTCCAAAAATTTCTAAGTTTACTTCTGTGTTTTCAATAGACATATCTATCTCCTAATTTACGTTTGTAAGTTGTTGTTGTTCAAATTTAATAACTTCTTCAATAGGGAAGCGGACAAGCCTTCCAACTCGAATAAAAGCAGGTAGTTTTTCTGGCTCATAAATCATTGCCTTATCTACCCATGACGCAGAAACTCGAAAGTACTCCGCTAGCTCTTTCTTGGTAAAAAATTTTGTGTTGCTCATTAACTCCTCTTTTCATTTGGTGTCTGTAGTTTGAATCTTACGGATCGGCTAATTACCAATCTGAGCAAATGAGGTTTTCGGGAGGGAAAGCGTTTAGTGATATAAGTGGTAAGTAAACTCAGTTTTACCACCAAATTTACTTACCTTAATAGTATCTATTTAAAGTGTTCTACTACCAACTCAGACGCTGATTTCATTACATCGTCGCTGTGATAGATATAGCGACTAGTTACTTTTAAGTCGCTGTGATTCAGTAATTTAGATGCGATGTGTACATTTTGTTTAGCTACTATTGAGCAGAAAATGGCTCTACAGTAATGATATCCAAACTCTGAGATACCAGCTTTTATAGCCATATTTTTGAGCAAGGCTCTCGGCGCAACCATTGCACTATTCGGTCGAACAGGCGATGGGAACAAGTAATCATTCCACGTTGAATTTATTAAATACTCAAACACTTTCTTAGCTTCACTATTGATTGGCAGTTGAATTGGCCTATCAGACTTATTGTATCTAACCCAGAAGCTCGATAAGTCCTTAGCAATGTCGCTTTTCTTTAGAGCGAGTGCTTCAGAAACTCTTAAGCCTGTGTATATTAAAAGCAAGACTAAGCTATAGCCTAAATGTTCGCCTTGATTGTTTTTGCAGATATTCATGAGTGACTTTACTTGCTCGTCAGAGGGTAAGTTCTTTTTGTTAACGTTGTTCTCTGCACGCTTTTTTAACCCCTTAACTGGGTGGTCACTTTCATGAACAAAGCCCAACTCGACCGCTAAGGAAAAAACACTGCTCAACAGGGACTGATCGCGATTCACTGTAGCTGGTTTGACTGTCATAGATCTTTTTTCTAGGAAACTAGAAATGTCCAAACGTCCAATATGTCCGACTTGCTTATTACCTAAAGCAGGCAAAATGATATTTTCGAGCCGCCTTATGTATTCTCTACCCGTTTTGTTTTCTACAACGACCCAATTTTTATAGTGTTTATTGATAAACTCTCGCAAAGTAAGACTATCTTTTTTTCGGTAATTTTGGGTTTGTATATCAAGCTTGAATTGAGCGGCCAATTGCCTAGCCTTCGGAATTGGCAAGTATGGGTATGTCCCCAGAGTTTCACAGTAACGCTGATTTTTCCAACATACTCTTGCAACAAAGCTCTTTGTGTTTGCATAGGCGATTACCCTCAGTACGGGTTCGCTAAGATCTATTATCTCCAGCTGTTTTTTCTCTTCAATATTGATTGATTCAATGTATTTCTTGGTTAGTTGCACTTTGGACGACATATTGTTTCCTCTCAATTCCATAGTGCGGCGTAAATTACAAAAAGAATGTCGGAGACGCTGTTGAGTTGTAAATTTCAAGAAAAAATAAATTCAGTGGTGAGACTTGCAAGTAGATGCCAAGCATGTGTAATATTAGTGCTCCTACTCACTTAGTCCACCTAGTTTAATAGCAAACTAGCTCCCCTAAGTAGATACTGGTTCGAGCTAAGCTTTATATCGGTGAATGGTTTTGAAATTAATTTATCAAATTAATTTTTTAAACTGTTTACTGAATTAAGAGCTTGGATTGGATACAACTTCCTCGTAAAGCCTTAATTTTAGACGGTTTAACAAATTGATTTTTTTGTTATAACTACATAAGAGGCTTGTTCATGAAAAATTTAAATAACCTTTCATTATTAAAAACAGTTAACTGCTACGCTGATTTTCTTCGAGAACAGACTATTTCTACGGAAAACGTAACATGGGTTGAAAACCTATTCGGGTTGAATAAGCTACTCACTACTAAGAAGCTGGATTTTGGTAGCATCAGACCTTATCCAATTAAATCACTTAATGCTTCAAATACAATTCTGGATGCGGATGCAACATACATTCAGCCTTATTTGTTAAATGCTATTTCGGATAACTTAAATGTAGTACCAGAGCACTTATTGATTGAAAACAGATGGGATCACAGCGTTTACTACGAATTAGGTTTAGAAAACCATCTTGAAAGAAACGCTCTTATCTACAATGGTGATGTAGAGGTATTTAAGAGTGTCATTGCAAAAATGTTCTGTGAGTGGGATCACAAAAATACATTTATTCCTGTCAGTTTTGTTTTACCTAAGAGTCAGAAGCATTGGGATGTGTTTAATTTTTCTAAAGAGGAGACAGCCGATTTCTTGAGCTCTACTAATGGGAAGCTTGCATTGCTTTCTATTTTGCAGTTATTGGATGTGCCTGATAGTTTTCTCAAATCAATTCTTAGGTTATCGGGTCTAACTTACCCAAGAAATAAAGAAGACTTGGCTACTTTAGTACATCTCAACGACTTGTATGGAGGTGTAGAAGAGTCTTTAAATGGTTATTGCCTAACGTCAAAGGCAAAGTCTGAATTGAAACCTCTGATGAATTTTGATGATGCTCAAAATACTAATGAGCAAACAGCTGTTATACCTAGAATTATTAGTAACAACAAAGACACTGATTTAAAGTACGGTGTTTTATCTGCACTTAAAGAAAACAAGAGAGAAGGCAAGCTCGCTACCGAAAAAGACCTAGAAAAAATTAGAGAGAGTGCTAGCTTTTGTGTGTCTCTTACTGGTGGAACAATCGTAACGCTAAATCTTCCTGTCACTGACGATACATTCCGTTTAGGGAAATGCTCGACGCCAACAATTATTGCACCTAAAGTATGGCTAGAATTTATTAAGTCAAATAGAGCTTCAAATAATAGACAAGATAACCTAGACACAATACCAGCAAAAAAGTTAAACGAAACAAAGAGGCAGCTTTCGAGCCGCATCAAAAAAACAGGCCGTATTCTTAATAAAAGATTTACGCGGGAAATGCAGGATCAAACTATTGATAAGTCAGCTAGGGAATTTCACTATTCCTATCCAGCACCTATCTTGAACCGTTGATTTTGGGCATTTAGGACATTTGGGCGTTTGCCAAAGGTAGCAAAACAGATAAGGCCTATTGGCCTTATCTGTCTGGGTCATTAATCTGTAGCACTGGCGCATAACTCGTCTAAATCAATGCTAGGGTTGTTTACCAACAAAGGGATCAAAGCGAAATAACAATGAAACTCTTCACTGTCTAAGGGCTCGTATGGCATTATCCAAGCTCGTACATGGTCAGTTATTAATCTTTTTGCTGCACTATAGCTCATTGTATTTTGATGTTGCATGTAATTTACTCTTTGTAATTGAAAGTAAATGCAACTCTACCAATAAATATCATATATGCTGGGGTATCAGAATTTTCGGGAAGGTTAGTTCCAAAAATTTTTAGTTCGTATATTTGAGACGAGGATTACTCATATGTCCTTGCTTACTTTATGAAGAAAAGGCGTAAATTTAATTTAGCTGAGAACATCGCTTCTTGAGTTACACCAATTGATTTATCTTTAATATAATCAAATAGCAGAGAAGTCTCATTACGTGCTGAATATTTTTCTGCTGAATCAATAAACCTTTGTTGTTTATTCCATAGTGTCTTTTGGTGCTTAAGTGAAGTTGAATGATTTAAGCAGTCAATTTGAGGGTAAAGAACCGCACTAACATTAGGAATTGTATTTGCAATAACAATCCCTGAAGGATCAAGGTCAGTCATTGCAACAACTTTATTAGATAGCTTATTACAGAGTTTGTATACGCCAGAAACAGATGAGCCATTGCCTCGGTAAATAAACAAAGCGTCAATTAACTCTGTAGGAAGTAAATTCCTATATCGTCCTAATTGGATAAATGGTGTTAGGTTTTCACAAATTACAATAACTTTATGATTTATTGATGTTATTTCATTGTAATGCATTGTCAAATTTGCATTGAGGGGCAACTCGAAAATTTGATCATTGATTTGATATTTTCCGTTGAATGAAAGCATCCTGATATCATTTAATGTAACGGCGATTCTAGATAGTTTTTCATCTATTGAACTACCTTGTAGTTCAATGCGGTCACTTTCCTCATTGAATTCACTAAAAAACTCTATTTCACCTATTTCAAGTTCGAATAACTTAGCTAGATCATTTTTTTCAGCACGTGTCAGATATACATAGTGCTCTCTTCTAGTCCCTAATCCATACGATGACAAGACCTTACCAAATTTGTTAAAGGACAATCTCCCAACGCCTTTATCAAGAAACTTAGCTAAAGTGATTTTGCTCTGCTTACTTAAGGCTTGTAACATACTTCAATATCCTCAATCGCAAAGTCCCCATTGAATATTTCATCTACTTCACCTATTGGCTTAACTTCAAAATATTTACTTTTTGAGCTTGGAATACGAAACCATTCCGTATAAATCATATCTAGATAAATATCGAAATCGAGTTCAATATTGGCGGTTTGGTAATGGTTAGAAACTAGTACAGAAGTATTGTTTTTAACTGTATAAATAAGAATATCTTGTAACCAAATTTGGGATTGCGAGTCTTCCTGATGTATTTCTGTATTGTCATCGTCAAGATTTAATTCACTATTAGCTTCCCTAGATCTTTTAAAATTCTGGGTGTTGTCAACTTCAATAGATTGAATTATTTCGATCAGTTCTTTTTGAACTAGAACGTTATTATCATCAGGTAAACAATGATCTTTTATTGGGTTTACAAAATTGATAATTTGAGGAATATGCTCCTGCTCATTAACAGGAACAAGATCTTCAAAGTTAGGTTCTGAGTGTGTATCAAAAAATGTCTTAAATTCTTTAATTAACTTTGTTCGACCTTCTAACTTTCTAAATCCAACCAGAAGTGTTTGCAATATACTTAGCGCGTTTAAGAGTTCATTTTGAGCCTGAAGCTTTCCTTGAATAAGGTCTATATTTATTATTCTTATTATTTTATTGTCATTCGGAAGTCGTTGGTATATTTCTTCAGCATCAATGATGTTTAAGGCTTCACGTAAAGCTTTCGCCTCAACAATTGCTTGCTCATTTTCTTTTCGCTTTGCAGATAATGAGTTTACATAACCAAATTTATTATCTAGGCGAGTTCTAAGTTGAAGAATATTTGAATTAACCCCGTCAATTAGTTGATATATTCCATCCACTACAGCACGTTTGTACTGTTCACTGTCTAAATATGCACCTCGCGCATCTGATTGGTTCATTTGATCAAGGTTGTGGATGATAGATCGCCAATAGCCACCTACATCTATATTGGCAAGAATGTTTTTATCAGTTTTAAGAGCCATATCTAAAAACTGTTGAAAAGAAGAGCTCAGACGGATGGAGCCACTTGCAGTTTCAAAAGCTAGGTTATAGCTGTTTAACTGCTCGAAAGATGCTAATGACTGCTCTGTAGAAAATGATGCATCACCAGACATGATAGCTTCGATAGTTTCCGCGTTTTTTGCCAGCATCCTAAACAGTTTAGCTATGTGTGCTGACATTAGAAAAGCCCTTCTTGTTCAGGTTCATCAAGATCTAGAGTTTGAAACTCTTCTAGTTTATTGGCTTTAAAAAACTCCATAAAAGCCAAAACATAGGCCAATTTTCCTGTACAGACATAGATATCTACTGTTGCATCTACTTGTTTTAAAATACCTACATTTACCATATATCGAATGATCTGCTTGGTATTGTCAGTAACACTGTCTTTGGGCTTGTGCTTACTTAAAATAACCAAGCGTTCGAGAGATTTTTGTAGAGACTTATCAGACTCAATTTTTCCAACTAAAACGGATAATTTAACTTCGTCGCCAGTATATAAAGACTCTTCTCGATTAAAACTTCTTAGTATCAGCGATAGAAATTCAACTATAGGTCTTAATTCAAGCTCTATTTGCTTCACTGTTTGTTTTACAACTTTTTTCCGTTCTGGGCTGAAGGTAGTGTAAGAGCAATAAAATAGCTCTTTCTCAATTGTAGACAGTGTTCTACCTGTTTGATGTAAATGACTATTAATGCGCTCTGCATTAATTTCATTGGATAGGTAGTTAAATGCATCGGGCTGGGATATTGGGCATATGACATCACCAGCTAGAAGAGCATCTATTGTATTAGCAAATTGTTGATCAAACATGATTAAGCTCTCCCTTCTGTAATTCCATCTTCAAGTATTGCTAATAACTCATCTTGCTCATTTTTGATATGCTCGAATCTGTTCTTTGCTCTATTAACGTAATAGCGCTTGCTATAAAGACTTTTAAAATTGTTGTCAGCATTAGGTATTGCTGTGATTAAAACGTCGCCTTCTTTGCTAAACATCTCAAAAAGTGCTGATACATTTTCCACTGATATGTCACCAAGTTCGTCGACGGGGTAGCAAATACTTACTGGCTGCTCACCCTTGATCATACAACCTAGACTTGAAGTGAATGAAAGAAGTATTAAGTAACTCATACCATGCGAACTAATTTCTTTTAACTCACTTCCTGTTTTAGCTGTATGTCTTTCTCCGTTGACCTCTGCTTCAAATGATAATGTATATAAGTTTGAGTGGCGTTCAGATATTTTATTATTTGTGAAATTATCAAGAACCTCGGCCATTGAAGTGCCGTAGTCATCATTTGGCAAATCATGGCTATTTGTATCTAACCAATGTTCATGAATTTCTTTAAATTTGCGTAGAGACGTGAACATTGCATGTGAACTAAGAAGTGGCTTTAATTCAACAGATATTTTTCCTAGAGAGGTAAATACAGTTCTTTTTTCTAAATAGTGATTTACGCGATTACCAAATCTACTGATATCTGATTCATATTGCTTTAATCGCTTATAAAAACCTGTTAACAAATCGCCTCGTAGTGATGCTGTTTCTATAACGACATCTCTTGTATCAGTAATATCATTCTGAAACTCTTCAGTTATGAATCGTCCAAGCGACAAGTAATAAGGGTCGCTATCTACCAAAGCTTGATGCTCGTCTAATGACTTTTTTATTGAGCTTTTAAAGTGTGGATTTGTAGCTTGAATGAACTGCTCGGAAGCTAGTTTTACTTGTCTTTTAGATTTGTTATATCGGATTGATAAATCTCTATAATCTGCAAGAATTTCATCGTAGTTGTAAGTTAATTCACCATCTGATGCAGAGTATTCATATAAAGCATCAGTAATGGTGCCACATTTAGAAAGCTTTTCTTCTAATTCTGACTTTCTTTCTTTTTTAGTGGTAAGTGTATTTTGGAACTTTGACTTTTTGTCAGCAAAGGCTTCATCTAGTTGCTTCAACTCTCGCGCTTTATCTTCCTTTCCTTCACTGTTAGCTTGGTGTTTAGCTTGCAGAGCAGGTAATCTTTTATAGGTAGTATTGAGAAATGAGTTGTAGCTTCTTAGTAAATCAGGAACTCCCTTGATAAATTCTAGCTTAGCTTCAAGAGCATCTATTTCGTTGTCTAGTGCCTCTTGTTTATGTGTATCAATACCTTCATTGGCTAAGCGTTCCTTCTCTTCTTTTTTTAACCGTACTAACGACTCCTCATGTTGAGAATCCATTTCAGTTAAAGATTTAGTGGTTTTTTCTATATATTCTTCAAGCTGGACATTGTCCGCACTTTGAGTTGCATGCAGAGCTGAAATACGTTCAAAATGAGACTCTTTTAGTTCTTCCAAACATTTTCTATGTCTAATTTTTTGCTCTTCTTTACTTTTTTCTAATGTTTGTATTTTCTCTGCAAGTAATTTTGCTAGTTTACTTTTTTCCAACTCTGCTTTGTTATTTAAGGTATCAATATTGTTCTTAAGCTTAAATTCTTGCTCTGTTAAATCAGAAATTTTCGCCGTTAATTGGGCTTTATCCTGAGCAATATTCTTTAGCTTAGATATCGCTTCTTTAACCTGGTTCGATATTGTTTCTTTCTGCTCTGACAATTGTCCTATTCGAATGTCACATTGCTCTATTTGGGCATGTATTTCGACATCTGATTGACTGTATTTATCATCGAGCATTTCAATATCAACATGCAATCCATACACGCCATTATCGCGGCTATTATTTTTGAAACTTGGATTAAGGTTGGTGGAAGTGAGTACTTTTTCTGAAATAACTTTGCCAATATCGTCTTGCCAATTTTCGACATTATTTGTTAAGAACTCATGAACACTGCCCTTAGAGGGCTTAAGTAATTCACTAAGTGCCAATTTTTCTTCGTTAACTTTTTTTATTTCACTATCTATTGCAATAGATTCATCAACAAGTACTTTATGCTCTTTTTTTCGCTCGAACTCACTTGTATCTAGTGCAAGGTCTTCTTGTTTTTTTTTGGTTATTTGTGACGACAGATTTTGTTGTTTTGTAGTGGCAATCTCTAATTTTTCTATGATATCAACTGGTGCTTGTATGTTGCTTAATCTGCTTTGATATTCATTGATTTCATTACTTAGCCTTTGAAGTAAAAGCTTATGATCATTTTCTGTGTTAGCGATCTTTAACTGATGGTCACTATCTAATTTAGCCCGCGCTAATTCTTGATTTGTAGTTTGCTTGCTAAGCTCTTCTTTTTTCTGCGATAGAATTTTGTTTTGTTTTGTTAACTCTTTAGCGTGAAGTGTAACTCTTCGCTCTCTCAGTTTTGCAAATTCACCTTGAATATTATCAACTTTATCTAATAATACTTTTCGCTCATCTTGTGCATTTTTAAGACGCTGTTCATAATCAGGCTTCTTTGCTAGCTCACTTTCTTTATGACCGATATTTTCTTCTTCCCACTTTATTTTCTGATCTTCTATTTGTTCAATTTCAGCAATTAAGTCGGTTAAATTTCTCGTGTAGGATGTTAACTCACTTTCAAGTGTCCTTTGCTTAATATCGTATTCATTCTTTGTAATTTTAGCGTGTTCTTTCAGCTCGCTAATTTCTGATAATACAGTCGCATGTTCTTCAGTGTAGTTATCGCTAATTATTGTGATATCACGCTTAAAGTTTGATAAACGTTTAGATGATATATCTATCGATGCTATGTGCTGATTAATAACGGGTAGGAATTTTGTGTTGATGTGCTCAATGGACTTCAAGGCACGATAGTCTGACTGCCATTGCTCTAGTTTTCCGACGTCCATTTTAAATTCAAGCTCATTAGAAGCTCCGCCTAACATTATTGAAGATAGCAGTTCTTTGATCTTGGCAAAATCTGTTGAGCGTTCCAGAGCTGCTGTAATAACGGTATTTAGCATTGAAAGGTTTTTACCGTTAGATGCTAATGAGAAAGTTCGTCTGATATCTGATAATTCTTTATCTTTTAATGAAGCAGTTCCCAGAATTACCTTACGATAGGCACTTGGCGAGGTCACTACTTTTGACTTTACATTTTGAATATGAAATTTACGGTAAATATTGGAGCAAGGAACTATAACTCTAGCAGTGTCGCCTAATAAGTCGTTTTCAGTAAAGTCAGCTAGTTCAAATGGTTTATCAACGAATAGGTAATTTAGTGACTGTTCTTTACAAAAACATATAACTTGTTTGGTTCCAGATGAATTCTGGTATTCAAAAATTATGTAACTGCTTTGGCGAGGTAAATAATAATCGACAAAGGATTTTCTAATTTTTCCTCTGGCTTTAGCTACATCGCTAGGTGATTCTCCGTAGAAAATGCGTTGTAGCTTTAAGAATGTTGTTTTACCAGCAGCGTTTGTTCCACTTAGATTCACAAAACCATGTGTATCAACATTAATCCTTTTACCTTTAAAATAACTATCAATTAAAATAATTCGTAATAGTTTACTTTCTTTTAATTTAGTTTCCATTTACCTTCCTAAGGTATTAATTTCCCTGTACTAATTTCATTTTATCTTGGTTGATTAGTACAGTAAATTAATATACATCATCAATTAAAGCGGTGCCTGAACGGGCGACACCATACCCTTTAAGAACTTCACATTATGACGATGGAGCTGAACGCCAGTGATCACACACTTGCTCCCAGCGACCGTATCGATAACGTGGATAGGATGTGACATGAACTATTTTAGGTTTAGCCATGACATAACCTCCTTCTGTCTAATCTTGGAGGTGACTCTTGTAATGTGAAACAACTAAAGTTATTCTTTCAATCCATCGTACAAAGATGAATAAGTATGACTTCGAGGCTTGAAACCTCCGTTATACGGCCTGATAGAAAATATTGTCCAGATATCAACTATCATGTTTCACAGAGAATAGGTATTAGCTTTAGCTAATACCTATTTTTCTTTGCGTACCCCTTTAAATTTAGTGCCGTCTGATTTCACATCCATAAATCTTCCAGTACTTGTGTCTCTTTTGACCCAGTGTCCCGATCCAGTTTGGGTTTGTGATCTTCCTTTAACTGCACCATGTCTACGGTTATCACCTGATTTGCCATTTCCAGCCATATCAATAATCCTCTTAAAAGTTAAATTACAATATATAGTGTCTCGTTATTTTAAGTAGACACTATATATAGATCATAGTTTATTTAATGATCTGCATGTATTGTAAAGATACGTGCCAAGAAGATCAATAGGGTATATGCATAAATTTATTTATTCTTGATATGTGTATGGTTAGTTGATTAATATAGGCTTTGTTAATACGTGTGTTGGGGACGAATCGTGGATAAGATTACTTATGAGAACTTGATTGAAATGTACAATGTACAAAGGGCGGAAAGGTTTGCGTATATTGATTTTATGATCAGGTTTTTAGGAGGGTTGAATCGTTCTGACCTCTTGGATTTTTTTGGAATAGGTGATGCGGCAGCTTCTAAAGAAATATCAGAATATAAAAAATTAAGAGCTGGCAATGCTGATTATGACAGGGTTCTGCGTAAAAATGTGATTTTGCGTGATACATATGAACCATTAATTGATATAGATGCAGAGACCGCTTTAGGTATGTTAGCAAATGGCTTCAACAAAAATAAATTATATGACCGCCCATTGCTCCCTTACCAAAGAGTAGGGATAGTGCCACGCCATTTAGATATAGATATAGTAAGTAAGGTAACTAGAGCTATACACTCAAAAACAGCTATAAAGTGTCATTATGTTTCAGGGAACAGTAAAAATCATATGGAAAGAACTCTAGTACCTACAGCATTCTTTTTTGATGGACATTCATGGATGTTTAGAGCATTTCATCGAGAGTCAGCTGCAACAGGTGGAGTTAAGTTTAAATGCTTTGAGTTTTCTCGCTTGAAAGATGTGAGTGAATGCCCAAATGATATGGCTTTACCTTCTGAGACGTTGGCTCAAGATTCAGATTGGCACTTATTAGTGCCTCTTCAATTAACTCTGCACCCAAGTTTGTCTGATCGTAAGAAATCAACATTAGTACAGGAGTTTGGTTTAAATGAAGAAAGTGATGAACTAGTTATAACAGAAAAAGCAGTATTGGTTTACTACCTTAAAAAGCATTGGAAAATTGATGTTAACGATATTCCAAGCGATATAGGAGAATACAGCTTTCATTTGAAGAATGGTGACTCTTTGAAGCACTTATCGTGCATGGAAAATGTCTTTAAATACAAGTAAAACTAAGTTTCAAAACTTTACGGTTCTGTGCTTTTTCTGTGCGTAGCCATATGAATATGTATGAAAGTAAATCTAATTGAAGGCGGTTGGTATTGAAAGTAAATCCAATGATTTCCATGCTAACATACTGAAATGATAGTGTTTTTAGAGGATTCAAAATCCCCCGCAGCAATGCGTGGCGGTTCGAGTCCGCCCACTGGTACCATTTAATGCTTCAAAGCATTAAATAAAATTAGCCGACGTAAGTCGGTTTTTTTGTGCCTGAAATTAGCTTGTTTTAACTTTAATTAGCGTGTGATCTTAACTCTAGGTTAGAATAACGCATCCCATAGATTTAAGGTTTTACTACTTTTATGTCAAATATCGAACAACGAACTGGTTTTATGCGTCGTCTAGCATCATGGGTATACGATGCGTTAGCGACAATCGCGATTATCATGTTGGCGCAGATTATCTTCCTTGGTGCTCTTGAGCTGCTTCTTTCATTGGGGTTAATCAGTAAAAGTGAAGATGCAGACATCTCTCACTTTGTAACAACCCAACCATGGAACTTTATTAATCAGTTTTATTTAGTGTGTGTGGCTTGCTTCTTTTATGTTTACTTTTGGGCTAAGGGCGGTCAGACGATCGGTATGCGTGCATGGCGATTAAAAGTGAGAAACTTAGACGGTACAGCTATTAGTAAGCCACAAGCGCTTATCAGAGCGATTACGGCGTTATTAGGGCTAGGAAATTTGATAGTACTGATTGATTTTAAGAACAAACGTTCACTACAAGACTATCTTGCTAAGACGGAAGTTATTACGCTTTCGAAAGAAGAAAATAAAAAGGTGTATCGCGAGCTCGATTATTAGTTTACGAGCTCTGGAGAGATAGTTCAGAAACTAAAAGGCGCTATTATTGGCGCCTTTTTAGTAAGAAAGTTGCAATTGCGATAAAGATCAAACTAGGCATTATTGCGCCAATTGACGGATGTAATTCATACACCAATACAAATGGGCCAAAAATACGGTCTGTTAAATGAAATATAATACCTGTCACCACGCCCATAATAATTCGTGCGCCCATTGTCACACTTCTTAGTGGGCCGAATATAAATGACAGTGCCACTAATAACATCACAGCGATGGTAAGTGGTTGCATTACTTTACGCCAAAACGCTAGGTCATAGGTGCTGGTATCTTGGTCATTCTCTTTTAGGTATGAGAGGTAAGAATACAAGCCTGTGAACGATAATGTTTCGGGTTTAACAGATACTACACCAAGCTTTTCCGGAGTAAGTTTAGATTCATAAAAATAGTTTTCTGATGTAGATGTATCTGTACTATTTGCATCTATTGCTAAATGTTGCACTTTATAAAGCTGCCAACCGTTTTGTTCTGGAATCGCTTTTTCTGCACGCTTGATTGTTTGCAGCTCCAGTCGCTCATTAAATTGGTACATGGTTAAACCATCTAAGCGACCCGACTCATCGACATTATTGATATTGATAAAAGTATTGCCATCTTTAGCCCAAACGCCTTTTTGTGCGTTAAAGATGCTCCCGCCGGATATTTCCATTGTACGAAGCTGCTTAGCCGTTTTTTGCGCTTCAGGTACAACCCATTCAGCGATTGCCATCATAACAACCGCTAAGATCAGTGCAGTTTTCATCACTGAACGAATAATTTGAAAACGTGATAAACCGGCTGCTTGCATAACGACAAGCTCGCTGTTTGAAGCAAGCGCACCCAGCCCAAGCAGGCCACCAATTAATGCAGCCATAGGAAAGAATACAACGATGTCGTAGGGCATGCTGTACAAGGTGTATAAAACAGCATCTACGATATCATATGTACCGCGGCCAACCGATCTTAGTTGCTCTATAAACTTAATAAGTGTACCAATGCCTACTAATACGAGTAGGGTAAAGCCAGTGGTTTGCAATAAACTGCGACCTAAATAGCCATCTAAAATTCTCATGCTACGGCCTCCTTCTTACTAAACCAAGCTCGAATGGTGGAGCCTAAAGGCCTATCGCGAAGAATTAAAAATGCACCTATAAACAGAGCACTTAGGTGAATCCACCAAAGGCCAATAGATGTCGGCACTTTACCTTCTTGTACTAAAAACGTGCCCGCATTCAACAGCACAAAGTAACCCAAATAAAGGGAAATAGCGGGTACTAACTTGGCGAACTTTCCTTGTCTTGGATTAACCACTGATAAAGGCACAGCAATCAGGGTTAAGAGTGGGATTGATAATGGCACCGCTAATCGCCATTGAAACTGCGCTATCGCCTCGGTAGTACCTTGCTCTAATAATTGCATGGATGGCAAAGCTTCTAATTTACGGCGTTTTTGCTCGATTGCTTGATCTTGAATTTGCACTTCGTAGTTAGTGAATTCTGTTAGCTGAAGTTGCTTACTGCCAGCAGGGCTTTCATAACGCTTACCATCACTGAGCACTAATTTTTGTTCGCCGGTATTTCTGTCTTCTTGTACTTTGCCTTTTTCGGCGTATACCACTTCCGATGTAGGGCCATTTTTATCGTTATCTATTTGCGCATAAAAAACACGGTCTAGCTCAGTACCATTTTGTTTAATATCGTGAATAAACACTACGGCTTTTTCGTTATCGGTTTGTTGAAAGCGCCCTGAGCGAAGCGCAGCGAGGCCTGCATCAGCTTCAATCTTTTCTTTTAGCTGATATTCATGTTCGTTTGCCCATGGTGCAAGGGTCAGCGTTAAAAAGCCTGCCAGCACCGCCAGCACAGTAGACGACACGAGTGTTAAGCGAACTACGTACCATTCGCTTACACCGCATGCCTTTAATACTGTCATTTCGCTGTCGGCATAAATGCGACTGTAGGCCAAAATAATGCCAAGGAAAATACTTAACGGTAAAATTAAAGATGCCAATTGTGGCAGCTTTAATAGCACCATTTGCAACACCAGTTGGCCGGGAATAGAGCCCTCTGCAGCGTCAGCTAAAATCGAGACAAATTTCTGGCTGACGAAAATAGTCATCAAAGTGAGGAATACAGCGAGCTGTGATTTGAATACTTCTGTCGATAAATAGCGAAAGATTAACACCGCGACCTCTACAAAACTTGTCTTTTTACTGGAATAGTCTGAAATTTTAAGTAAACTTTGTATTTTTACAACTTAAATATATGCCATTAGGACTTAAATTTAAAAATTAAGTTTGTTTTGGTTTAATTTATAGTCAAAATCACTCAGGAGTCGCTATGGAATTTAGCGTTAAAAGTGGCAGCCCAGAAAAACAACGCAGTGCATGTATTGTTGTGGGTGTTTATGAACCTCGTCGTTTATCACCAATTGGCGAGCAACTCGATCGTATTAGCGATGGTTATATTTCTAATTTGCTACGCCGCGGCGATTTAGAAGGTAAGCCTGGGCAAATGTTGCTATTACACCATGTACCAAACGTGTTAAGTGAGCGCGTGCTATTAGTTGGTTGTGGTAAAGAACGTGAGCTTGATGATAAGCAATATAAGCAAATTATTTCTAAAACCATTAGTACGTTAAACGATACGGGCTCAATGGAAGCAGTATGTTTCTTAACTGAATTGCATGTTAAGGGTCGCGATACCTACTGGAAAGTACGTCAAGCGGTAGAAACAACACAAGACAGCCTATATGTTTTCGATCAGTTAAAGAGCAAAAAGAG
The DNA here is from genome assembly GCF_021654175.1 of Pseudoalteromonas sp. MMG024. Taxonomy (NCBI): domain Bacteria; kingdom Pseudomonadati; phylum Pseudomonadota; class Gammaproteobacteria; order Alteromonadales; family Pseudoalteromonadaceae; genus Pseudoalteromonas; species Pseudoalteromonas sp. MMG024. Next base: position 31,033 of record NZ_JAKFZO010000032.1, read on the forward strand.
TGAAGCGCGCAGACCGCTTCGTAAAATCGTTTTTAACGTACCAACGCGCCGCGAATTAACCATTGGTGAAACAGCGATTGAACACGGCCTTGCAATTTCACACGGCCAAAAACTGTGTAAAGACGTTGCAAACATGCCACCAAATATCTGTAACCCAGCGTATCTTGGTGAGCAAGCAAAAGAACTTGAAGCAAATTACGACAACGTAAAAGTTAACCTTGTTGGTGAAAAAGAAATGGAAGAGTTAGGTATGCACTCATACCTAGCAGTAGGCCGTGGTAGCGCGAATGAATCGATTATGTCGGTTATTCACTACACAGGCGCGCCAGAAGACAAAGCACCAATCGTGTTAGTGGGCAAAGGCCTAACTTTTGACTCAGGTGGTATTTCAATTAAGCCAGGCGAAGCCATGGATGAAATGAAATACGATATGGGTGGTGCCGCAGGTGTACTTGGTACAATGCGTTCGATTGTTGAAATGCAGCTGCCAATTAATGTGATTGCCGTGCTAGCAGGCTGTGAGAACATGCCAAGCAGCAATGCATACCGCCCAGGTGATATTTTAACAACCATGTCTGGTCAAACAGTGGAAGTATTAAATACCGATGCTGAAGGCCGCTTAGTATTATGTGATGCATTAACCTATGTTGAAGCATTTGATCCTGATACCGTAATTGACGTAGCGACGTTAACAGGTGCATGTATTATCGCACTTGGTCACCAAACATCAGGTTTACTTGCAAACCACAATCCACTGGCCCATGACTTATTAAAAGCGTCAGAGCTAAGTGGTGACCGAGCATGGCAATTACCTCTTTGGGATGAGTATCAAGAACAGCTAGAAAGCCCGTTTGCCGATTTCACTAACTTAGGTGGACGTGCAGCCGGTACAATTACTGCGGCATGTTTCTTATCGCGCTTTACTAAAAAGTACAATTGGGCTCACCTTGATGTTGCTGGTACTGCATGGCGTAGCGGCAAAAACAAAGGTGCAACAGGTCGCCCAGTTGCAATGTTAACTCAGTATCTATTAAATCGTGCTGATGTTAATATGGAGCAAGATGCCTAAAGTGATTCTAGAGGCAGTTTAATGAACGCAGTTTTTTACGTTCTAAAACAACTAAATGAGCCGGTAAATTCCATTCCGGCTCATTTTGATCTAGCGGCAAGGCTAGCTGCAGATTGTTACCGACAGGGAAAAAAAGTATTTATTCTTGTAGATAATCAAGAGGATGCTCACGTAATAGATGAGCACCTGTGGCAATTCGAAGTAGATAGCTTTGTGCCGCATAATCTGCAAGGCGAGGGACCACAAGCAGGATCACCTGTTGAAATTGGCGAGTCAGCGCCAGTGGCAAATCGCAAAGTGATAATAAATCTGGCCAAAACGGTGCCCGATTTTATTCGTCGCTTTTCAGAGGTATATGATTTTGTACCTGCTGATGAACAATTAAAAGGCGTAGCGCGTGAACGCTACAAAGTAATGCGCCAACTAGGGGCGCATTTGTCGACACAAGAGATAGAGAATTAGTATTAAGGTTCTGTGCAATGGATAAAACCTATAATCCACAAGATATTGAACAGTCGTTATATCAAGGCTGGGAAGAGAAAGGCTACTTTAAACCGTCAGGTAAAGGTGACGCGTATTCAATTATGATCCCACCGCCAAATGTCACAGGTAGCTTGCACATGGGCCACGCCTTCCAAGATACCATCATGGATACGCTGACACGTTTTAAGCGTATGCAGGGCAATAACACCCTTTGGCAGGTTGGTACTGACCATGCAGGTATCGCAACGCAAATGGTTGTAGAGCGTAAGCTTGCAGCTGAAGAAGGTAAAACACGCCATGAGCTTGGCCGTGACAACTTCATTGACCGCATTTGGCAGTGGAAAAATGAATCTGGCGGCACGATTACCAAGCAGCTACGTCGTCTAGGCGCGTCTGTAGATTGGGATCGTGAACGCTTTACGATGGACGAAGGTCTTTCAGAAGCGGTTAAAGAAGTATTTGTACGTCTTCACAAAGAAGATTTAATTTACCGTGGTAAGCGTCTTGTAAACTGGGATCCAAAACTACACACGGCAATTTCAGATTTAGAAGTTGAAAACAAAGACAAACAAGGTCATATGTGGAACCTGCGTTATCCGCTGGCTGATGGCCTAACAACGCAAGATGGTAAAGACTACATCGTAGTTGCGACAACGCGCCCTGAAACCATGTTAGGTGACACTGGTGTTGCGGTAAACCCAAATGACGAGCGCTACCAAGACTTGATTGGTAAAGAAGTAATTCTGCCAATTGTAAATCGTCGCATTCCAATTGTTGCCGATGAACACGCCGATATGGAAAAAGGCACAGGCTGTGTAAAAATTACTCCAGCGCATGATTTCAACGATAACGAAGTAGGTAAGCGTCAGCAACTACCTATGATCAATGTGTTTAACAAAGACGCTGCGGTATTAACTGCGGGTGAAGGTTATACATTTGATGGCAAGCCGCAAGAAATCGACGCACCAATTCCAGAGCGTTTCCACGGTCTTGACCGCTTTGATGCGCGTAAAGCGATTGTGGCTGAGTTTGAAGAGCTTGGTTTACTAGAGAAAATTGAAGATCACAGCCTAACAGTACCATACGGTGACCGTTCAGGTGTGGTTATTGAGCCACTTCTTACAGACCAATGGTATGTGCGTGTTGCACCACTGGCAGAGCCTGCAAAACAAGCAGTTGCTAACGGCGACATTAAGTTTGTACCAGCGCAATACGAAAACATGTACAACGCGTGGATGAACGACATTCAAGATTGGTGTATTTCGCGTCAGCTTTGGTGGGGACACCGTATTCCAGCATGGTACGATGCTGAGGGTAACGTATATGTTGGTCGCAGCGAAGAAGAAGTGCGTAGCGAAAATAACATCGCTGCGGATGTTGTACTTACACAAGATGAAGACGTACTTGATACTTGGTTCTCATCTGCACTTTGGACCTTCTCTACGCAAGGTTGGCCTGCTCAAACTGAAGATTTAAAAGTATTCCACCCATCAGATGTGCTGGTAACGGGTTTTGATATTATCTTCTTCTGGGTTGCACGTATGATCATGATGACCATGCACTTCATCAAAGATGAAGACGGCAAACCACAAGTGCCATTTAAAACTGTATACGTAACCGGCCTTATTCGCGATGAAAACGGCGACAAGATGTCTAAGTCAAAAGGTAATGTACTTGACCCAATCGATATGATTGACGGTATTGACCTTGAAAGCTTAGTTGAAAAACGTACGGGTAACATGATGCAGCCACAACTGGCAGCAAAAATTGAGAAAAATACGCGTAAAACGTTTGAAAAAGGCATTGAAGCACATGGTACAGACGCACTGCGCTTTACTCTTGCTGCTATGGCATCAACAGGGCGCGATATCAACTGGGATATGAACCGTCTAGAAGGTTACCGTAACTTCTGTAATAAGCTTTGGAACGCGAGCCGTTACGTATTAATGCACACAGAAGAAAAAGACTGTGGTTTTAATGGCGGCGAGATGACGCAGTCACTTGCAGATCGTTGGATCTTAGGTCAATTCCAAAACACGGTTAAAACATTTACCGATCACCTCGATAACTACCGTTTTGACTTAGCAGCAAGCACCATTTACGAGTTCACTTGGAACCAATTCTGTGACTGGTATCTTGAACTGACTAAACCGGTATTGTTTAAAGGTAGTGAAGCAGAACAACGCGGTACACGTAATACGCTAGTAACTGTGCTTGAAGGCTTACTGCGCTTAATGCATCCATTAACGCCTTATATCACTGAAACAATCTGGCAACGTGTGGCACCTCTTGCAAACATTAACGCCGATACCATTATGCTGCAGGCATTCCCTCAGTTTGATGAATCGCAGGTAGATGAATCAGCGATGGCGGACCTTGAGTGGGTTAAGCAGTTTATCGTTGCTATTCGTAACATCCGTGGTGAAATGGACATTAGTCCTAACAAACCGCTCGATGTACTGCTTAAAAACGCAAGTGACGAAGATAAGCGTCGCCTTGAAGAAAACGCAAAGTTCTTAGCATCACTAGCTAAATTAGAATCTACAACTGTATTAGCTGAGACTGACGAAGCACCAGCATCTGCTACGGCACTAGTAGGTGGCCTAGAAGTGCTTATTCCAATGGCGGGTCTTATCGATGTTGAAGCTGAACTTGCACGTATTAGTAAGCAGCTTGAAAAAGCACAAAAAGGCCTAGAGCAAGTAGAACGCAAGTTAGCAAACGAAAAGTTTGTTAACAATGCCCCGGAAGCGGTACTTGCGAAAGAGAAAGAAAAGCTTGCTGAATACAGTGAAGCTAAAGCCAAGTTACTAGAGCAAAAGGCTAAAATCGAAAGCCTTTAATCTTTAAACTTAATAAAAGCCGCGTTTATCGCCAACTCCTATCAATTAAGGC
>NZ_JAKFZO010000033.1:0-35113 GCF_021654175.1 Pseudoalteromonas sp. MMG024
CTCGAAGCTATAAAACTGCACTTATTAAAATAGCTCAATGGTCAAAAGATATTGGGATTAATGGAGTACAGGGCATGAGTATTCAAGATGCTTATAAATATCTAGATTACCGCAGTGAGTTTGTAGGCCAAAAAACACTGGATATGGAACGGCAAGCAATTCAAGCTATGTTTAAACTCAGTGGCAAACTTGGCCATAAAAAAACGCTGACCGTAATAAAATCCGAAAAAGAGATAATCGAAAAGTCTCGCGCCTATACTCCTGCTCAAGCTCACGCAATCAGTGAACATCAAACTAGAAAATATAATTTATCTACACAAATAGCCTACGCAGCAGGGTTAAGAGCCCATGAACTTTTAACAATTGCCAAAGTATCAGAGCGTAAAGCAGATAACCGTCCAGCGCTAGACAGTAAATGGCTTGGTCGAGAAGGTAGTATTTATACGGTAAAGGGAAAAGGCGGCCTAATCCGTAATGTATTAATACCTAACGCACTGGCTACACAACTAGAACAAAGACGCCTAGCACAGCCCATAACGGTTCGTGATAGGGAAATTAACTATTTGCAACGTTATGATATTGGTGGCGGTCATAAATGGTCATGCTCATTCTCAAAAGCATCTGATCGCACACTCTTCTTTTCAAATGGCGGTCATGGCCTCAGGCATAGCTACGCACAAGAGAGAATGGCTGAGCTAAGGAGTTTTGGTTTAAGTAAGGCAATAGCTCTTGAGACTGTATCGCAAGAGCTAGGCCATTTCAGGGCTGAAATAACTGAAGTTTACTTGAGATAAATCTACCCATTGATTAGTACTTTATGCATTAATTCAAAGTGATGAGCAATTGATAGCTTTTTAATATATGCCAAGCTGGTTTGGCAACCACTCTGATAGATTTCTAGCACTTCGTTGAGAGACGTTGACCACTCTAAAATTTCAGGTTTAGTTCTTATAAAAGCTTCTAGTTCTGAAATGGCCTCTTCAAGTAAAATCGGCACTTCATCAGCTACTTGCCTCTCAGCTGATAAAAAATGCCTTATATATATTTCTAAAGTAGGCTTATCAAAAGTGATATGAAGAGCAGCAGTTATGGCCTGCCCGCCTCCCTCTGAGAAGTAATCACCCACAACAGAAAAATCTCCGTAGCCTTGAAAACCTCGATTTGTATAGTTGACATGCAAATCAGTAAAAAACTCTTCTAACTGAGCTCTATATTCTCTATTAGTTGATCTACGATTAAAGCAATCATCAATTAATACACGCTCAAAACCACTAAATTGTGATTGATAAAAGTTGCTTGAGCAATGCTCTATAAAAATATGCTTTTTAAACTGCCTATTCGTTGCTGATAGTTCTTGTAAAAATTGGATATCCTGAAATTGACCAAAATGAATAATTGAAAAACTATGTTGTGGGTATCTATCTAGAATAATATTAATGTCTGTATTTGTAGATGTATCATTCACAATTACTCCAAATTCAGCATTAGGATAAGCATTAGAAATTCCATCTAAAAGTTGCTCTCTCGCGAGCGAATTGTTGGCTAACTCTCCAACTTTAGGGTTTGAAACTATGATATAATTTGAATTATTTTCTTCTAAGACTTCTATACATTTAAGAATATCTCTGCTTGACTGCCTAACTGGCTCAATAATGGGTGTAGAATTGCTCTCTGCAATTTTGTCGATAACATAACGAACAGCTAATAACTCAAACTGCTTACCACGTAGATAAGAGTGATACATTTTCACATTCCTTGTATTGTGTATTTACTAACCAACAATACAGGATTGTAAATTTAATAAAAGCTTTTTATTCAAGCGGCTTGACAACAAGACTGAGGTTAATGATTTAGGGAAGTCTTTAAAAGTGCTTTTTTCTAATTCTGAGTATTCTCTGGCTCTAATTTGTTTTAGATATTCCTTATGAAGGGTATTTATATCAAGTTTTGCAAATAGCTCGATACAATCTTGTTTTCTTTTTGATGGGCTCAGTGCGGGGCTGTAGTCAAAGTTATTGCTAATAATCTGCATATACTCAGGCACTCTTAAACAATTTAATATTGTTTCAGAACAAAAAGTTTCTATGTTTGTAGATGCTTCTCTTAACATTTTTAGGCTATATCTATCAGTTAATTCATAAAGCCCAGTAGTACCGTCTACAACTTTTAGAGCCTTCTCTACATCAACACTAGGTACAACAAGATAAACCCTTTCAAAAGCTTTTTTATAAGTTTTCAACTGAGAGTCTAATCTTTGAAAAGAGTCAAACTCAGTCTTTATTTCATATGCTGTTGAAGTACCATTAAAAATAGCTACATCCGCAATAGTATTATTAACCTTGAACTCTGTGACATAGAGTGAATTTGAGAGCTTATGCCTTCCTCTTACTATTTTTTCTGCGATAGCATTTTTATATATATATTCATTTGGGTAATGCTGTCTCAATAAGTGAAATGCCCGCTCAAAAAATGCAGGTAGGTTCTGATAATCGAGGCGAATCACATTGGCTTCTAACCCAGAAACTATCTTTTCAAGAGTATGACTCTCACCAAACTTAGCAAGCTCCACTAGGATGCTTTTATTAAAGACCTTGCTCATAAGTTGAAAGTCGTATTTGGACAGTTCGATATTTTTCATAATCAGTTAAGTAAAAAACATTACATTAAATTTACCCATAAACAGAGTAACCCATGAGTTCAAAATATACATGTAATTATTGCGTCATTTAAGATTCGTTAATATTATAAAAAGTAGCACAGAGGTAGCACAGGGTAATTTTTGTTAGTAGGTCTTTACTTAATAAGCTTGTAAAAATGGTGGCCCCACCTGGACTCGAACCAGGGACCTAACGATTATGAGTCGTGTGCTCTAACCAACTGAGCTATAGGGCCATTTAAGACGCGTTAGTTATAGATACTTAATAACTAAGCGGTGAGAAGTATAAGAACTTTTAATTGCCTTGTCACTAGCCAATAGGGTAAAAAATGTATTTTATTAATCAATTGATTATTAAATGTTCGCAACTGTACAAGTCAAAATTAGAGAAATAAAAAAGCCAGCAATTGCTGGCTTTTTTCTAAGGATTTACAACCCTAATTTCTTCTCTAAATAGTGGATGTTTGTGCCACCATTATGGAAGTTTTCATCAGCAAGAATTTTCTTGTGAAGTGGGGTGTTGGTTTTTATACCATCAATTACAAGCTCGTTCAGTGCGTTTTTAGCACGTGAAATCGCTACGTCACGGTTTTCACCGTAAGTGATAAGCTTACCAATCATTGAATCGTAATGCGGTGGTACTGAGTAGTCAGCGTAAATGTGGCTGTCCCAGCGAATACCTAAGCCGCCAGCAGGATGGAATCGTGTGATTTTACCTGGTGATGGAATAAAGGTTTCAGGGTCTTCCGCATTGATACGACATTCAATCGCATGGCCGCGAATAACAATATCATCTTGAGTAATTGATAATGGTTGGCCAGCTGCAATTTTTAGTTGTTCTTTAATCAGATCGATGCCTGTAACCATTTCCGTTACTGGGTGTTCTACCTGAATACGTGTATTCATTTCAATAAAGTAGAACTCACCATTTTCGTATAAGAACTCAAACGTACCTGCACCGCGGTAGCCAATTTCAATACATGCACGAGTACAGCGTTCACCAATGTTTTTACGCATTTCTGCTGTAATACCTGGTGCTGGCGCTTCTTCTACCACTTTTTGGTGGCGACGCTGCATTGAACAATCACGCTCACCTAAGTGAACCGCATTACCTTGGCCATCGGCAAGTACTTGAATTTCAATATGACGTGGGTTTTCTAGGAATTTTTCCATGTAAACCACACCATTATTGAAGAATTGCTTTGCTTCTGTTTGCGTTAATGCAATTGAATCTAGAAGCTCTTCTTCGTTACGTACTACGCGCATACCACGACCACCACCACCACCAGCAGCTTTGATGATTACTGGGTAGCCAATACGTTTGGCGATTTGCTTGTTGCGCTCGCTGTCGTCTGTAAGTGGACCATCAGAACCTGGAACACAAGGAACGCCGGCTTTACGCATAGCGTCGATTGCTGAAACCTTGTCACCCATCATGCGAATAGTGTCGCCTTTCGGGCCAATGAAAATAAAACCACTTTGCTCTACTTGATCAGCAAAGTCTGCATTTTCTGATAGGAAACCGTAACCTGGGTGAATTGCTACAGCGTCAGTTACTTCTGCTGCCGCAATGATACGTGTTGTATCTAAATAGCTTTCAGATGCAGGTGGTTTACCAATACAAATGGTTTCATCTGCAAGTAAAACGTGTTTTAGGTCTTTATCTGCAGTTGAGTGCACAGCAACAGTTTTTATACCGAGCTCTTTACATGCACGCAGCACACGCAGGGCGATTTCGCCGCGGTTTGCAATTACAACTTTATCTAACATAAGGGTTGCCTTCTGCGTGTGTTATTCGATTACAAATAGAGGTTGGTCGAACTCAACAGCATCTTCGTTATCTACTAAGATTGCTTTAACAACACCCGCTTTATCAGATTCAATTTGGTTCATCATCTTCATTGCTTCTACGATACATAGTGTATCGCCAACACTTACTGTGTCACCAACTTCAACGTATGATGCCGCTTCAGGTGAAGATGCACGGTAGAATGTACCTACCATTGGAGATTTAACTTGGTGGCCTGAAGCAACAGCAGGTACTGCTGATTCTTCAGCTGCAACAGGTGCCGCTGCCGGAGCTGCTGCTGGCGCAGCAGCAGGAGCCGCAGCGTAATGAACTGGAGCAGCCATTGGTGCAGAGCTATGACGATTAATACGTACCGACTCTTCACCTTCCGTGATTTCTAATTCAGCAATACCTGATTCTTCAACAAGTTCAATAAGCTTTTTGATTTTGCGAATATCCATTCTAACGACCCGCCTTATAATATTTTATTTAAATGTGTGTTTAGCGATCGGCCAAGATAGCGTCTAATGCCATTTTGTAACCGTTCGCACCAAATCCGCAAAGAACGCCTTTTGCAACATCACTAAAGTAGGAGTGATGGCGAAACGCTTCTCTTTGATAAATATTTGTCAGATGTACCTCAACAAAAGGAATCGCTACACTGAGTAATGCGTCGCGCAGTGCTACGCTGGTATGCGTAAATGCGGCAGGGTTAATAATAATAAAATCAACCTGCTCAAATGCTGAATGAATCGTCGAGATTAATTCGGCTTCGCTATTACTTTGAAAGTGCGTCAGTGCCACGTTGTTTGAATCTGCGTACTGAGTTAAATGTTGCATTATTTCAGCTAATGTTTGCGCACCGTATATTTCAGGTTCGCGTTTGCCCAACATGTTTAAATTTGGGCCATTTAATACTAAAACTCGTAAACGTGCAGTCATCTTTCGTGAACTTCCTATTAAATCATTGAGGTTTGCTATTTTTTGTAAATTCCACGTTTAACTTAAGGTTTGCCGTGGTAAATAGCAAGTTTTTCTCACGATGGCGTATTATTATAGAGAGTTCGCAGAATATAGCAGCAAAATACTGGTCTAATCAGCAGGGGAGGATGGTTTGCTGATTAGACCGAGGTAGTTAGAATTTACTAGAAAGGGCGTTTAAGTGGGTTGAAAATTCATCAGCATTTTGAAAACCAGTAACGCGATGGTCAGCTAACTCTTTGCCTTGACGGTCAAAGAATAAAATTGTTGGCAAGCCGAATACATCAAAGCGTTCCATAAAGGCGATAGTGGTATCATTTGATTCAGTTAAATCAGCTTGAATTAACACATAGTCTTTAAACGCTGCTTGCACATTAGCATCTGGGAAAGTGTACTTTTCGAACTCTTTACAAGCAACACACCAGTCAGCGTATAAATCAAACATCACAAGCTTTCCTTGTGCTGCTGCTTTACTCACTTCTGCATCTAGCTCTTCCAGATTGCTTACATGAATAAACTCGCCGTGTACATCAACTGCTTTATTTGATGTTGCTTGTACTGAAGTAGCAGGCCAAATTTGATTGCTAATTGAAGTAAGCGCGCTAAACACCATTACAAACGAAACTAACCAGAGCGCAGTTTTGCCTTTATTGTTAGTCGTAAGGGTATGCCAATAATAAAGGTAAACACCGGTTACTAATAATAAGCCTGAACCAATCATTACAATAATATGCCAAGGTACGATGCGCTCTAATAAAATCAGCGGCACCATTAACATAATAAAGCCGAATAAGGTTTTTACTTGCTCCATCCAAGCGCCCGCTTTTGGTAATAACTTACCGCCAGAGGTGCCTAATAATAGTAATGGAATCCCCATACCAAGGCTAAGCACATAAAGTGTAATACCACCCACAAAGTAGTCGCCACTTTGTGCAACATATAATAATGCAGCAGACAGTGGCGCTGTAGTGCATGGCGAGGCGATTAAACCAGACAATACACCCATCATAAATACACCAAGGTAGTTGCCCGATTTTTGGTTATTTGATAATTGCGTTAAGCGCGTCATCCAACTTTCTGGCAATTTGAATTCGTATAAGCCAAACATCGAAAGTGCTAACAACACAAATAAAATACTAAAGCTAATCAGTACTGCAGGGTGCTGAATGTATCCTTGTACTTGACCGCCAAGGGATGCTACCACTAAACCAAGTAGCGCATAGGTAATCGCCATACCTTGCACATAGACAAATGATAAGGTGAACGCGCGTTTAGTTGATAACCCTTGTTGGCCTGCAATTAAGCTTGAAAGAATAGGGAACATTGGGAATACGCACGGTGTAAAGGCCAGTGTTAAACCCAATGCAAAAAAGATGGCTAAATTAGTTAGTAAGCTTTGCTGGTTTAACTTGTCTGTAAGTGATAACTCACTGTTAGATTCATTTGAAGGCGTTACAGGTGCTTCTGAAATACTATCGTTTGTAGTTTTGTCAGCTGATTGGCTTTGGAAAGCCGTTAGTGGAATTTCCACAATGACAGGTTGATAACATAACCCCGCTTCTGCACAGCCTTGGTAACGTACTTTTACGTAAGCACCCTCTACTACATTATCGAGTTTAGAAACCGTAGTAAGCTCATTAAAATACACTTGCGTTTTACCAAAGTACTCATCTTCGTGATCAGTACCTTTAGGTAATTTTGGCAGTGTTAAATCAGCACCTTTGGCAACAAATTCTAGTTTTTCTTTATAAAGGTAGTAACCATCAGCAATATCCCAGCCTATAAATAAGGTTGATCCTTGTTGGTCAAAATCGATTTTAAATGCTTCATCGACCTTTAAAAACTGAGGTTGACTGGTTTTTATAAGATCATTAAAGGTGGTATTGGCGTTTGCCGGTTGACCTAAAAAGGCAAAAAGCGTGTTTAGTAACAACACACAGCCAAAAGTTATAAAGCGCATTACGCGAGTACCTCATCTATCCAACTAAAATATTCGTCATTGCCATCAGTGATATTAATCACTTGAATTTCAGGCACATCATACGGGTGGATCTGTTTTAATGTGTCGATTAATACGTGAGTTTTTGCTGCTTGGGTTTTTATAAACAGCTTAATTTCCGTATCGTGTGCCATTTTACCTTGCCACATGTAAAAAGATTCAACTTGCGGTAAGACATTTACACAGGCAGCAAGTTTCTTTGTGAGCAGTGTTTTTGCAATGGCATGTGCGTCATCTTTTGTTGCACACGTTGTTAATACTAATTGATAATTAGCCATACTGAACCTTCAGAAAATGTGTAAGTCTCACATTTTATACATTAAATATCATGAATGATCATTAAAACAGGGTGATTAGATAACAGCGAAAAGGTTGATTCTTTAAGCTGTATTTTTCCTAAGCTTGAATTAAGACCTGAAAACCCCAATATTCATTTCATCTATTTTTAAGGAAGCGCTATGTTTAAAGCCTTATTTTTTCTTTTTATTGTTATCCCGATTGTTGAAATAGCTCTACTTATTCAGGTAAGCGAAGTGATTGGTGGTTGGAGTACCATTGCGCTTGTTATTGTAACTGCTTTTGTCGGTGCTAAATTAGTAAAGCAACAGGGAACAGATGCACTGAAAAACGTGCAAGTTCATATGGCGCAAGGGCAAATGCCGGCAGAAGAGTTGTTTGCGGGCTTATGCGTGATTATTGCCGGTGTGTTGCTATTAACCCCAGGTATTATGACCGACGTCATTGGCTTTTTGTTGCTAACCCCAGTTGTGCGTAAGCGTCTTGCCGCTAATTTAATGTCGCAAGCTAAGGTGAAAATGACTAATCCGCAGCAAGGTGGTGGCTTTTATTATTCATCTTTCACACACACTCAGTCACCTGAGCGTGAGCAATTTACTGAGACTCATATTCAATCAAATAAACCGTCTAATGCATTAGAGGGTGAGTTTAAACGAAAAGACTAAAAAATTTGCAATAAACCCCTTGGGATCTATTTTTTAATCCCCATAAATTGCATAACTAACTTTTTTGGGCCTTTAGGCCTTATTTCTGAGATAGAAAATTAAATCAGGAGAAAAACCCATAATGAACATTCGTCCATTACATGATCGCGTTATCGTAAAGCGTCTTGAAGAAGAAACTAAATCAGCAGGCGGTATCGTACTTACAGGGTCGGCTGCCGAAAAATCTTCACGTGGTGAAGTTGTTGCAGCGGGCAATGGCCGCGTGTTAGAGAACGGCGAAGTGCGTGCACTAGAAGTTAAGGCTGGTGACACAGTACTTTTCGGCTCTTACGTGGAAAAAACTGAGAAAATCGACGGTCAAGAGTACTTGATCATGCGTGAAGACAATATCCTAGGTATTGTTGGTTAATTTTTCGTTTTTTAATTATCGGTTTTAACAGAATTTTAAGGAATTAAATCATGGCAGCAAAAGACGTACGTTTTGCAGGTGATGCTCGCGCTAAAATGCTTGCGGGTGTAAATGTATTAGCAGATGCAGTTAAAGTTACTCTTGGTCCTAAAGGCCGTAACGTTGTTTTAGATAAGTCATTCGGCTCTCCAGTAATCACTAAAGATGGTGTATCAGTTGCAAAAGAAATCGAGCTTGAAGACAAGTTCGAAAACATGGGTGCACAAATGGTTAAAGAAGTTGCATCTAAAGCAAATGATGCAGCGGGTGACGGTACAACTACAGCGACAGTACTTGCACAATCAATCGTAAACGAAGGCCTTAAGTCAGTTGCAGCGGGCATGAACCCAATGGACCTTAAACGCGGTATCGATAAGGCTGTTGTAGCAGCGGTTGAAGAGCTTAAAGCGCTATCTGTTCCGTGTGCAGACACAAAAGCAATTGCACAAGTTGGTACTATTTCAGCTAACTCAGATACTGAAATTGGCGACATCATTGCAAATGCAATGGAGCGCGTTGGTCGTGAGTCAGGTGTTATCACTGTTGAAGACGGTCAAGCACTTGAAAACGAACTAGACGTTGTTGAAGGTATGCAGTTTGACCGCGGTTACTTATCGCCTTACTTCATCAACAATGCTGAGAAAGGTGTAGTTGAACTAGATAGCCCATTTATTCTACTTGTAGACAAAAAAGTATCTAATATTCGTGAGCTTCTACCAACACTTGAGGCTGTTGCAAAAGCAAGCAAGCCGCTACTGATTATTGCTGAAGACCTAGAAGGCGAAGCGCTAGCAACATTAGTTGTTAACAACATGCGCGGTATCGTGAAAGTTGCAGCGGTAAAAGCACCTGGTTTTGGCGACCGTCGTAAGGCAATGTTACAAGACATCGCAATTCTAACTGGCGGTACAGTAATCTCTGAAGAAGTGGGTCTTGACCTAGAAAAAGCTCAGCTTGAAGATTTAGGTTCAGCGAAGCGTGTAGTTATCACTAAAGATGATACAACAATTATCGATGGTGTTGGTGAGCAAGGCGCAATTGACGCACGTGTTAACCAAATCAAAGCACAAATCGAGGAAGCAACGTCAGACTACGACAAAGAAAAGCTACAAGAGCGCCAAGCTAAACTAGCTGGTGGTGTTGCAGTAATCAAAGTAGGTGCTGCTACTGAAGTTGAAATGAAAGAGAAGAAAGACCGCGTTGAAGATGCATTACATGCAACTCGCGCAGCGGTTGAAGAAGGTGTTGTACCAGGTGGTGGTGTTGCTCTAGTACGTGTTGCTAGCAAGATTGAAAACCTAACAGGTGACAACGAAGACCAAAACCACGGTATTAAAGTTGCACTTCGTGCAATGGAAGCACCACTTCGTCAAATCGTTTCTAACGCAGGTGATGAAGCATCTGTAGTTGTTAACGCAGTAAAAGCAGGTGAAGGTAACTACGGTTATAACGCTGCAACTGGTGAATACAACGATATGATTGAAATGGGTATTCTTGACCCAACAAAAGTAACGCGTTCAGCACTACAATTTGCTGCATCAATTGCTGGTCTTATGATCACAACTGAAGCTATGGTTGCTGAAATCCCTCAAGAAGCTCCTGCTGCACCAGATATGGGCGGTATGGGCGGTATGGGTGGCATGGGTGGAATGATGTAGTGCGACGAGAGTCGTGCTGTGCTACCGTAACTTGTTGATATAATAAAATATATTAATGGGTTGTGGTCCTTGCTTTAAAGGTTGGCGAAACCTTTAAAGCCACCTAAGAGCACTTTAGGTTAACACTCTATGTGTATGCTCTAACTGTATAATGATCAGGATGATTGTTTTGTCAGTTAACCTAGCTTCAATCTAAATGAGCCAACTATTAATTTAGTTGGCTTCATTCACTTAGGTTTATTTATAAGCCTATCAATATGCGCAGCGATAGAAGCTGCTTTGATGATTGTCTGGCAAATCGCCAATGATCAGACCTGTTATTCAGCTAACAGTAGCCTAGGGTTAGTGCGTGTGGAGTAATCCGTTCGTGCGAAGCTACCTGACAATGTACCTCTGTTTCAGCACTAAAACCGTGAGGGATTAGTGGTAATGAGTAATGACAACTCATTACGGGGCTAGGCTAGTTGGTATGGTTAACGTATGTGAACTACTTATAAACACCGTCAACCGCAATAAGCGAAACGTCATTGTAACGCTTAAACCAAAAGGTATGTGGTCAGTTATTTCTTTTACATCTGGGAATACGCTGATATGTGACCACCGGTGGACTTGTAGAACCTAACCCAACTTTGTCATCAAAGTGGAACTCGGTAAGCCCAATAACTAGCCTTTGTGGCAGGCTGATCGTAAGAGAAGCTGTGGAGTTAGTGGGTAAAGGAGGTGAGAAAAAGCGAATGTTAATCTGTAATGGATTAAATAGGGATTCAAAATTTGTCCCAACTGGAAACAGTGCTGACTTCTCACTGGTCTTTAATCGTGTGAAAGCCTGTAAAGCTTTCAATAGTTGCGTTCATCCCATTGGGAGAAAATTATTTTCTCCAATGGGAGTATATTAATTTTCTTCTTCTAAGCGATGAACAATTAACTTAGGAGAATAGCAAGATGAGTCAAGAACGTAAGTTCGTTGTACCTGCGTTTTCCCACCAAGCAACAAGTTGGCATACCTTAGACTGGTATTCACTTGAACGTAAGGTGAGAGAGCTACAAGTACGGATCGCGAAGGCGACTAAGCAACAACAATGGCGTAGAGTGAAAGCTCTGCAACGTATGTTGGTGCGCTCGTTTGCAGCTAAATGTTTAGCAGTTAAGCGAGTAACTGAAAATCGAGGCAAACGGACTGCTGGTGTCGATGGGGAGTTATGGAGTACACCTGAAAGTAAGTGGCGAGCAGTTTTTCGATTAACGCGCAAAGGCTATAAGCCTAAACCGTTAAAGCGAGTGTATATTCCTAAAGCGAATGGCAAACGCCGTCCACTTGGGATACCGACTATGCTCGACAGGGCAATGCAGGCTTTATACCTGTTAGCGCTAGAGCCTGTGTCGGAAACAACCGCTGATCGAAACAGTTACGGCTTTCGCCCAATGCGCTCAACAGCAGATGCGATTGAACAATGTTTTGTTAATCTCAGTCGAAAACATTCTGCTAAATGGGCGTTAGAGGGCGATATTAAAGGGTGCTTCGATAACATTAGTCACGACTGGTTACTTTCCAACATCCCGTTGAATAAAAAAGTGCTGGGGAAGTGGTTAAAATCGGGATTCATGGAATCTGGTAAATTGAACTCTACAGATGCTGGAACACCACAGGGAGGGATTATCTCTCCCGTGTTGGCTAATATGGCGCTTGATGGTTTGGAAGCGGTATTAGAATCTCATTTTGGGAAGAAGAATACTAAAGCCAGCTATAAGACCAAGGTCAATTACGTGCGATATGCAGATGACTTCATTATTACTGGTATCTCACAAGAGTTACTAGAAGATGAAGTAAAACCTCTCGTTGAAGCCTTTATGGCTGAGAGAGGACTGACGCTATCGCCAGAAAAAACGGTGATTACACATATTGATAAGGGGTTCGACTTTTTAGGGCAAAATTTACGTAAGTACAACGATAAGCTTTTAATTAAGCCGAGTCGTAAAAATCTGCGTAATTTGCTTCATAAAGTCAAAAGCATAGTAACAAGTAACAAAACCGTTACTGCAAGTATGCTGATAGCGCTGCTTAATCCTGTTTTACGGGGCTGGGCTAACTATCACAGACATGTAGTAGCGAAAGAAACTTTTAATTATGTGGATTATCGGGTTTGGAAAATGTTGTGGCAATGGTGTCGTAGACGTCATGCGAATAGGCGCAAACGCTGGATTAAAGCAAAGTACTTTAAAACAGTAGGTAAGCGAAATTGGACATTTTCTGGTACGACGATTGATGGCTTTGATAAGCGATTAATCTATACCAATGATACCGTAATAAAGCGACATACTAAGATAAAAGCGGAAGCAACCCCGTATGACTTAGCATTTGAAGAATACTTTGAGCAGCGCCTTGAGCGAGCTTGGCGTGATTCAATGCAAGGTCAACGAAAAGTGCTGATGCTCTGGCTTAGACAGAAACATTGTTGTCCAATGTGCCGTCAGAAAATAACCAAGGAAACGGGGTGGAATATCCATCATATTGTGGAAAGGGTTAAAGGTGGTTCGGATGACTTGAGTAACTTAGTGATGTTGCACTCGAATTGCCACCGGCAATTGCATGTGAATAAATAGTTTAAAAATTATTCACCTCTGCTCTTGAAATACTGTATGTATGTCCACATGTAAATGTTGAGCAATGTCGCTCTTTAATATGAGGCAAATAACATGGGTAAAAACCAATGGGTCGTGCAAACTGATGATGGATGGGGCGTTCGTGGTGAAGGTAATGAAAAGTTATCAGGACGCTACGACACACAAAAAGAAGCCATTGATGCTGCGCGCGAAACTGCTCGACGTCAAGAAAGTGAACTGTTCATTAAAGGCCGAGACGGAAAAATTAGAGCTCGAGATTCTTATGGTAATGATCCATGTCCACCCAAAGATAAGAGCTAACCCTGAGTTTTATAAATACGGCATTAAGTAGTTGCCGTCTTATCACTCATGTTACTTTGCTGAATAGAGAAGAGAATGGACGAAAAGTACTATCAGACGTTATTAATCCTTAAAGACAAGGGAGTGATTATTGAAGAAATCTATTCTACTGATAGTGGAGTTGATTTCGAAGTAATAGAGTTACTTGTTCATGAAGGTTTAGCGAGAGCAAAATCACGAATAGCAGTAAGTGAATTTACTCAATTCAGAGGGCTATTCATAACCTCTAAGGGGCATGAGTATATCTCTTCATATGAGAAGGCTCATGCACCTTGGTACAAGAAAGCCCTAAGATGGGAGAATATAGACAGGGGTATGAAGTTAACCAAGTTTTTTGGTTGGTTTTCTACATTGGCTATGGCCTTCTTGGCTGGGAAGTATTTCGGTTAAAATCGCTGGTCTGTACTTAGGTATAGATTTATAAAGGCTTGAGCCGTATGCGGGGAAACTCGCACGTACGGTTCTTAGGGGAGGGGTAACCAGTAATGGTTGCTCCTTACCCGACGCCATCCCTCAAGTTACCAACTTATCAAAAAAGCCAGCGCAATGCGCTGGCTTTTTTATTGCGCTAAAAAATTGATTTAATTTATAAAGTTACCAATACTTATTAGTCGAACTTCCTAGTAAACGGAACTTTAGGATAAGCGAAATGACCAAGTCTGCTAAAATCAATCTCATTCTGCTGTTTTCAATACTTTGTAATATTCTTGTATTTAGCACCACTTTTTACGACGCTCATAAATTAAAGCAAGAGCAGGCACGCTTATCGCAAATAGTTACAGACAATACCGAGCTACTCATCAAACTACATGAATTAGAACGCACGGTTGGCTATTCTGGCTATATCCATCATTTTAAAAATTATGTTATTCGCAGAGATCATCGATACTTTCACGATGCAAAAGAAAGCTATGTAAAAGCACAGCGATTGATGCAAGAAATACGTGAAATGTCATCCGAATCAGATGTCGTACAAAATTTAGCTTTGCTAGAAGCCACATTAAACGAATATAACTTTAACTTAGAAACACATTTTTCATTACCTGAGCAGCTAACCGTTGACGAATTAGATCGACTAGTGAAAGTGGATGACACACTAGCCGCGAATGCAGTTAATAATATTGTTGAAAAAGTCTTACCAAAAATACGTCAGTCAAATAATACTTTTTTAAATCGAATTGAAACTCAGCTTTTTTATAGCTATTTAACCTCCGCAATGATTTGTTTGGTGATTATTATATTCACTGGATTAGTTATTTGGCATATCAACAAGTTAAACCAATCGGTTGGCAAATTTGGAAAACTGTTTGATGCATCACCAGATGGCATTATTCATGCTGATAATAGCGGCAAGGTGCTTGCCGCTAATCATGCTGCGCAGACGCTATTTGGTTATTCATCAAGTGAATTTTCAAATAAATTTATTGAAGATTTAATGGCCCGAGAGTTAAAACAAACGCATCAGGGTTATCGCCAAGAGTTTACAACAAAAACGCAGTCTAAAAATATGCTGGATAGACGCAATGTTTACGGAGTTGATAAGCAGAAGCAACGGATCCCATTGCAAATAGCCATAGGCAGTTTTTTAGAAAATGATGAGTTTCAAAGTGTCAGTATTTTAAGAGATATGCGAGAGATCGCTGGGTTAAATCAAGAGCTAAAGTTCCTGAGCTCTATCATCAATGGCTTGTCATCATATGTTGTGATTATTAACGAACAAGGTCAGGTGATTACAGCAAATTATGATTTGCAAAATGATGTGAATGAGCAAAGTGTTGAGCTTGCCAATACCCAAGCCTGGCAACGTGATCCAACCACTAAAAAACAGCTACAAAACGCTATTGAGAAGCTGAAAAGCACAGGTGTCGAACAGCGATTTGATAGTCAGATTTGGGTCGATGAACTGTTTTACAAAGTTGATGTTGTGGTTGCCTATTTGGATACTAAGGCTGAGACGGGGTCTAATATTATTTGTTCTGCACATGATATAAGCGAGCGAAAGTATTTTGAGCAGCAATTGCTTGAGAATGAAGAACGCTTCAAGCTGGTTGTAAATCACGTGTCGGAGGGAATTATTTTGTTCAACCAGCAAGGGCGTATTGACTGGTTGAATGCTAAAGCCATTGCGATGTTGTCGCCGTTTACACAGGGATTAAGCCCCTGTAATTTTATTGATGTATTTACGGAAAATGATCAGCGCGAAATTGCCACTATAATAAATGATCTAACCACACAAAACCCAACAAGCGAACCGTTTCAGGCGCTACTTGCATTAGATAATGAATCGTTACCCGTAGAGGTATGTATTACGCGTTATGCAGATAATATGGAAATTAACTATTTGGCAACAGTGTCTGATGTTTCGGAGTTATTAGCTGCAAATGATAGACTAAGCAACATGCTTGAAGAGAAAAGTATTTTGCTCAACGAAATTCATCACCGCGTAAAAAATAATTTACAAGTGATAACCAGTCTATTAAAGCTGCAACAGCAGCATGTGCCAGAAAGTGCTGCAAACGAGTTACTAGCCTGTCAGCAGCGCATACGTTCAGTTGCGCTGGTACATCAATTGCTCTACGAGCAAGAGAATAGTTCTAAAATTAACTTTGTAGAGTACACTGCTAAGTTAGCACAATTAATCTTATTAGATGGCATTAACCACGCCCCTTACAAGGTAGAACTTCAGCTACCGAGCCAAGCGATATATTTGCCAATTAGTATTATGGTGCCGATTGGCTTTGTTATAAATGAAGTACTAACAAATATTCAAAAGCATGCTTTTCCTGAAGGTGCAGAAAAAGGGTTGATCACTATTTTTGCTGAAGAAGTGGGAGAAGGGCTGGATTTATTAATCAAAGATAACGGAACCGGCTTTGATATAGAGCAGTTTAATCAAGCTAGTTCACTTGGTCATACGCTTATCGGATTATTTACAAAACAGGCGAATGGCACAATTAAGGTTGAAAGTGAGCTTGGCAAATACTCTCACTTTCAGTTTCATTTTGACTTGTCGTATGTAAAGTAAATTATCGGTTTATTGTTCATCTACTGCAAAGTGTTGCTCAGTCTCGCTATGCAGTTGACCACCTAGCAGCGACAAAAACAATGATAATGGCATGGGCTTAGCATGATAAAACCCTTGCTGATGAATCGCTGGGTCTTGTGCGAAATACTCGCTTTGTTTTGCTGATTCAATGCCTTCTACAACAACTTTATAGCCTAGCGACTTGCTTAAGTTCACCATGTGTTCGCACACTTTTTGTGCTTTGCTATCATCAGGGATCCCTTCAATAAACACTCTGTCGATTTTTAATATATCAAGATCAAACTGTTGCAGCAGTTCTAATGATGAGTAGCCGCGGCCAAAGTCATCTAGTGCGATGGAAAAACCAATTTCTCGTAACCGTTCAATATTTTTAATTGCTGGAGTATCAGTTAACGCCGTTTCGGTGATTTCTAATGTTATGTTGTTAGGTGAAACTTGCTTACTGCTAATAATCTCTTCAAATTTTGCCGGCAGAGACGGATGCGAAAGTTGCTTAGCAGATAGATTTAAGCCTAGCTTGATATCAGTAAAGCCGGCGTTACTTAAATGCTCAATCGCATCGCATACTTTTTTCAGCATCAGCTCACCAAGTGGAAAAATAAGCCAGCTTGATTCTGCGATTGGAATAAAGTCATTGGGTGAAATAAATCCCGTTGCTTTATCACGCCAGCGGCAAAGCCCTTCAGCACTTGATATTTCACCTTTATTATCAAAAATAGGCTGTAACCAAAGTTCTAGCAGTTCATTTTCAATGGCAAGCTTTAACCCTTGCTCTAAAAACAATTGGTATTGAGCTGAACTTCCCATATCTTCTTGGTAAAAACGAAAATCATTTTTACCGCCATTTTTCGCTGCGTACATGGCGATGTCTGCGCGTTTCATCAGATCAGATGTATCGCTAATAGTATCGTCCCACTGGGCAATACCAATTGAGCATGTGAGTGAAATAGAAACATCTTTGCATTTAAATGGTTCTGAAATTGCTTTGTTTATTGAGTTAGCAATTTTACTAACATCGTTGGCTGTGAGCTGGCCATCTAACATCAATACAAACTCATCACCACCATGACGTATCATAATGTCAGAGGAGCGGAATATATGCTTAAGTCGCCATGCAAACTCGGCCAAAATTACATCACCGTATGAATGCCCGTAGGTGTCGTTAATCAGTTTAAAAGAATCAAGGTCAATAAACATCAGCGTAAACTTACCTGAGTCAAAGAACTCTTGAGGATTAGCGAATGCGCGATTCATGTAAGTGCGGTTATACATACCTGTTAGTTCATCGCGGTAAGCTTGGTATTGTAGCTTACGCTCAGCCATTTTTAATTCAGATATATCGGTAACTATCATTACCAATTCATCACTTTGGTCTTGGTGTGATATCAATTTACCATTGACTAACGCGTAAAATAATTCGCCAGATTCAGTTTTAAAAGTTTCTTCTCGCCGTGAACAGAGGTCTTCCCACGGCTGTTGGTTAATATCTTCAGCGCGCTCTCGCTTTGCAATGTTGTGATATTTTTTATTGATCAATTGAGATAGCGGGTACCCAATTAATTTGCAAAAAGCGGGGTTTGCTTTGGTAATTTCACAGTTTTTATTGAGTACTAAAATACCATCTGCAATATGGCTGAATACAGACTTTGATACTTTTAACTCACGAATGTAGGTTTCAGTCTCGGTAACGTCTTTCATCGCCCCAATAGGCGTATCGCCACCTTGCAGCTTGATATCGCTGGTATAGACTTCGAACCAATATTGTTCATCACTAAGTGGTGATTGAACTCGGATTTTTTGATTGGATTTTTGCCCGTCTTTTAACAGCGATTCAACTTTCCATTTATCTTGCTCATGTACCATGCTAATAAATTCATTAAGTGGCAGCGGGCTTAAATGACCGAAGTACTTTTGCAGCATTTCGGTACCAGTAAATACTAAATGTTCTGCTTCAGGGTTGTATTCCCATACATTAAGGTTGGCAGCTTCAATTGCGAGTTTAAGGCGCGCTTCCGATGAGGTTATTTCATCTTCATAACGAAAGCGATTAAGTGCTGTTTCAATAACGGCTCTTACTTCTCTAAGGTTGTAGGGTTTTACAATATAACCAATAGGGTTGGCTGAATTGGCTGATTCGATAATGTCATCGTTGGCATATGCAGTCACATAAATAATAGGAATATTTTTAATGGCATTGATTTTTTTGGCGGCATTAATACCGCTGCCGCCCGATTCAAGATTAATATCCATTAAAACAAGGTTTGGGTTTTTCTCTGTGAACAGGGCAAGTGCCTCATCTTCACTATTGGCAATTCCCACAACCTCATAACCTAGAGACTCAAGCTCGATCTTAAGGCTTAATGCAACAATCTGTTCGTCTTCAACAATTAATAACGAACTCATAATTCTATCCTTTTAATTAACTTATACCTGTCGCTACTATGTCTAATTAAGCGAATTAATTATCGACATCTTTTTAAGTTTAGTTGGTTTAAAGTGATTCTCAAATTTGTGCCACTAAAACTGATTTAAAACATACCTTTGCCGATTAACCCTAGTGCTAATCGAGAGTTATTTTTTACAATAATTATGAAAATATTATGTGTTAAGCGTATATTAAGTGTCAGGATAGATAATAAATATAAATTGATATAGCGAGTGACCCTTTACACTTGCCAGTTCTCTAGGAGCATACTAATGAAATTAGCTAAGGTACTATTATTAAGTGTTGTAACAATTTCACCGTTTTCAGTATTTGCAGGTGAGGCAAGTGTAACGTATGGGAAATTTAACGATTTCACCGACGTGCGTGCGGCAAATGAAACACGCGGTGGTTATCACAAACGAATTGAAAAGCAATTTACCAAGCATTTTCAAGAGTTAGCTGAGAAGTTACCTGAAGGCTACAAGTTGGGTGTAACAATCAACGATATTGATCTCGCTGGCGATGTACGTTTTGGTGGTGGCAGAGAAATGCGTATTGTTAAACCAATTCATTTTCCAAAGCTTAAATTTAGTTATGCGTTAACAGATGCCAATGGCAAGTTGGTGGATAAAGGCGATGCTGAATTAAAAGACATGAGCTTTATGGACAAAATTCGTCGCGGTCGAGACGAAGAATTTATGCACGAAAAGCGCCTTATTACAGATTGGTTTGAAGATCAGTTATTGTCAAAAATTGATGCTAACTAATCGTTAGTCATTTAAGAAGATATAGCGGTACTATAATAGTGCCGCTATTTCTTTGTAGAGTTTACTTGCTTGGGACTCAGTTAAGTTTCCAGCTGCTTTAGATTGACCTACTGAGCTAGAGACTCTCACAACATCACTGCTAACTTGTACTGGCTGCTGCCGATTAATCAACTCTGATTGTTGCTGCCTCTCTCTTGCAGCATCAGAAATCTTTACGACGTCTTGAGTGAATTCACCGTAAATTGAACTAGCCGATACCTTCTCACTCAAGGATGAGCTTTGACTTGACTGTATATTACTTGAGGTAATTTCTGTACCTGCAGTAAGTGGCGTAGCAATCGACATAACAAAATATGTTCAGGATGTGTGCCTAAATTATAGTCAATTTATTTGAAGCTGGCTAATAATTGATGTAAATGCTGCATCTTAATTACGGTGCTTTTAAGCATCGCTTGGTCAATATCATCTTGCGTTGACAAGATCTCTACGTCACTTGCAACTTCTAGCACGTAAGGTTTAAAGCGCTTTGCTTCGATAGCAAAGCCACTTTCGCTGTTAAACAAGGTAGAGAATTTACCTTTACCTTGTTGCTGTAAAGAATCTAATTTGCTATCTGCATCAATAGCTTGGCGATATAATACTTTTAGATTGTTGTTTAGTTCTGAAATAACCGAATTCATAGTATAAAATAACTAAAGATTAAATATAAATTGTCGATATGATAGCACAGTTAACTGAGGTGAGTGACCATGCAGATTTCAAGTCCAGTTCAAAATGTAACAGCAAATGCAGATAGTTCTGAAGTGATTAGTGCCAAACTCGTCAAGAATCAGGTTATAGCCCAAGGGCAGCAAGCGTTGGCTTTGATCGATTCAGCCGCTATGCCTGCGCAAACACAAAACCGGGCTAGTTCACCAACAGCGACACTCGGTAATAATATTGATGTTTACGTTTAACCCTGGTGCAAACGTAAGAGGTTTATTATTAAACTAAGAGTTATTTTCTAAGCTCCCGAAGTAAAGCCCCAGTATTTTTTGGGGGTTTACTTTTATCCTTTCGCGATAACATTCTATCTAAAAATCATAAAGCCCTAAATCTAATGGCGTTTTACTTCTTTCTCCGCCAACTTCACGTACTAGTTTAGGTACTAAAAAGCCGGGTAACTCAGTTAATAATTCACGATGTAGAGCAATTGCTTGGGCATCGGTAATTGCAAAGTGGTGGGCGCCTTGTACTTTGTCTAAAACGTGCAAATAATACGGTAATACATCCGCTTCAAATAAACGTTCAGAAAGCGAAATTTGTGCTGCTACCGTGTCATTAATGCTTTTTAATAATACCGCTTGATTTAATAAGGTATATCCCGCGCGTTTTACGGCGATAAGCTGCTTTTTTAATGCGTTGTCAATTTCATTTGCATGGTTAATATGCGTTACTAAAATCAATTTTAGTCGAGTGTGTGTTGGAATTGCTAAGAATGCTTCTGTAATACGTGCAGGGATCACCACTGGCAATCGTGAATGAATGCGCATGCGTGTTACATGGTTAATTTCTTCTAGCTTCTCAATAAACCACATTAGTGCTTCATCATTAGCCATTAGCGGGTCGCCACCACTTAATATCACTTCGTTTATTTCAGGATGCTTTGCTATGTAATCAAGAGCACTCAGTAAGCTTTGTTTATTTTGGTGATTATCTTGATAAGGGAAGTGTCTGCGAAAGCAATAGCGGCAGTTTACAGCGCAACCACCACGAAAAATAAGTAATACTCTCGATTTATATTTGTGCAGCAGGCCCGGAGTTTGGTTTTTTTGCTCTTCTAATGGATCGCTTGTGTAACCTGGGTGTGTTTCAAACTCATCCGCAAGTGGTAAAACTTGTTTAAGTAATGGATCGTTTAGATTACCTTTTTCCATTCGTGATACAAATGGAAGTGGTACTCTCATAGCAAATAGCTTTCTCGCGGCAATGTCGTCTGATAAATTTTTTGAGTCAATTTCCAGTAACTTAAGCAGTATTTTTGGGTCGGAAATGGCATTTGCTAATTCTTTTTGCCAGTTAGTATGCAAATTTGCTTCAATTCTTTGTATCATTAGCCGATCAATTATGTAAAAAATTTTGCGATAGAGGAAACGATGGCGAATTATAGCACCAATGAGTTCAAGGGCGGCCTAAAATTTATGTTAGATGGCGAGCCGTGTTCAATTCTTGAAAACGAAGTTGTAAAACCGGGTAAAGGCCAAGCATTTAACCGTGTAAAAGTACGTAAACTTATCTCTGGTAAAGTGTTAGAAAAAACATTTAAATCAGGTGAAAGCGTAGAAGCTGCAGACGTTATGGATATTGAGCTAGACTATCTATACACAGATGGCGAGTTCTGGCATTTCATGAATAACGAAACGTTTGAACAGGTTGCTGCTGAAGAAAAAGCAGTTGGCGATAGCGTTAAATGGTTAGTTGAAAACAACACTTGTACCATTACTCTTTGGAACGGTAACCCAATCTCAATTACGCCACCAAACTTTGTTGAGCTAGAGATCACAGACACAGATCCTGGTCTGAAAGGTGATACTGCTGGTACCGGTGGTAAGCCTGCTACTTTAACAACAGGTGCGGTTGTACGTGTTCCTCTGTTTGTTCAAATCGGTGAAGTAATCAAAGTTGATACACGCTCTGGCGAATACGTTGGTCGTGCGCAAAAATAAATTTTGATTTTAATTCGAAAAAAATCCCAGCGCTAGCTGGGATTTTTGTTTACGCCATAATTAAGAGTAACCATCATGACAGTCCAATGGCAGCCAAGTGCATCAATCGAAAACTTAAACGCGCGGGCAAAAATCATTAAAGCAATTCGTGAATTTTTCTACCAAAGAAATGTAATGGAGGTAGAAACGCCAAGTTTATCGCAGGCAAGCGTTACCGATATTCACTTGGTAAGTTTTAGTACCCAGTTTGTCGGCCCTGGGTTTGCTAAAGGCCTACCACTTTATCTGCAAACATCGCCGGAATTCGCTATGAAGCGATTGCTTGCCGCTGGCTATGGCGCGATTTTTCAGTTGGCAAAAGCGTTTCGTAACGAAGAAGCAGGCCGTCATCATAATCCAGAATTTACAATGCTGGAGTGGTATCGACCTAACTTTAACGCAGCGCAATTAATGGATGAAATTAATGACTTAATGATGAGTTTATTAGGGTGTGGATCAGCAGAGCGTATCACTTATCAAGACGCTTTTTTAACGCATTTAAACTGTGATCCACTCACCGCATCTATCGAAGAGCTTTCTGCGCTTGCCGCTGAGCAAGGGTTTGAGCATATTGCCGCACAAGAAAACGATAAAGACACTTTATTACAGCTATTATTTTGCATGTGTATTGAACCCAAAATAGGTCAGCAAGCCCCTTGTTTTGTTTATCATTTCCCTGCATCACAAGCGGCACTCGCTAAACTAAATGGCGCAGATCCTCGCGTTGCTGAGCGTTTTGAACTGTACTTTAAAGGTATGGAGTTAGCTAATGGCTTCGATGAGCTTACTGAGGGCTCTGAGCAGCGACAGCGCTTTGTTGATGATAATCAAAAGCGAGCCTCGCAAGGTTTACCAGAGGTTGCTATTGATGAGCGATTTTTAGCGGCGCTTGATTATGGTTTGCCACAGTGCTCAGGTGTAGCGTTAGGAGTGGATAGGCTAATTATGTTGGCACTCGGCGCCGAGCGTATCTCAGAGGTATTAGCTTTTGATGTTGAGAGGGCTTAACCCTCTCTTATCAGTGCTAGTTTTGAAAGTATCAAACCTTCGGTGATTTGCTAACCCATCGCTTGGCTAAATAAATTGTTCGAGATCTTTTTTGGTATCGGATGTTTGACACTGTAGCTCTCTACTATTTTCATTGGCGTTAGTAATATTATCTTTCGCCATATGGCCTAGCTCGACAATTTGTTGTACCGAGGAATGCGTTTGTTGTTGTGTATGTTCCAGCTGATGCACGGCCGCAACAATTTCTTGTAACTGAGATTGGTTACTTTCTAGTTCTTTAGTCATTTGGCTAAACACATCATTAGTATTTGCTATCGAATTTTCAGCGCTACTCGATTGCTCAATCAATTGCTCAGTTTCGCGGTTTGTTTCACCAACAAGCGTATTCATTTGATTAATAAAATCATTAATTTGGCGAGTTGCATCGTTAACTTTTACTGACAATGAACGCACTTCATCTGCTACCACTGCAAAGCCACGACCGGCTTCACCTGCGCGTGCAGCCTCAATTGCGGCATTAAGCGCCAGTAGGTTGGTTTGGTCTGAAAACTCTTCTACCATAGTGAGGATTTTTCGAATATTGTCTGAGTTTTCTTTTAAGCCACCCACGGTTGTGGCGAAGCTACCTAGTAATTCGGTCATGCGCTGAATTTTAGTTACTAGATTACCAATTTCATTAGCGGAGGTATGAACTTTACTCAGGTTTTCAACATTCGCATCAAAAGTCATTTGGGTATTTTGTGAGATTTGATTTAGGCTTTGGCTAACTTCTTCACTGGCGGTAAAAATTGTATTACTAAGTGCTAGCTGCTCTTCACCAATGCGGTTGGTTTCAGTCATCGACTTAGTCACGTTTTGATTGGTCATTTCAGCCAGTTCAGCTTTTTCATACACCTGTTTTAATAGCGCTTCTAAACGCGAAACAAAGGTATTGTACTGTTCGCTGAGTTCACGAAACTCGTCAAAGGTAAACTGGGGTAAATGGGTTGCTAAATCAGCACCTTTTTCATTGATATCTGTCAGTGTTTTCTTTAATGCATTGATCGGGCGCACAATTAAAAAGTGCATGTAAAAGCAGGTAAAAAAGAAACTGCCAACACTGATTAACGCGATAAACCAATAGCTCATATCAATATGGCCATTATCAGTCAGCTCTTGGTACAGCCAAATTAACGTAATAACTTGAAAGGCAAAGAGAAAGCTCAAATTGCCAAAAATTTTGCGTGTTAGTGTAAAGAAAAAGGTTTTTTCAATTTTTTCGTATAATTGCATATATAAAGAACTCATTTTGCATGCCTTAAATGAACTTTACCCTTTAAAAAAGCTCAACATCGTCATCGTGCTGTTGTTGTTCTAATTGACGATGTAATTCAAGCGCTTGCTGTTTGGTTTTACCATCCATAATTGCTCGAAAAATTTGATGTTCAGATTCCATTGAATAACTATTTTTTAATTGGGTGCGCAATCCTTGCCATTTATCTTCATCGGCTAAGTTATCATTATCTTGAATCAAATGGCTTAATTGATCCATCGTTTGCTGAATATGTGTCAATTGTTGTGTCAGTCTATCGTAAAACTGAAATGCCATAACCCCATCGTTTACACTGTGCTGTATTTGCTGATGTAATTCATCTAATTTCGACGAAGTGTTTTTTTCATTTTCAAGTTTGCTGCAAATGTTCGCAAGGGTTTGAAAAACTTGGCTTAACTCTAATATATCTCGATCGCTTTGATTCAGGCTTAGCGTTAATTGCGTATTGCACAAAAGGAGTAGGCGGGATGCTTCACTGCGAAAGCAAAATAAATCTTGCTGTTGTTGGTCCATTAAATGCCCCTAGGTAACTAAGCGATATGCTTATAGTTGGGATTATTTTTGCAACAGAAAGCTTTGCGCTTTAGAGGGATAATTAGTAAAAATGCCATCTACACCAAGCGCAAGCATATCGTCAATGTCTTCCTGTTTATCTACAGTATAGGCAAAAACCTTTAAGTTTCTTGTTTTTGCATCGGCAACGTATTCGCAGTTGATAAAATTTTTATCCACATGCACGCTGTAGGCATTTAATCGTTCAGCAAATTCACAATACCCCAGCGGAATAGAGCCGGTTAATGCACCTATTTTTACCCAAGGCAATTGTTGTTTAAGCCATTTTAGCTGGTGATGGTCAAAAGAGGAGATTAGAAGGTTTTCACGTGTTAGCAGCCCAACTTGAACTTGTTGTTCGATTAATTTGACTAGCTTATCGAGTGCGAAGGTATGTTTGAGCTCTAGGTTTAATAGCGTTTGATTATTAACCCATTGAAATACTTCTTCAATGCTTGGTACAGTTTGTCCGTTACCTGCATCATATTGTTGCACTTCGGCAAGTGTAAGTTTATTAACTTTTCCTCGCCCATTGGTTGTTCTGTCAAGCCAAGTATCGTGAATAACGGCAAAACCATCGAGCGTACTTTGTAAGTCAATTTCAATGCCATCAACACCCAACTCCAACGCCGCTAATATTGCTGAGCGTGTGTTTTCAGGATACAAACCACTGGCGCCTCGGTGGGCAAAAACTTTCATGTACTAACCCTTCTTGCTCTTAGTCAAAAGTTTATCTCGCACTCAACTTACCACAGCTTAACGGTTAAATTGCACAATTACTTTGAAATCAATCAAGATTTTCTACATCTGTTCAAAGCTAAATCGTAATTCACCTCATTAGCTAATCATTCTAGCTAGAGAGAATGTTTGCTCATAGCGTGTCCGTTTACCTGTACTAAGCAATAGCTATAATTCAGCCTTACAGGGCGTTTATTGATTTTTGCTCACAGGCTTAACAGAACTAGTATTTTATTATTTTGCTGCCTTAGCTTGTTTGTTAACTAGATAAGTTTCAAAAAATGCGCCACTAATCACCAACGAGCCACCAATTAATGTCGTCAGAGTTATCTTTTCGTGTAGAAGTAAAAATGCGAAAAAACTGGCATATAAGGGCTGCAAGCAGGAAATTAAGCCTGCGGTTTTAGCACTTAAATGAGCAAGACTTGCTGCAAACAAAGCGTGTGGGGTTGCGGTAAACACTACACCAACAAGTAACAGTAAATAAAGGTCGTGTTGCGATACTTGGTTAAGGGGGACTTCAACAAATGCGCATAACATTATGCTTGCAACAAGGGTTTGATAAAGCATCGTTTGTGGCCCTGAGTAGCCCATAAAAAAGCGTTTATGTAAAATATTACGCAGGGCAAATAAAAAGCCCGAAAACATACCTGTTACTATGCCAAGGGTAACTTGATTACCAAGGTTAGCTTCCGGTACAAGCAAATAAATCCCAAGTAACACCATCATGGCAATAAACACATCTTGCATATGAGGTAGGCGCTTTGAAAACAGCGGCTCCATAAACACGGTCATCACAGGGTAGGTAAAAAATGCGATTATACCTATGGTGATACCAGCCATTTGCATGCCGGCAAAATAAGTCACCCAATGTAGACCAACAACCACGCCAAGGATTAAGGCTACACCGTAATCTTTGGTCTGTTTTAACAAAATAGCTTGGCGTGTAAAAAGTAAAAAGGCACACAAAGCAATTGCAGCTACAGCGGTGCGATAAACGGTGATATCTAGCGCGTTAAGACCAATTAATTTGGCAAACAGTGCAGTGCCACCAAATAGTAAAACGGCAGAGTGTAAAAAGGTTAAGCTTTGCTTTTCAGGGGACATAATAAGCAGAAAAAAGAATAATTTGCCGCATTATATCAAGATAAATTTAGCGAGAGATTTTTATTTGAAATACTTGGTATTGAATTTAAAAATAAGAGAGGTTGGAAAGTGGTGGAGCTAAGCAGGATCGAACTGCTGACCTCCTGCGTGCAAGGCAGGCGCTCTCCCAGCTGAGCTATAGCCCCACATTCCAAAAAAGGACATTCAAACCATGTTGCGTTTGAACGGGCAGAACTTTAATTTTTTTTCTGTCACTGGTCAAGTATTTTTTGTAGCATAAAAGATAATTTTCACTTGTTTGCACATTTATTGTGCGAGAGAGACCGATGGATATTAAAAACTATAACAATCATGCATGGAATAAACAGGTTGAAGCAAATAATGAGTGGACTCAACCTGTCACGACTGAACAAGTAGACGCGGCACGAAAAGGTGAGTGGTCAATTGTTTTAACACCACATAAAAGTGTGCCTCATAACTGGTTTGGCGATCTTAAAGGTAAAAAAGTGCTTTGTCTTGCTTCTGGTGGTGGCCAGCAAGGACCTATCTTGGCGGCTGCGGGTGCTGATGTAGCCGTATTCGATTTATCTGAAAACCAACTTGCACAAGATGCGCAGGTTGCCAAGCGCGATGGCCTAACGTTAACAACCGTTAAGGGTGATATGACAGACTTGAGCTGTTTTGAAAATGAAAGCTTTGATTTAATTTTCCACCCTTGTTCTAATAATTTTGTGCCTGATATCTCTGGCCTTTGGGCAGAAGCTGCTCGTGTATTAAAAGTAAACGGGCGTTTACTAAGTGGCTTTATCAACCCAGCAGCGTATATATTTGATTGGTTTGAGGCTGAAAAAGGCGTTACTAAAGTAAGGCACAAGTTACCCTTTAGTGACATTAATAACTTAACTCAAGCAGAACTGGCACTGCTAAAAGAGCAAGATGAGCCACTGGTATTTAGTCATTCATTTGAAGAGCAAATTAAAGGTCAGCTAGATAACGGTTTAGTATTGGTAGATATGTTTGAAGATGATTGGCATTCAATGGCGTTTTCTGAATATTTTCCGCCAACCATGGCGTGTTTAACAATTAAGTTGCCAAAAGCAGTATGGAATCCTTAATGAAACAAATAATTATGATGGTGCTGAGCGCTACTGCGTTAATTGGCTGCGCGAAGTCAGCACCAGAGCCTGAAGATTTTGAGATAGTTAACGAGCAGCTAAGAACCATAACAGGCAATGACGGTGCAAAGTTATTTTCATATTTAGTTACGGTAAAAGCCGGTTCTCAAAAGTTAATAAATAAAAAGCGTCGCTTAACAAAATCAGAAATGCGCACCTTGTTAAAACAAGAGAATTTTATCGATTCATCATCACTTAAACTCGATCTAGAAGACAAAGCTGCACTACAACTTGATGCTGAATTAAAAAAGAAAAACTACTGCCAAGATAGTTATCAGATAGAAGAAGTTAAATGGCGCGATTACAGCGTAAGATTAAGCGGGCGCTGCGATGAGTGATGTTGCGTTTCTTGAAAAGGTATTTAGCGAGCTGGCAATTGACTGTGAAAAAATATCACATCCGCCGCTACATACCGCAGTAGAGGCAGAGCGTCTGTTGTTGGAACGCCCCGGAACGCGCTTAAAAAATTTATTTTTACGCGATAACTACGGTAAGCGACATTTTTTGCTCATTACGTCCCCTAATAAAAAGGTTGATTTAAAAGCCTTATCAAAATCACAAGGGTTGTCACGTTTGGGCTTTGCCTCAAATGAACGCTTAGCGAAATATTTAGCGGTAAAACCGGGGTGTGTTTCCATGTTGGCGCTTTTAAATGATGCGGAAAATGCGGTGCAACTATGGGTGGACGATGCGATATGGCCATCTGATTTGTTTCACTGCCATCCATTTGATAATACCCAAACTTGGTTAATGCAGAAAAACGACTTACTTAAAGTATTTGAATATTCCAATCACAGTGTTGAGTTAGTGAGTTTGTAAGCGTTTAAACTTAGCTACCAGTAAGCCTGAAGCCACACACATCAGTAGCAAGGTCATTAAAAACGCACTTTTGCCAGCGTGCTGATAAATAAGCCCTGGCAAAAATGATCCCAGCGTACCGCCACAATAATAAAAAGATACATACAGCCCGTTAGTCAGCGAGCTGGGCGCATAGCTGATTTGGTTAAGTAATGCGGAGGCGCTGGCATGAATAATAAACATTGCCCCACAAAACACCGTAAAACCGATAAAAAAGAGCGTAAACGTGGTTGCAAATAAGCTTGTAATACTGAGCGCATAAACCACAAAGCTAATCACTAATAAATTAACTTTGCCTTGCGTAAGGTTTTGCAAACGGGTGCTTAATAATGAGAAACAAGCACCCAATAGATAGCCTGAATACACCAAACCAATATCTTTTGAGCTGGTGAACTGGTAATCGTTTTGCAAAATAAAAGGTAAGTAATTTAATAGCGCAGTAAAGCAGAAAAACATGCCAAATACGGCGCAGTAAAGGTACAAAGTGCTGCCTTTAGTTACCTTATGTAGGTTCTCTTTTAGTGATGCTGGTAAGTTTCTTTGACCGACATAATCACGCACTTTTTTATTGGCAAGGCTAAGTGATAACAGTACTAATACAATTGCGAGCAAATAAAAATAAACCTGCCAATGGGTGTATTCGCTTATTGAAGCGCTGACAACGCGTCCTAAAAAACCTCCTGCAATTGTGCTTAAAATATAATTTGTGACTGCTTTACTCAAAAAGCTGTAGCGATAATGTTCGCCAATATACGAGGTCATTGCTGTAAGCGCTGCTGGCAGCAGTAAACCTTGAAAAAATCGAATAATAAGTAATTGCTGAAACGTTTGCGATAAAGGTAATAACGCACAGCTAATTCCCAATAAAAACAGTGCTATTTTTAATAGGGAGAGCGAGTTTATACGAAGTAGTAGATAACCATAAACTAATGGCGCAACCGCCAATGGCAGCATAGTCACGGTCATTAGCAAGCCCGCCTGCGCAGACGTTAGCTGGTATGACTTTGCCAGTAAAGGCAAAATTGGCTGTGGCCCATATAATACAAAAAACGTAAAGACCGAGCACAAAAGTAAATGTATAAACTTCATGGTGAGAGAGGGTTGTTTATAACGGCCAAATTGTATCGTATTTTTAACTGCTTAACCTTAGTTTAAGCTAACTTTTCCTTGATTTAGGTTATGCTGGCTTCACATCTGGTGAATGGCTGTTATAAAATAACGCTAATACTTTTATAAGAGAATTAATCATGGGTTCATTACAAGATCAGTTGCTAAAAGCAGGCCTTACTACTGAGCATAATATGAAGGTTGCGAAGTCAGAAAAGCGTAAACAAAACAAAAAGAAGAAGAAAAAAGGCGCAACCAGTAACCCAACAGATTTGCAAAAGCATATTGAGCAAACCAAAGCTGAGCAAGCTAAAAAAGCAGCTGAAGTAAATGCGCAGAAGCAGGCCGAACTAAAAGAAAAAGAGCAGGTAGCTCGCGTTAAACAAATTCTAGAGCATCATAACCAAGATGAGATTAGTGGTGATGTTACCTTTAACTTTACCTTTGAAAGCAAAATCAAAGAACTTGAAGTTAATGAGATTACTCACAAACAACTGGTAAAAGGTTTGTTGGCTATTTGCTACTTAGAGGGCAAGTTCTATGTACTACCTGATGAACCTGCACGCAAAATTGCTGAGGTAGACGAAAAGTATATTGTACTGCATGCCGAGCCAGAAAAAGATCAAAAGGATGAAGATGATCCTTACGCAGACTTTGAAATACCAGACGATATCATGTGGTAATCCACTTTGTAAAAAATGCCTCATTTATTGAGGCATTTTTGTTTGTGGCGAAGTAAATAAATTTGATCAAACGCAAGATAACGTTCGCTTAGCGACTCAATCTTGTATGCTTGTTTGTTTTTTATACGGTTTTATCTTTACAAAACAGTATGAAAGTG
Organism: Pseudoalteromonas sp. MMG024; assembly: GCF_021654175.1. Taxonomy (NCBI): domain Bacteria; kingdom Pseudomonadati; phylum Pseudomonadota; class Gammaproteobacteria; order Alteromonadales; family Pseudoalteromonadaceae; genus Pseudoalteromonas; species Pseudoalteromonas sp. MMG024. The sequence goes on from NZ_JAKFZO010000033.1 coordinate 31,135, forward strand.
GTCTACAATAGGTTAGTGCGAGTTTAACTTGTTGATTCAACAGTATATTGCAATTGAGAATTATTTACCGTCGAGATGGGATTATTATATGAATAAACTTTCAAAAACGCTCAGTGTAGCGGCTTTAACACTTGTGGGCATGGCGTCAGGCAACGCAATCGCAGCGGATGGTGCAGCACTTTATACAGCTAAAATGTGCCAAACGTGTCATGGGGCTGAAGGTAAAGCGCCAATTATGCCACTTTACCCTAAACTTGCAGGTCAAAACAAAGAGTACGCTTTAGCTCAAATGAAAGACATTAAATCAGGCAAGCGCAACAATGGCATGGCTTCTGCGATGAAGGCAATGGTTGCTAATGTGACTGATGAAGAGCTAGAAGCAATTGCTGATTATTTATCTAAAGTAAAATAATCACTTTATTGATTCAAAAAGCCGCAGATGCGGCTTTTTTTGTTTATAATGCGCGGCCAAAATAGCGAAGCGGGTAATAAAAATGGTTCAGGTTGATGTATTGGTTATAGGGGCGGGTGCTGCTGGTTTAATGTGCGCCGCACAAGCAGGTTACCGTGGGCGTTCTGTTACTGTGATTGATATGGGTAAAAAACCGGGCCGCAAAATCTTGATTAGTGGCGGCGGCCGTTGTAATTTTACCAACGAAAATGCCTCGCCAGAAAATTATCTGTGTACTAATCCCCACTTTGTTAAATCGTGTTTAAGCCGCTATACCCAACATGACTTTATTGAACTGGTTGATCGCCATGGTCTTGCTTATCATCACAAAACACTCGGTCAGCTATTTTGCGATAACTCAGCGCAAGATATTGTCGATATTTTATTAACCGAATGCGAATGGGCGGGGGTGACAATCCAACTTCGCCAAGAAGTGCTAAGCGTGGAAAAAACCGAAAGTGGTTTTACCGTTACAACCAGTGAAGCAAGTTATAGCTGTGAATCATTGGTTGTGGCTTCTGGTGGTTTAACTATGCCAAAACTAGGCGCTACACCAATCGGTTATAAAATTGCAGAGCAGTTTGATTTAGAAGTATTACCCACAATGGCTGCTTTAGTGCCTTTTACGCTACATCAACACGATAAGGTGCGTTTTGAAGCTTTATCGGGCATTAGTGTACCAAGTGTTGTTACCGCTGAAGACGGCACACAGTTTAAAGAAAATATCTTATTTACACACCGTGGCTTATCGGGGCCAGCAATACTGCAAATTTCATCATTTTGGCGTGCGGGTCAGGCAGTATCAATTAACCTGTTACCTGAACTAGATCTTGCGGGTGAAATTCATACACAGCGTCAATCTAATGGTCAAAAATCGCTTAAAAATGTGCTAGGAAGTGTGTTACCAAAGCGTTTTATTGAAATTTTAGTTGCTGGTGGTGATATTCCAGATAAAGCGATTAATCAGTTATCTCATACTGAAATTGAACAGTTATCTGGTTTTATTCATAACTGGAAAATAAAACCCAATGGAACAGAGGGTTATAGAACCGCTGAAGTTACTTTAGGCGGTGTAAATAGCGCCGAATTAAGCTCTAAAACATTTGAGGTGAATAAAGTTAAAGGGCTTTATTTTATTGGTGAAGTAACCGAAGTAACCGGTTGGCTCGGGGGTTATAATTTTCAGTATGCGTGGAGCTCCGGTTGGGCGTGCGGTCAAACCTGTTGATGATGTGACTTGACAATTTAGATTGCACACTTCCCTTAAAGTTTGCACTAAAGAGTTAAGGTTTCCCTTAAAGTTTGCACACTAAATGGTTAGCTATTAGTATTCTCTCAAGAAAAAGTTTACAGGAAATTTTTATGGCACGGAGAAAACTTGAAACATTTGAAGACTTTAATCGGGCCTTAAAAAATAAATATGGTATTGGGGAAGAAAATCATTACAAACCTTGGCTACGAGTTCAGGATGTAAAATCAAAAGGTGTTAGGTCACAAATCTTGGGGCTAAAAACAGGTAGAGTTCACCATACACTTTCCGCAATAGAAACAGATTTCTTCTATCTAGCAGAGTATTCTGACTCCGTTATAGATATAAGGGAACAATTTCCCCTCCTGCCAATTAACCTCTCGATCAAAATAGCTGAGGTGTTGGGTATTGAGCATCCGACTCATCCAAAAACAAAAGAACCAATCATTATCACAACCGATTTTCTCCTAACAAGATCAATTGGAGAACAGGTTGTATACGAAGCTATTTCTGTTAAACCAGAAGGTGAGTCAGGCGGGCGACGAGTTCTTGAAAAGCTAGAAATAGAGAGAGTTTGGTGGGAGCTACTTGGAATTAAATTCTCTTATTATGTCGGTAGTGAGCTGACAAAAATACAAAGTCGTAACATCAACTGGGCCACCCACCCTTTGAGGTCAGAAACAGAAGTATTTACTGAGTATGAAATGGATTTTGCCACATCTTTTCTAACACTAGGTAATCATTTTATTAGAGATATATGTGATCAATTCGTAAATGAGATGGGCATGAAACATGAAATGGCTCTCACCATGCTAAGAAGTCTTATTGGGAGCAAAAGGGTCAATGTAGATTTGTCTTCGTCTCTTGAGAGCGCTGATTTCATTAATATTTCCAATATACGTAATGTTGAAAAGGACTTGGTTAATGGAGCTTGTTAAGAATAGTGTGTGGGATATCAGAAAAGTAGATGGTGTCTATTCTGGGTTATACCGAGTGCTGCAAATCTTTGAAGATATTCCCTGTGTAATCTTATTTTATCTAGAGAACCCCAAAGGCAACCAGACCTATTGCAATTGAGTTAGATAAGTTTTCATGGTGCATAAAGCAAAAACAGATATTAGAAGGAAGCTTTTCGCTACCCCCCCATTTACTCTTGAGTGAAGAAGAAATTGATGAAAGTTATAAAGTGACAAGGGATGAAAATTTCTCTCTCATTGAAGGTCTCGCTAGTGACCCTGAATTTATTTTTGACTATGCAACTAAAAATAGAGTTCCCAGGTTAGCCAAGCATGCAAATGATAGAGGAAAGGCTCGTACAACGATTTCTAGATTATTAAATACCTATTGGCAGTATGGTCAGGACAAAAATGCCTTATTGCCCGCATATCAATATAGTGGAGGAGCTGGTCGGCAACGAAAAGTATCTGAAAAACCACTTGGAGCACCAAAAACCTCTCGAACGCTGGCTGTTAAGAGACCAAAAACTTTTATCGTAACAGATGCGGATAAAGACAATATTCGTAAATCCCTGAAAAAGCATCATTTAAAGCCGAAAGGAAAAAACTTAGTCGAAACAAGAAAAGAGCTGTTGAGAGAGTATTATGCTGCTGAGGTAATGAAAGCTAAAGCTTTAGGTGAAGCTCCTTATGTTCCAAGCTATAAGCAAGTTCGAGGATGGAAATATAAGCTATTTACAAAAAACGAAATAACAGAAAAGTCATCGACAGAAAGAGATTATCTATTAAGCAAAAGAGAGTTGCTAGGTGATGCAAAGCAAAAATGGCCTGTTCCGGGAAGTTGCTTTGAAATAGATGCGACTGTCGCTGATGTTCATATAGTTTCAAGTTTCGGTAAACAGTATGTTCTGGGAAGGCCGACTATATATTCAATAGTCGATAGAGCAAGTGGCTTAATTGTTGGGTTAAATGTTTCACTATACTTTGCATCGTGGCGTGCTGCTAGGCAAGCATTAGCAAACGCTTTCTTACCAAAAGCATCTTATTGCAAAGAATTTGGCATTGATATTCAAGAGAGTGATTGGCCTGTTGCACATATCCCTTTGCGATTAATGTGTGATAACGGTGAAATGATAGGCTTAGAACCTCAAAAGTTAGTAGTTCCATTAACAGAACTACAATTGTCACCACCATATCGACCTGACTTTAAAGCGATGGTTGAGCGTCGATTTGGACTACTTAATTATGAAATGATCCATAAACTTCTTGGCACTACGAGAGGAGGAAAGGTTGTTCGTGGTAATAGAGATCCAAGAAAGGATG
>NZ_JAKFZO010000034.1:0-35027 GCF_021654175.1 Pseudoalteromonas sp. MMG024
AGGGCGGGATTGTACTCGATGCTATAAGTGGTCTTATGGAAGTCTTTGTCCTGTGAATCCGATTATAGAAATACTAGCAATATCTGAATGATACGAAAAAAAATCATGAATAAAAAGGAACAAAATTAAATTAATTATCCCTTGTAGAGACGTTGATTTAGAGATAAAAATACTACTCATTATTATTGAATAAGGGTTATTTCTATGGGGTGGATATATATAGGGGCAGATAATAAAGATCATAACTGGTCAAAGCTTGGCAAAACGACTGGAGAGCTGACTACAAGGCATACGTCCTCTCAGAGACCAAGTTATTATATTTTTATGGCCTTCGAAGTTATTCGTGGTGATGTACATAGAATTGAATCGGAGTTAATTGGTTATTTAGATTCTTTGCATGGCATTGAAAGAGAACGGCACGTTAGTACAGGATCCAAAAGTGAGTGTTTTCTAATTGGCCCATATCAAATGGCAGATATAGTGAAGTCATTTTTGCTTGATAAGTTCCCTTCTTCATTTTATTTTAACAATTTAACTCAAGATATCTCATATTTCGAAAGTCAACTTGCAAATAATGATTCCAACTTAATGGGTAACCAAAATATAACCAAACCATTAGTATCAAATAATCAATCTGATCTAGATTGGTATGAAGGTCCTGCATCTGGATGGGGTGATCTTGAAGATAAACCTGAACCAGCTCCATCAAATTTAAGAATGCGTAAAGAAAAATATTTTACAAATAATACAATTGAGTTCGTAGGAGACTTAGGTGGTGGGCACTATATAGATTATGAGAGTGGTAGGGAGTTTTATAGAGATGAAAACGGAAACATCACTTGGAAATGGTAAATTAACGTGCTTTCAAAACTGCAGATATCTGTTTGTTTGAATTTTCACCACTGCTTAACTGATTCTCAATAAACTCTTAGGACGAGGAGTAATTATTTAGTATTGTTAATTGTTCAGTTTTTAAGGGAAAAATAAGACGAAATTTGCAAACTATATTGTCATTACACAGATGATTTAATGAAAATAAAACGAAGACAATTGAAATTACATAAAAGACCACCTCTTAGCAAATTAGTGTTGATTTAATCAGTATAGTAAGACCTCTTGGATGCTTTTGGGTTATAAGCAGCAAAGAAGGGTTAGTTCAACGAACTAGCCCTTCTTAGGGTCAAATGATTAACTTTACTAACTAACAAACGCTGGAATAACGACATCTGAAATTTGTTTCATTATGGTGTCTTCTCTGTCATGACCAGTAATAGCGATGACTAAGTTAAGCTCCTCAACTACGATTACGCGGTTTCCACCACCGCCCCATGCGACATTAAGGTCATATGTTTTACCTTCAACGACTACAGGCATACTGTACCAGTAGTAACCATAACGGTATTCATCAGGCATCCAGTCTTCAGTTGGCTTGATGATATTACTTGTTGCTTTGTTTAGGTATGCTGGCGAAATAAACTGTTCTTCTTGCCATTTACCATTATTGACAACAATACTGCCAAGTTTAAGCATGTCCCGTGACGTTAACCTAACCATCCACCCTGCTTGTGGTAAGCCACTTACGTGTGTGTCCCATTTATAATTAGAGATGTTTAGCTTGTCTAGTATCTCAGTCTTGATAAATGCTTCCGCACCGCCTGGAACCACCGCATCGATTACAGTCATGACAAGCATTGGGTTGAAATTACCGTATTTATACGATTGCGTTTCTTTAGTGATTGCAGCGCTTTCTTGTAAAAGCCTTTGCACTAATTTTTGGCCTTTTAATTGCTCTGGTGCTTTTTCAATTGCTTGCCATTTATCACGATCAATTGTTAAACCACCTTGCATCGTTAGTGCTTTATGAAGCGTAATTTTATCGGCGCCAGCGACTAGTTTGCTCGTGTCTATTTCTTTTAAGAAGCTGATAAGCGGTTTATGTAAGTCAGCTATGGATAAATAACCTAACTGGATTGCACGGCCAACAATCAAGCTAGTATATCCTTTGGTTGCTGAAGCTTGTCCATGAGCTAACCCAAAGCGGCCTCTTTGGTGGTAGCTTTCAAAAACAAGTTTATTGTTTTTAGCAATTAACAAACTGTCGTATTTTCCATGTTTACCTTCGCCAATTTCTTTTGCTAGGTTAATAATCGCTGTCGCCTTATCCTTTGAAAGAGGGAGCTTTCCTGTAATTAAGCTGTTATCAGACGATATTGGCTTGGTGTTCGTATATGCCTTTGTCAATACCGGGATATCCCAAAGAGAACCTGAAGCTTGTTCCGCTGTTGGCAATGGGCCTAGTTTGGCTAGATATTTTTTAATGTGAGCTGGTTTTAGGTCTTCAATGACTTTTGCATCTACCCAATAGGTATCTACATTGCGGTCGTCGCCATTACGGTTAAAGAATAGGTATTTGCCATCAGGTGATAATTGAGCTGCGAACTCATTTTCTGAGGTGTTGACGTTATCACCAAATTTAATTGCTTCTCCCCAAGACTCATCTGGTTCTTTGAAGCTAATAAATAGATCTGAATTACGGGTATCTTCACCTCTTTGCCCGTCCCATATTACATAGCTTTCGTCAGGTGCGATGAAAGGATGAGCATTCCATATACCTGTATTAATTTCTTTAGGGAATGGCTTTGGTGTGCTTAGCTTGCCGTGCTTCATGGTTGAATAACGCAAAACCCCATTACCGTTATTGCTAGCTTCATCAAATGCTATCGTACCGTTTAGAGAAGAAGTTACACGCATGATGCGATAAGATTCAAAATCTGGGCCTAGTCTTTTCATTTCTGACCAACCATCTTGTGTACGCTCTTTATAACCTCTGCCAAAAAACATGATTTTGTTATTCGGTGATAACGTCGGCGTACCAACGCGTTTAGAGATGACACGTTCGTTCCAGTTTTCACCGTCTTTTTCATATACGACAAATTGTTGCTCTGGTTTTGTGTCTGCATTTACTTCTCGAAGCATGTACATTTCTTTCATGTTTGGTGCGAAAACAACGCCAGATTCCCAGTCTTTTGTTGAGATAATGTTTGGTGCAAATACTTCAGCTGTTAATCCCGGCGCTTTTTGTCCTAGATAAGGCCCCGTCAATTTAGTTTCAGCAGAAGTCATACTACTCAAACTAGTTAATAAGGCGATTGTCATTATGTTTTTGTTAGGTAAATTCATTGTCTTTCTCTCTTTCCTTAATCACTTGCATTGATAGTGAATAACTATTGCTCTAACTTGCCTGTATGTGACCTGACGTACATGAAAAAAACCTGACGTTTAGCTGATTTCTTTATTTTTTCTTTATTTTGAGGCAAAGAGCGAGGTAAGATTTGACGCATAATGAATAAGGACTGTCGCCTCTTTTATGACCAAAGCGTTTTGGGTAAATAACTACTTTATTGATGTTTCGCGTAATCAAATAGAGCATCAACAACAGGCTACGCCTATTCCACCAAAAGCACTTAAGGTGTTAGAAGTTTTGGCTTCACGCGCTGGCGAAGTAGTGAGTCATGAAGAGCTTATGGACATCGTTTGGGAAAACAGCGTTGTTGGCCCTAATACGTTACAAAGAGCGATTGCTCAATTGAGAAAAGCATTTGGTGACGATAGTAAAAAACAAGCGTTTATCAAGACCCACGCAAAAAAGGGATATAGCTTAGAAGCCAATGTTCGTTGGGAAAATATTGAAACTAAGCAAACCCCGCAGTTAATATCTAAACATTCTAAGCAAGGCAAAAACGGGGGGTTATTTGTTGTTATTGCTATCGCTATTTTATCGCTATTTATTCTATGGCCATCTAAACCCGTTATTTATGATCAAGTAACACCGCTTACTGCCAGTGATGAACAAGAATACAATGCAGCCTATTCTCCTGATGGTAAATACTTAGTCTTTAATCGATTTGTCGGTCAGTGTGAAAGTCATTTATGGGCGAAAGACCTGAACAATAATCAAGAACAGCGATTAAGCACCGAGCCCGGGCACTATAGTCAATTGAGCTGGTCTTCTGATGGTTCACAATTAGCATTTGTGTTGCAATCAGATTGTTCTGATACACCAACAGAAGTCAAACAGTGCTGGCAATTACAAACTTTGGATTTTGCACATGCATGGAACGGCAACGCAAACAATAAGTTGCGTTACGATTGCGCAGAAATAAAAACGACTCATCCAACATGGTTAAATGACGGACGTATCGCTTTACTTCAATACCCAGAGGCAGAGAACAATCAACCTGAGCTGGTTATCTACGATGCTGTTTCCGACCAAATATCTCAGGTACCACATGATCATGCAGGGCGCATCTACTCATTAGATTATTCGCGCAAATCAGGCCATTTGGCGACGGTCACTTTAGGCCGCGAAAACTCGAATGTTGTGAGAACTTTAACACTATCAGGTGAAGTCAAAAGTGAGGCGGAAATTAAACGTTATGCTAGCCATTCAGTATATGAGCGATTTTTCATAAAATTTGCCCCAGACGGTAGCCATTTCATTACTGATATAGAAGGCAAGATCTATCGATTGAATTTAGACGGTCAGTTAGATCTCTTGCATCCAGCTAGTCACACCGGATTATGGACACCGAGTTACCATCCCGACCAAACAAAGTTTGCTGTCACCTATGGTACCAAAGACTTAGATATTGGCTACTTAACCTTAGATGGTGAGCAAGCTGAATTTGATACTATTTCACGCTCCACTGTCCTCGATCTTAATGCTAAGTTTCAACCTGACGGTAATTTAATTGCTTTTGTTTCTTCTCGTTCAGGAGAGCGTCAACTGTGGATAAAAGATAATAATAAAACCTATCAACTAACTAAGTTCGAACAAGGCCTCAATAGCACGCGATACGATTGGGCGCCGGATGGGAGTAGTTTAGTGGTGAACGTTAATAATCACATTGCTTTAGTTAATTTGGATGGCAGTTATCAAATGGTTGAGTCACCTGTTGCTGTGCGTTTGGTGTTACCTTGGACCATTGCACATAAATTGCTGGTTATAGACAATCAATCAGACCAACAGCAGTTATTTGATATTGACCTTAATACAGGTGAGACAACCGACCTCAATATTCAAAACGTTTCGTGGGCAACGTACACCAAAGACAATCAAATTGTGTATGTAGATCAGCAAGGAAATTTCTGGCTTCAAGCAAATAATGGAGCGCAGGCACTTACAATGCTTAATCAAAAACTAGAAGGTAATTATGCGTTACCTATCGGTGATAACATCTACGGTCTTGATCAAAAAGCTAATTTCTGGCGTTACAATTTAACTAGTCATGAACTAGAAACAGTGGCTACATTAGACAAAGATACCTCTTATATCAGCGATATAAAAGGTGACAAGATACTCGCGACTAAGTTTATCGGGGGTCGTAGAGAGCTTGTTGAATATAGTCAGCGTTAATTGAAAATTGATCTCTTATAATTAAACCGACTTCAGTTTCAACCCTTCCTTTTATATTGAGCAAACTTGATGTAACCCATGTTTGCTCATTAAAAACACGCCTTTCTCAATTTAAATAGTTTATTTTTCAAGCTTTTTTGCTAGCTTAAAGACTCGCCTTTATTTTGATAGGGAGTTCAGGCAGATGAAAGCGTGGCTTAGTATTTTAGTGTTTGTTTTATTAGCTGGGTGCAGTGATGAGCAGAGTGTAGCCATTGGCACGCTAGAGCGTGACCGCATTACCCATTCGGCAACGGTTAATGAGGTGTTGATTGCATTGCCAATAGAGCGTGGCAGCATGGTTAAACAAGGGGATGTACTAGCGCAATTAGATAATACTAAGCAATTAGCCCGTGTTGCCAAAGTGAAAGCCGATTTAGAGTCTGCGAATGCACATTTTATTAAACTCAAAAACGGTGCCCGCGAAGAAGAAGTGGCAAGAGCGCAAGCCACGCTTGCTGCTAATAAAGCTAACTTAGTAGAGGCGCAGCAGAACTACCACCGTGCGGTAGAAATTGTGGCAAAAGATCTCGCACCTAAAATCAGCCTAGACAGTGCAAAAGCTAATTTAGATGCAGCTACCGCCAATGTTGAAGCGGCAAAACAGCAATTAACTGAACTTACTAACGGCACGCGAGTGGAAGATTTACAAGTCGCCGCTGCAAATGTTAAAGCGCAGCAAGCGTTACTTAGTGCAGAAGAAAAGTTACTAAGCGAACTTAATATCACCGCAACCCGTGACGGCCTTTTGGATAACTTACCTTGGAACTTAGGAGAGCGGGTTACCTTAGGTAGCCCTGTTGCGATAGTGCTTGCTGGCGAAGCGCCTTTCGCGCGTATTTATTTGCCACAACACGCGCGGGCAAAATTAAAAGTGGGCGACAACCTAACGCTGACTATTGCCGAGCAATCAGAACAAATAAATGGCACAGTGCGTTGGCTTTCCCATGAAGCTGCTTTTACTCCGTACTATGGTTTAAATCAGTATGACCGTACCCGTTTAATGTACCTTGCTGAAGTTCAACTACCATCAAAATACAAAGATTTACCCTCTGGCTTGCCGGTTGAGGCAAGGTTGCCATGAGTGACGCGGTTATAAATGCTAATGGATTAACCAAACAGTTTGGTGAAGTAACCGCTGTTAATCAGCTTGATTTAACCATAAACAAAGGCGAAGTTTACGGTTTTTTAGGGCCTAATGGTTGCGGTAAAACCACGGCAATTCGTATGCTAACCGGGCTTTTAATGCCCACAAGTGGCGATGTTTCGGTACTTGGTTTATCACTGCCAAAACAAGCTGACTTACTGCGCTATAAAATTGGCTATATGACGCAAAAATTCTCACTTTATGATGATTTGACCGTGGCGGAAAATCTTGCGTTTTTAGCGAATGCGTACAGTTTAAAAGGCCAGTATAAACGAAGCCGTATTGATGAGTTGTTAACAATTTATGATTTAGCAGCAAGAGCAAATCAGCTTGCCGGTAGCATGAGTGGCGGGCAAAAGCAGCGCTTAGCCTTAGCTGGCGCTACCATTCATAAGCCTGAATTACTTTTTTTAGATGAACCAACCTCAGCAGTAGACCCAGAAAATCGCCGCGATTTTTGGGAGAAGCTATTTGATTTAAGTGAGTTGGGCACCAGTATTTTGGTCTCAACCCATTACATGGATGAAGCAGAGCGCTGCCATAAATTGGCAATTTTAGAAAAAGGCATTAAACGTGCCGATGATTCGCCAGAACAGCTAATGGCTAATCTTAATTGCCAAGTTGTTGAAGTAGAGGTGAACAATTCGCGCAGCACTAAACGCAGTTTGGAGTCGCACAAGCATATTCATTCTGCGACTCAGCTTGGCGCAAGGCTTAGGGTGCTTGTTGATAATTCAGTTAATGATGCTGAAACATGGCTTTTACAATTTGACGATGTAGTAGCCGCTAAAGCGGTGCGCCCGAACCTTGAAGATGTGTTTGTTAGCGTAACGGGTGAGCGCAATCGGGAGCAAACGATATGAAGCTATCTCGCATTTTTTCGATTGTTAAAAAAGAGCTACTTCAGCTAAAGCGCGACAAAACCACCTTTGCCATGGTGGTGATGATCCCCTTAGTGCAGTTGTTATTATTTGGTTTTGCGATTAATACACAAATTCGTGATATTCCCGTTGCGGTGGTAGATCAAAGTAATTCGGCGCTTGGTCGTGTACTCACGCAAACGGTTGAAGCCAGTCAAACGGTTAAAGTTGTTGCAAAATACCCTAATATTAGCTTGGCGGAAAAAGCCATGGCGCAAGCGAAAGTAAGGGCCGTTTTGGTTATTCCGCGCGACGTTGCTGAGCGTCTCTCTCGCCATCAAGCGCTAGGCAACGCAACGCCAAATTCAAGTAATTACCAGCTGGTTAGGCCGATTGGACAGTGGCTGGTGGATGGTTCAGACACTATGATCACAGGGGCAATTAAAGGGCTTGCCAATATGCCGCTCGGTGAACTAATGAAGCAGCCTGTTAATCGGCAAGTCACCACCTTTGCGGTAACGCCATATTATAATCCTGCCCAGCGCAGTGTAGTGAATATTGTGCCGGGGTTAGTTGGCGTAATTTTGACTATGACTATGGTGATGTTCACCTCCGCGGCAATTGTGCGCGAGCGAGAGCTCGGCAATTTAGAAATGCTAATTAATACACCAATCAGCTCGTTTGAGTTGATGCTTGCGAAGATTATTCCGTTTATTTTTATTGGCGCACTGCAAGTAACCATTATTTTATCGCTGGGTTATTTAGTATTTGATGTAAAAGTTGTTGGCTCGCTATTACAGCTTGCGCTGATGACCTTGTTGTTTATCTCAGCCAGCTTGGTATTAGGATTAATCATTTCAACCATTGCAAAATCGCAACTGCAAGCCATGCAATTAACTGTGTTTGTGTTGTTACCGTCTATTTTACTCTCGGGCTTTATGTTCCCGTATGAAGGCATGCCGGAAGTCGCCCAGTATATTGCTGAGGGGTTACCTGCAACGCATTACATTAGAGCCATGCGGGCGATTGTATTGCGCGATGTGGAAGTCAGTGATATGACCTATGATGCCCTTTGGCTAATGGGTTTTACTTTAGTTGGTTTGATCATTGCGTCATTGCGGTTTAAAAAACGGTTAGACTAAAAACGATTTTTAACTTTAATTACCCACTGTACCGTATCGATTTCGTCATCTTTATCAAGCGGGAAGGCAAGGTCAATATGAATGACGGTTTTTGCAGTTGCACGGCTTGGCGCAAGGCGTAAGCCAATGCCAGCGTCTTTTAAAAATTGGCCATTTTCGCCGTTGTTTTTATCGGGGAACCAAGCGCGGCCCACATCAAAAAACACCGCCCCACCAACTTTAAACAGTTGCAGTAAGTGATACTCCCAGTAATAGCGCTTTTCGAGATTGAGTAACACTGAGCGGTCGCCCATTTGGTAATGAAGCGGGTAACCTCTAAGGCCTGTATCACCGCCTAGAGTCAGTTGTTGGTCGGCTGTTAAGTTGCCACCATAGCGCAGTGAAAGATTAGCAAACCATGCGCGATAGCTGCTGCTATTGTAGAGAAAATTAGTATCTAAGTAAGCGTGTAAGTTTTCGCTTTTTTGGTGTTCTGTGTTCCAATAGCCATGTACTCCGGTGTACAAGCGCCACAGCATACTATCATTTAAATGAAACGCTTTTGCGGCGCTGGCTTCAAGCACAACTCGGCTATCGTCATCAGCTAGGCTTTCATCTGAATAGCCAAGTCGGGCAAATACATTCCAACCTAAATTTAAATCTTCGGTGCGGCCAATTGAGTCGAAGTTACTCAAGGTAATGTATCTATCTTCAATTAGCTGATAGCCAAGCCAAGGGTAATTAAGTGAGCGATCTTTGGCTAACGGTAAAGTGGTTTCAGCGATTTGTTCAAACTTAAAATCTTCTTGTTGCCAGCCTACAAGCCAGCGGTTAGTCCAGCTGCCCAACTTATTGCCTTGGCCATAGAATACTTGGTTAATTTGATTCTCTTGTTTGAATTCCGATACCACATCACCGCGATAATAAAGTGGCAACTCTTTTGTATCATCTAAGGTAACAGCACCATAACTTTGCTGTGATGCGAGTGAATAAAAGGGGAGTTTAAAGTCTAAATAGACGCGTTCACCATCGTCATTATCACTAAATTCAAAACGACTACGATAGCGGCTGCCCCATATATTTGGATCATCATAGATAAAAGTATAACCAGTGCGGTCGGCATCGCTACGCCAGGAAAGCGAAACGCGTTTACCTAAACCAAGCAAGTTTGTATCGCGAAAACCAAGTTGCGTTTTATCCTCGCCGCCGCTGCGGCTATAGCTTATTTCTGGAGTAAGGGTCCACAACTCTTTGGTGGTGATAGTAACCACAATATTGTCATCACAATCACGTTCAGCTTCAATTTTAGCATCGTATAAATAGCGTGCATCACGCAAAATACGCTCTGATTCGCGTAGCAGTTGTTGATCGTATTTATCACCTTGTTGAAACAGTAATTGCTGTAAAATAACGTGTTCTTTGGTGACGATATTAAGTGTATTTAAACCACGAAATAAAAAGTTATCTTCTTTAGGGTTGTTAGTATCAAAAATATTATGTCGAACGAGTTGAATATCGCTAATGATCGCATTGGGTGCATCGGGTAGTTTGGAATTATCAATGCTTTCAATATCAAAGTTACTTTTTCGCTCTTTTGGCTGGTCAGCAAGCCATTGACATTGGCTTAAGGAAAAAATATCCGACTTAGAAGTGGCGTCTGCTTGCGCTTCGCAATAGCCATAAAATGGTACTAAAACAAGGCAAAAAAGTGCGCTAGAACGGCTAAATTTTAATACTGACATAACGCTCCTTTTTACTTGGGTTTATTTTAATTCTATACCATTAATTTTAGTCTTGCAGAAATTAAAGCAAATAAAAAGCAGCCAATGGCTGCTTATAACTAATTAAAATATAATAATTTATTACTTAACTACTTGGCCTGAACGCATCACGAAAGTGACATCCATTAACTGCTGTATATCCTGTAATGGCGAGGCCTTAGTGGCGATAATGTCGGCAAATTTACCGCTTTCGATAGTGCCTAGCTGATTCTCCAAACCAAGCAATTTAGCACTGCTAATTGTAGCCGATTTGAGCACTTGTTTTGCTGGCATTCCGGCTTCAACCATTAGCACGGCTTCACGCGCGTTGGTACCGTGCTTTGATACCCCGCTGTCGGTGCCATAAGCAATGTTTACGCCGGCTTTATAGGCATTAAAGAAATTACCTTTCATATCGTTGCCAACGCGAATTGCCTTAGCCTTTATCGCATCGCTCATAAAGTTAGAGTTATTAGCCATTTCAACAACGGTATCACCAGCAAGCAAAGTAGGCACTAAATAGGCGCCCGTTTTCTTAAACAGTTTATAGGCTTTTTTGCCCGCATAAGAGCCATGTTCGACACTGACAACACCGGACTCAAGTGCTGCAATAATGCCATCTTCTTGGTGAGCGTGTGCTGCTACTTTTCTACCCATGGAGCTTGCGGCTTTCACTACTTGATCAAGCTCATCGTCTTCCATTTGTTGGCCAGTACCGGTTGCACGGTCTGTTAATACGCCGCCTGTAGCTGCGACTTTAATCCAATCGGCACCATATTTTATGGCGTGACGCGTCGCACGGCGACAATCATAAGGGCCATCGCAGGTAGTTTTTGAGGCAAATTTATCCAGCATTTCATGGTGCACGCCACTGCTATCAAGGTGACCACCTGTAATCGCAACGCCACCTGCAGCAATAATGCGCGGCCCATCAAGCCAGTCTTTGTTTATGGCATCACGCAGGGCATACATATATTGTGGATCGGAACCAAGATCACGCACTGTGGTAAAACCGGCTTCTAAGGTTTTTTTGGCGTAATGGGCACTGCGCATACCGACTAGTTCCGGTGATACTTTGGCAATTTCTGCATCGTTCTCTGGTCCTAGCTCAAACTGCAAATGCACGTGCATATCCATTAAGCCTGGCATTACAAAGCTGTCAGATAAGTCGATCAAGGTTTGTTCATTGCTGGCTTGTTGAAAACCAGCTTGAATACTGACGATTTTGTCGTCTTCAATAATAATAGTTTGCTTTGAAAGCGGTGTTTTATCGGCGTGAACCAGTAGTTCGCCTGCGTGAATGAGGGTTTGTGCTGCAAAGCAGTTTGGAACAGCGAATAGGGCGAGCGTGAGTAACGACTTTTTAAACATGGCTATTGTTCTTATTGTTTTGTTTTACCTCACGCTAGCATGGTGAAAAGTAATGTCAAAACTAAAGCGATGAATAGAGCTCGGGTAATAATTCAAGGTCTTGCTGACTGTCGCTATTAATCCAAATGCTTTGACTATAGTGTTCAAAGTTTAAATTAAACGAGGTGTTTTTAAACTTGAAGCGCATTAAGTGGCGGTCGGCACCTTGTTCAAACTCTAACGATGAAATTGCATCATTGTGAAGATAAATACTTGCCCACAGCTCAAACTCTTCATCATCTGGCAGTTCAACAGGGATAATTAAAATATGGTCAGAGAAAAGGGCTTTGCTAGTCATTATATGTTCCAATAATTAGCTGGTTAAATGCATACGAATGGCATTCATAAAGTAGGCGCCATATTTATTGAGTTTGGTAAATCCAACACCCGATACTTTTAAGAATTCGGCATCGCTGGTTGGCATCTTTTGCGCCATTTCAGCAAGCGTAGCATCACTGAATACCACATAAGGTGGTACATCTTCCGCGTCAGCCAGCTCTTTACGTAAGCCGCGAAGTTTGGCGAATAGCTTTTTATCGTAGTTAAAGCGTGCAAGTTTGTCTTTGTAAACGTGTTTCACTTCAAGTCGCGGTTCGGCTAGTTGCAGGACAAAATCACCTTTTAATACTGGGCGAGCTGCTTCGGTTAAGCGTAAGCTAGATGATTGCGTGATATCTTGGTGCAATAATCCGTGGTGAATAAGTTGACGTAAAATACTTAGCCAATATTCAACCGATTTATCTTTGCCAAGGCCAAACGTTGAAAGTTGGTCGTGTTGGTTTTCGCGAATACGAATGGTATTGGCGCCGCGTAATACTTCAATCACATAACCCATACCAAATTTTTGCTCTACGCGATAAACGCAGCTTAATGCTTTTTGAGCCAGTTCAGTGCCATCAAATTGTTTTGGCGGATTTAAACAAATATCACAGTTTCCGCAAGGCTTACCTTGATACTCAGAAAAATAGTTAAGCAGTATTTGGCGACGACAAGTTTGTGCTTCAGCAAAACTGGCCATGGCGTTAAAGCGCTGCTCTTCTACCTTACGACGTTGCTCATCGGGAATATCATCAAAAAAGCGTTTTACGCGCGGTACATCGGCAGGGTCGAAATACATAATGGCTTCGGCTGAGAGGCCATCACGACCAGCGCGACCGGTTTCTTGATAGTACGATTCGATGTTTTTAGGAATATCGTAATGAATAACAAAACGTACATTGGGTTTGTTAATTCCCATACCAAAGGCAACTGTCGCCACGACGATATGAATATCGTCGCGAGCAAAGGCGTTTTGTACAAATGTGCGTTGTTCATTTTCAAGCCCAGCATGATAAGACGCTGCGTTATAACCCGCATCAACGAGCTTTTCCGCTATGTCGTCAACGCGCTTTCGGCTTGAGCAATAAATAATACCGCTTTGCCCTTTTTGCTCTTTTAAAAAGCGCATTAACTGACTAAGCGGTTTGAATTTTTCTTCAATGGTGTAACGGATATTGGGGCGGTCAAAACTGCCCGTATAAATATGGGCATTAGTAAGACTCAGTTGCATCACTATATCGTTACGTGTGGCAATATCTGCCGTTGCAGTGAGTGCCATAATAGGAACATGGCTAAAGCGTTGTTTAAGTTGCCCTAAGCGATAGTAATGAGGCCTAAAATCATGGCCCCAGTGTGACACACAGTGCGCTTCATCTATGGCAAATAAACCAATATTTAAATGCTGCAAGCGGGTACTAAAATCGTCAGTAAGCAGTCGCTCAGGTGCAACATATAAAATTTTAATTTGGCCTTGGTGCAGGCCTTGATAAATTAATTGTTGCTCTTCGCGCGATTGGCTGTTGTTAATGTATGCCGCTGCAACACCTTGTGCTTTTAGCTGTGCCACTTGATCTTGCATCAGGGAAATAAGCGGCGACACCACAATGGTAATACCGGGTAACAGTAACGCAGGTACTTGGTAACATAATGATTTACCACCACCGGTTGGCATCAAAACCAAACAATCTTGACCTGCAAGCACGGCATCAATGACTTGCTCTTGCCCAGCACGAAATTGCTTATAGCCAAATACTGAACTTAATACGCTGTGAGGCGTTTGTTGCTGCATTACTGGTTGGGTCGCTTGTTGATTTTCCATTACATTAAGGTGTATTCGATTGGCATTATGTTATCTGCATTGGCTTACAAAGCATGCAATTTTAGCGAGCGCTAATTCTAAAGTCTTTTTATCGCGCTGTCTTTACTTAAATTGAGCAGATCCCTAAACTGGTGCTCCCTGAGTTGTTGAGTGATTGATATGCAAAGTCAAAAGCAAGGCGTTATTTTTGCCATCGCTGCATTTTTAATGTGGGGACTTGCCCCAATTTATTTTAAGGCAATAGATCATGTTGCCGCGATGGAAATATTACTACACCGTGTGGTGTGGTCAGTTTTATTCTTATTAGTGATTCTTACGGTAGTTAAAAAATGGCGCCTAGTTAAAAGTGCGTTGTTTAATGTTAAAACAGCAGGCTGGTTATTGCTGAGTGCCGCGTTACTTGGTTTTAACTGGGGGTTGTTTATTTGGTCGGTAAATAACAACCATATGTTGGATGCCAGCTTAGGTTACTACATCAATCCGTTGTTAAATGTGTTGCTGGGTGTGCTGTTTTTATCTGAGCGACTAAGAAAATTACAACTTTTTGCAGTAGTGCTTGCGGTAACTGGCGTGGTAATTCAACTTATTAGCTTTGGTTCATTTCCGATTATTGCGTTTAGCTTAGCAAGCTCGTTTGCGCTTTATGGGTTAATTCGTAAGAAACTACCGGTAGATACCTTGCCAGGTTTGTTGATTGAATCGTTATTTATGTTGCCGGTAGCGCTAATTTATTGGTGGGGGTTAGATACACCAACCAGTGATTTAACCAGTAATAGCGTATCGCTTAATTTATTGTTAATTAGTGCAGGTATTGTGACTACGCTGCCGCTACTGTGTTTCACAGCGGCTGCGCGTCGTATTCAGTACTCAACTCTTGGTTTTTTCCAGTACATTGGACCAAGTTTAATGTTTATTTTGGCGGTGCTGTTTTATGGTGAAGCCTTTAGTGCTGACCGCATGGTAACGTTTGGTTTTATTTGGTCTGCACTCGCGTTATTTAGTTTTGACTCGTACCGTAACGCAAAGCGCGTAGCGGTTAACCCACAATAACGCGGTTTCTGCCTTGTTCTTTTGCTTGATACAGGCACAAATCAGCAAGCTTTAATATTTCATCTGTGCTCTGTGTATCTTTTACGGTTACCCCAATTGAAATGGTTACACAGAGTGTTTGATTTGCACAATCAATTTGCAGCTGACTAACGGTTTCTCTAAATTGCTCAAGCAGTGCTTGATTGTCTTTGTGGTTTTCATCTATAAACAACACGGCAAACTCTTCACCACCTAAGCGAGCAACTAAGTGATCTTTGCCAAACATGGTATCAAATAGGCGTGATACTTCTTTTAGCACGATATCGCCAGCATCGTGGCCATAGTTATCGTTTACGGCTTTAAAATGGTCGATATCGAGCATTGCTACTTGGTGCGCGAACTTTTGACGCTTTAAAAGGGTGTTTGCTTGTTCAAAGAAATAACGACGGTTTGGTAGGCCGGTTAAGTAATCCGAATTAGCCTGACGACGAATGGTGGCAATGTTTTCTTGCATATCCAAGTTTTGGCTTACGCGACAATAAAACTCTTCTGGATAAAAGGGCTTACGCAGGTAATCGTCGGCGCCATTTTTTAAAAAATTAGCCGATACGCGATTATCATCGGTACCTGAAATACCAATAATTACTTTATCTTCAGAATTGAATTTCTCGCGAATTTTACGGGTTAAGGTAACGCCATCCATATTTGGCATTTCGTTGTCAGTAATAATCACTTTGATATCGTCAAACTGCTCAAGCTGTTCGAGTGCTGATACACCATCAACGGCTTCGGCAATTAAATATTTGTGTCTTAGCAAATAGCTTTTAATTAGTTTGCGCGTGTTTCTTGAGTCATCAACAATAAGCACGCGCACATTTTCATTGCGCGGCAAGCGTTTAAGCTGTGTTTCTAGGTAGGTATATGCTTGGCGGCTTTCTTTGGTGATATAATCAACAACTGGGTATTGCATGACGGTATCACGGGTTTTGTCGTCTAATTTTCCAGTCATTACAATCGTTGGGATTGATGCGCCAATCGTTAATGGAATGGCTTCACCATTTGATGCATCGGGTAAAACATAATCGACAACTGCGCAGAAGTAATCATTTACTTCAATCAAATCAATCGCGGATGCCAAGCTATCGGCAATATCGACTTGATAGCCAATTCTAAGTGCAACATGTCGTTGTATTTTAGATATTGAGGGATTGTCTTCAATTAACAAAAGTTTAGGCAGCACTTTACTTCATTGTAGTTGTTTCAATTATACTTTTTAGTTTAGTGGCATAAACAAACTCTGTGAAGATATTTTGCTAATTTATTGTTCCTATACATAAACATGACAGCTAAATGTCATTTTTCTTAA
Source organism: Pseudoalteromonas sp. MMG024 (assembly GCF_021654175.1). NCBI lineage: Bacteria > Pseudomonadati > Pseudomonadota > Gammaproteobacteria > Alteromonadales > Pseudoalteromonadaceae > Pseudoalteromonas > Pseudoalteromonas sp. MMG024. The sequence continues at coordinate 16,286 of NZ_JAKFZO010000034.1, forward strand.
TGTAATTATTCTCTCTCAGGTATTGTTTTTATTGGTAGGTGACAATTTGAATACAGAAAAATGAAAAAAAAGTTTCAAGTGTAATATTTCTGTCACGTATTGATGACACACTGCGCCTCGTTCAAATTGATTACAAATATATTTCACTCATTTAGAGGTTTTCACATGAAAAATGTTAAGGCTCCCCTTGCTTTATCTTTACTAGCTGCACTTTCAGCACCTGCAATGGCTGATGTAAACGTTTACGGTAAAGCGAATGTTACAGTACAAAATAGCGATGAAGGCGAAGGCTCTTTTACTGAAATTAAAAGCAACGCGTCTCGTTTTGGTGTAAAAGGCAGTGAGACACTTAGTGAAGAGTCAGGCTTAAAAGTTGTTTATAAGCTTGAGTGGCAAGTTGATATGTCAGATGCTTCAAACAGCAGTGATGACCATCTTAAGTCACGTAACCAATACGTTGGTTTACAAGGCGGTTTTGGTGAAGTATTAATCGGTCGTAACGACACAGCATTAAAGCAATCACAAGGTAAGCTAGACCTATTCAACGACCTTGAAGGCGATATTAAAAACGTATTCAAAGGTGAAAATCGTATGGGTGATTCAATTACTTATAAAACACCTAAGTTTAACGGTTTCCAAGTTATTGGCTCTGTAATTGCTGAAGATTCAGCTGACGCTGACAATGGTTACTCAGCAGCAGTAACCTATGGTGATAAAGGTCTTAAAAAATCTGCGATTTACGCATCTGTTGCGGTAGACAGTGAAGTAAAAGGTTATGACGTTGTTCGTGGTTCAATTCACGGTAAAGTAGCAGGTGTTAAGCTAGGCGCAATGTACCAAACACAAGAAAAAATCGACGGCTCTGAGTCAGCAGATGGTTTCTTAGTTAATGCAGCATACAAAATTAACGACTACACATTAAAAGCACAATACCAAGTGCTTGAGTTTGATGCGGATGCAGATGACAAAGTAGCAACGTCTGTTGGTGTTGATTACAAGCTTAACAAAAACGCTAAGCTATTCGCTTTCTACACTAAGCAAGAGAAAGACGAAACTACAGATAACGATTACCTAGCGATTGGTATGGAATACAAGTTCTAATCGAGCTTATATTGCTAACAATAATTTAGGTAATGAAAAACCCAGCATAAGCTGGGTTTTATTGTTGTTTAAACTGCGGAAAATTATAAATGCTGTTTTATGATTTCATAAAAGGCAGCAATATGATCATCGCGGTCATTTAATGCTGGAATATAACGGTAGTGTTCGCCGCCAGCATGTTCAAAAATTTCACGATTTTCTTCTTCTAATTCTTCCAATGTTTCCAAGCAGTCAGAGCTAAAAGCTGGGCTGGCAATGGCAATGTTCTTAATGCCATCTTCTTTGGCTAGCTTTTCAAGGGTTTCATCGGTGTAAGGTTTTAACCATTCCGCTTTACCAAAACGACTTTGGAAGGTGGTGATTACGTCGTCTTTGTTAAGTCCTAACTTTTCTACCACTAAACGGGTGGTCATTTGGCAAAAGCAATAATACGGATCGCCTTTTTCTAGGAAAAACTTAGGTGTGCCATGGTAGCTAAGTACCAATTTTTCAGGCATACCATGTTTGTCTAAATCTTCTTTAATACTCGCGGCAAGCGCATCAATATAATGCGGGTTGTCTTGATAACCATTGATAAAGTGTAGTTCAGGTACCCAACGCCAGTTAACAAGCTCACGACTAATGGCGTCATAAGTTGAGCCAGTAGTTGAACCGCTGTACTGAGGATATAAAGGCAAGACGACAATTTTTTGATAGCCTTTTTCACGAATCTCTTCGAGCACTGATTTGATTGATGGGTTACCGTAGCGCATCGCTAAGAATACTTCGGCGTGATCTAGGCCTTTGTCTTTAAGTAAAGTTGCTAGCTTCGCTTGCTGTTTTTTACTGTAAACCAATAATGGTGAACCGTGTTCAGTCCAAATACCGGCGTAAAGTTTTGCCGAACGTTTTGGGCGAATACGTAAAATAATGCCGTGCAAAATAATTTTCCAAAGCACGCGCGGAATTTCAACGATGCGCGGATCAGATAAAAACTCTGCCAAATAGGTTCTTAAAGCCTTTGCGGTGGGTGCATCTGGGCTGCCTAAGTTAGTGAGTAAAACGGCTGTTTTTTTATGAAATCGTTTATGCGGTTCTTCAGTGACGGCAGTGAATCGAGACACGGTGACCCTTACTTAATTTGCTAAATTAAAAAGATTGTATCAAATCTTTTTGGAAAATTGCCCACATTACGTTGTGTTAGCTATTTAAGATCAATTTTTGATAAATAACTCGAGCTTACATTAAATAAATCTAGCTGAGGACAAATAGCCTAGACTTTTGTAATTCAACAAGTTTAGATGGGGAAAATTACTACACAAGCAAAGCAAATGAAAAAAATAGCTGTTTTACTTCTCGTTGTTTTAAGTGTTTTAAGTGTTTTAAGTGTTTTAAGCACGCCAGTGTTTGCCAAAGAGCAAACCGTTGTTTTGATTTCCCTTGATGGTTTTCGCTGGGATTATATTGAAAAACACCAAGCAAAGAATTTAGCAAAAATTGCTAAAGCAGGCGTTCGTGCAGAGCGCATGACTCCGGTTTACCCAACGAAAACATTTCCTAATCATATTTCAATTATTACCGGCTTACAGCCCGCTAATCACGGCATAATTGATAATAAATTTTGTGATAGAAATCGTAAAGAATGCTACAGCATGGGCAAAGGGCGTAACGACAGTACCTGGCTAAACGGGACACCACTTTGGAACCTTGCTGAAATGCAAGGTGTTAAAGCGGCAACTTACTTCTGGCCAGAATCAGACGCGCGCTTTAATGGTCGTACGCCAAGTTACTTTTATCACTACTCGCAACATAGCGATTATCAGCGCCGCGTAGACCAAATTGTAGACTGGCTGAGCTTACCAAAGTCACAGCGCCCACGTTTTGTTGCAGCTTATTTTTCATTAGTTGATTCAATGGGCCATGATTTTGGCCCTAACGCACAGCAAACATTTGATGCTGTACAAAAAATGGATGCGTTAATTGCCCAATTGGATAAGCGCTTAGCTGAGCTGAATGATCTTAATATTAATTTAGTTTTAGTATCAGATCACGGTATGTCACAAGTTGATCCAAAGCAGACCACTGAAATTAACTCGTTGGGTTTGTCTAAAGATGATTTTCTTATTAAGAACTCAGGCACTCGTGTGCAAATTTATATTAAGCCAAACTCATCTGTGTCTATCGAGAAAACGAAAGCGCAGCTCGTAGCTAATGCGAAAGGACGTTATAGCGTACTTGATAAAAACACACTAGCGAGTCGCGGTGTTAAGTTTGGTGCTCGAGATGCTGATATTATTATTGAAACCACAGCACCAAAAACGTTCTCATTTGAAGGAGAGTCAGATTATTTAGGCACGCATGGTTATGCATATACTCAAGAAATGGGAGCATTATTTATAGCAAAAGGACCTGCATTTAAACAAAATACGTCTATTGCTGAGTTTCCTAATCTAGATATTTACCCAACAATTGCGAAAGTACTTGGCTTAAAAATACTTTCACCGGTAGATGGTGATGGCAAAAGCTTGGAAAGTGCACTTGCTCAGTAAAGGCCGTAATAGCCACTTCGCTTAAGTATGTAAGCAGGTTTAGCCGGCTTAAATAATGCGTTATTTGAGTAAACAGGCATTAAGCGCAGAAGCTAGGTTAAAAGCTTTATTTTTTGCAATAACTTTCCATAAAATTAATTTAATTATTATGAATTAAGCAAAGGTTAAGTTTAAAAAGGCTAAAGTAAGCTTGAATTCCAATCTCCCTTGGACTTTATTTCCCTTGTTGTTTTTATACAAGCTTTGCCCGCTAACTTTAGCGGGCTTTTTTATGTCTGTTGGAAAGTTTGCTTAGTTAAAAATGTAGGAGTTGACAGAGTTAAGCTAAGGTTAAGTTAGTAAACTTATACTAAAAACCAGTTCTCAATCTCCAAAAGTACTGAGTTTAACTTGGTAACAAAAAGCCCGCATATTGTAGCGGGCTTTTTATTGACATAAGGCGGGATTATTGTTCCCAGTAAGCTTGTTGCAAGCTGTCTTCTCGTTCAGGCAAACCGCGCGTTAAACGTGGCGAATGCTGCACTAATACCTCATAGCTTACACGGTTAGCATATTTACTGATTTGTGAAAGTGATGAATAGGTAAGCGCATTGATTTCATGCTTACTTGAGGTAGGAACATTTAATTGGTGATACACATTAGCGCTAATATCGTGAAGTACTGCTGCCAGTGCGCCATCACCTGCGCCATTGGTATTTTTAATGCTGTCAGGCCCACCCATGTAAGGTGCAGTGTGAGTGTAAATTTTTACTGGATTTTTACAGTCTTTACGACGCATTGCGCGCGAAAACTCAAATTTATTAAAATCAGGAATGCTGCCTGGCATTAATTGGTGCTCTGTTGGGCGTTTCCAACAGTCATCAATGTAGCTGGCTAAGAACATGCCTTGGGCGCCAGCAGTACAAATTACCATATCAACCCAATCAAGCGCTTTATCGGCGGCTAAGAGCGGGTCTTCAAAGCCGGTAATAGCAAGGCCTTCTTCTTCGTTCATGGCTAATATGTCAACGTGGTCGTTAACGAAGTTTTGCCACCACTCAGGGTCTTGCTCAATTAAGAATTTGGTGCCTAAGCTCAGTACAACAGGTACATTTGCAGCGTTTGCGTATTCAACGGCTTTTAGCGCCGCTTCGGTCATGGTGTCTTCACCTGTGGTACGCATTAAATAAGCCGAAATAACTAAAGCAGACGAGTTAGCAATAAGCTCTTGGGAAATGGATTCAGGACGTAGACGGTTCATTAAACCAGGACTGATAGCGAAAGTACGCTCGCCACTTTCATCGATAAGTGTAAAACAACGACCAATTGGGCCATCAACCGGTTGTAGGTGTTCTAAATCTACGCGGGTTGAGGTTTTACTAACGAAACGATAGGCATAACTGCCAATTTTGATATTTTCACACATCACACCAAGCAGTACCGAACGGTCGTCTGATAACACTGAGTAATTGTGCATGGTGTTACCAATAGTGCCGCCTGCAAATTCGTAGTCGATCATGTCATGATCTTTTAAGCGTGCATAGAGAGCGTTGGTGGTGTCATCATCCATTACTTGCGACATGCCGCGGTGCAGGCCAAACTCGTTGAGAAAGGCTTGATCAACTTTGGCTTCTATATCAACCACAATTTGGTCAATACCCACTATGTAATTACGTGCAAGCTTGCTGTCTTGTGTGATCACGTTCGTTAACGGATCTTTATCTTCCACTGGAAAGTAGTGTTTTTGTCTGCGTCGTCCAGGAAATTTCATCTTGTTTCTACATTGCTTTGGCGTCGTGCAAAATGGCGGCGGATTATAGCCTAAAAAATAATTGAATAACTATGACATTAGCCCTTTATTTTAAAAAATTCTAAGAAAAAGAGATAACAATGCATGAATCTTTTTAACTTGGTAAAATATTTAAGGTGTTTATAAATCAACCTGAGTAACTATGTACCCTGAATTTAGCGATGAATATTGGATGATTGAGGCGCTTAAACGTGCTGATATTGCCGAGCAACATGGAGAAATACCGGTTGGTGCCATTGTTGTAAAAGACAACCAGATAATTGCTGAGGGGTATAATTTATCAATTACACAGCATGATCCATCGGCCCATGCTGAGATGATGGCGATTCGCCAAGCTGGCAAGTACATTGAAAATTACCGTATGCTCGATTGTACGTTATACGTCACTTTGGAACCTTGCTCTATGTGCGCAGGGTTGTTGGTGCATAGCCGTATAAAGCGTTTGGTATTTGGCGCACATGATGAAAAAACAGGTTCAGCGGGCAGCATTATGGACTTAACTCGCCACGAAAAGCTCAATCATCAAATAGACGTCACCAGCGGGGTTTTAGCGGAAGTGTGCAGTGAAAAGCTGTCGGCATTTTTTAAAAAACGCCGCGCAGAAATAAAAGCCGCTAAAAAAGCGGCAAAAGGTGAAAGCTAGTTCGCTTCAGCTTCCACCAATAAATTAAATGCTCTGCGACGTTCAAGAACTTTACGATGGGTGTTGCGTCTTGCAATGCGGCGACGAATAGCACACGTGTTAACCGTGCTGCGTTTTACTTTGAATTTTCTACGCGTTCTTAGCATAGGTTCTCCTTAAAAAGGTGAGAGTGGAGAAGGGTAATTGGCTAAAGCCCTTATCTCTCGATAAGTTTATTAATAAATTATGACACGTATATGACATTCACCACGGTGAATTCAACTATCGTGTTACTCATCTTGGTTTTCATCAAGCCAAACGAGTGTGTCGTAATAGCGGCGAATATTATCGACATATTTAACGGCGACATCGCCACGGGCAAACCCGTATCTTGTTTGGCGATAGTAGCGCTTTTTAATCAGTAACGGTAAATGTTTTTTCACATCAGCCCATTTGTCGGCATCGCCGCCCGCTTTTTCGGTTAGCACACGGGCATCTTCCATATGACCAAAGCCCACATTGTAAGCGGCAAGCGCAAGCCAAGTACGGTCAGGTTCTTTTATGCGTTCGGGTACGCGATTAATCAATTTTTCTAAATAGATGCCGCCACCACGAATATTTTGTTCGGGTTCAAGGCGGTTTTTAACACCGACCGATTTTGCAGTAGGCAAGGTCAACATCATAATCCCGCGTACTCCAGTTGGCGATTTGGCACGTGGGTCCCACATCGATTCTTGATAACTTACCGCTGCTAGTAAGCGCCAATCAAGGCTACGTGAATATTGCTTAAACCAATCTCGATATTTAGGTAATACATCACGAACCGCTTCTATATAAGCAAGGGTATTGATGTAGTTAAATTGACGAACATGGCCAAAATATTTTTCTTCTAGGTTCTGTAACAAGCCCGTTGAGCGCGCATAACCAAAAAACTCGATGGCAAGTGCATATAAACTGTCGTCATCGTTTTGTTGCAGCATCCAAGCGACTGGTTCTTCGCGGGTTACCGAAAAGGCAATGCTAAGTTCTGGGTGATAGCGGCGAAATAGCGCCAAAGTATGCGAGTCAGCAATGGTGTAATCGAATTTGCCATCAATAATGCCTTGTAGTAACTCGGCTTCATCAAACTCTTCGGTTTCAACCCATTGTAAGTTTTCAAAATTGGCTTTTGCTTTTAATAAACTGGCGGCATGAGCGCTTTTGGCAATAACGGTAACAGGGGCGTCCAGCTGTGAAAAATTACGCGGCCTTTTACGCCCTTGTTTATAAACGAGCTTTTGACTGATTGAGCGGTATTGCGGCGCAAAACGGTATTTATTTAAACGCGATTTGTTTAGGGTAAGGCCTGAAGCGAGAATATCGATTTGTCCTTTTTCTAGCTTGTTAAGCATGTCTTTAATTGAGAAAAAAGGAATGATTTCGAGCTCAGCGTCAATAAAGTTTGCGAATGCTTTAGCGAGCTCATATTCAAAACCCAGCTCACCATTGGCACTAATATAGTAAGTACTTTCGCCGGCAAGAGTGCCGATACGAACCTTATCTTTTTGTTTAATTTGGCCGAGGTGTGTTTCTGCGACAGGCTCTGAGCATGCTGCCAGCAAAAAAATAACCAGTGTAATTACAACGTGTTTTAGCACTCAAATCCTAAAATAACTAACCCCTACAAGGTTGTTATAACAGATAAAGTCCCGATCGTCACGAGGACTAATGTCCTATACATGAAATTCGAATTTGCCTATTTTTGGCTATTTTTTGATTTTTATTTAAATCTCATGTCATTTTCCACTATAATGTGCGCCCATAAATCTTCGTTCAATCCTTAACCCCGGATGAAAATACCTATGTTGATCCTACGTGGTGCACCTGCACTTTCTGATTTTAAAGTTCAAAAGATCCTTAAAACCTGCGCTGACGCCAATTTACCAGTGACTGGTGTTTACGCTGAGTTTATGCATTTTGCTGATTTAACAGCAGAACTTTCAGAGTCTGAGTTAGACAAACTAAATAAGCTATTAAAGTATGGGCCGACCATTACTGAACATACGCCTGAAGGTGCGCTCATTTTAGTGACGCCGCGCATTGGTACCATTTCTCCATGGGCATCAAAGGCAACGGATATTGCTAACAACTGTGGTTTAGACAAAGTACACCGTGTTGAACGTGGTATTGCTTACTATGTTGAAGGCGACCTAAACGCTGCGCAGTTAAATGACGTTGCTAAACTAGTTCATGATCGTATGACCGAGTCTGTTCACAACAGCCTTGAAGATGCAGGCCAGTTATTCCGCGTTGAAGAGCCACGCCCAATGTCATCAGTAGACATTCTTGGTGGTGGTCGTGAAGCGCTTGTAACTGCAAACGTAGAGCAAGGTTTCGCATTAGCGGATGACGAAATTGACTACCTAGTAGAAAACTTCACAAAACTAGGTCGTAACCCGAACGACATCGAATTATTTATGTTCGCACAGGCGAACTCAGAGCACTGTCGTCACAAGATTTTTAACGCCGATTGGACAATCGATGGCGTAGAACAGCCTAAGTCGCTGTTCAAAATGATCAAGAATACTTACGAGACGCACCCAGAAAACGTACTGTCTGCTTATAAAGATAACGCAGCAGTAATGAAGGGCTCTAAAGCGGGTCGTTTCTTCCCAAATAAAGATGGCGAGTACAACTACAATCAAGAAAACATTGAAATCTTGATGAAGGTTGAAACCCACAACCACCCAACTGCGATTGCACCATTCTCTGGCGCGTCGACTGGTTCTGGTGGTGAAATTCGTGACGAAGGTGCAACAGGCCGTGGTTCTAAGCCAAAAGCAGGTCTTGTTGGTTTTACTGTATCTAACCTTCGCATTCCAGGTTTTGAGCAGCCGTGGGAAACTAACTTCGGCAAGCCAGGTCGTATCGTTGATGCACTAGACATCATGATCGACGGCCCACTAGGTGGCGCGGCGTTCAACAATGAATTTGGTCGTCCTAACCTACTTGGTTACTTCCGTACTTACGAAGAAAAAGTTAACAGCCACAACGGCGAAGAAGTTCGTGGTTACCACAAGCCAATAATGCTTGCGGGTGGTCTTGGTAACATCCGTACTGAGCATGTTCAAAAAGGTGAAATCCCAGTAGGGGCTAAGCTAGTTGCATTAGGTGGCCCTGCGATGAACATCGGTCTGGGTGGTGGCGCTGCATCATCTATGGCATCTGGTCAGTCAAACGAAGACTTAGATTTTGCGTCTGTACAGCGTGAAAACCCAGAGATGGAACGTCGTTGTCAGGAAGTTATCGACAAATGTTGGCAGCTAGGTGACGAAAACCCAATCGCGTTTATCCATGATGTGGGCGCGGGTGGTCTTTCAAACGCATTCCCTGAGCTTGTCGACGACGGTGGCCGTGGTGGTAAATTCCAACTACGTAACATCCCGAACGATGAGCCTGGCATGGCACCACATGAAATTTGGTGTAACGAATCACAAGAACGTTATGTATTGGCAGTAGCGGCAGAAGACTTCGCACGTTTTGAAGAAATCTGTAAGCGTGAGCGTGCACAATACGCAGTCATTGGTGAAGCAACAGAAGAGCGTCACCTAACCGTTGCAGATAGCCACTTTGATAACAACCCTGTAGATCTTCCGCTTGAAGTACTACTTGGTAAAGCACCTAAGATGCACCGTGACGTTGAGTCAAAAAAGGTATCTGGTGAAGCACTTAAAACAGATAGCATTGATGTAGAGGAAGCCGCTAAGCGTTTACTTCGTCTTCCAACGATTGCTGAGAAAACATTTCTTATCACCATTGGTGACCGTACGGTGACAGGTCTTGTGGCACGTGACCAAATGGTTGGCCCTTGGCAGGTACCAGTAGCAAACTGTGCGGTAACAGCAGCTGCGTTTGACACTTACCATGGTGAAGCAATGTCAATGGGTGAGCGAACACCTGCAGCACTTCTAAACTACGGTGCATCAGCACGTTTAGCAGTCGCAGAAGCGTTAACTAATATTGCAGGCGCAAACATTGGTGGTCTTGAGAACATCAAGTTATCTGCAAACTGGATGGCAGCAGCAGGTCACCCAGGTGAAGACGCAGGTCTTTACGAAGCTGTTAAAGCTGTAGGTGAAGAGTTATGTCCAGCACTTGGCCTAACCATCCCAGTTGGTAAAGACTCAATGTCGATGAAGACAACATGGCAAGATGACGGTGAAGATAAAGCGGTTACTGCACCACTTTCTCTAGTAATCACTGCGTTTGGCCGTGTTGAAGACATTCGTAAAACAGTCACGCCTCAGCTTCGCACTGACAAAGGGGATTCAAGCCTAATCCTAGTTGATTTAGGTGCCGGTCAAAACCGCATGGGTGCATCAAGCCTTGCACAGGTTTACAAGCAACTTGGTGACAAAACACCTGACGTTGATAGCCCTGAGTTATTAAAAGGTTTCTACAACGCAATGCAAGCACTTGTGGCTGACGAGAAGCTACTTGCTTATCACGACCGTTCAGACGGTGGTTTATTCACTACTGTAGCTGAAATGGCATTCGCAGGTCGCTCTGGTGTGACTGTAAATCTTGATAGCTTAACAGGTTCTGACATCGAAGCGCTTTATAATGAAGAGCTAGGTGCAGTTATTCAGGTTCGCAATGACGACCTTGCAGCAGTTGAAGCTGTGTTAGCTGATAACGGCATTGCAGCTATCAGCCACACTATTGGTACGCTAAACACCGAAGATAAAGTAATCTTCAACCGTGGTGGCGAAGCAGTTCTAGCAAATACACGTACTGAACTACGTACTATTTGGGCTGAAACGACTTATAAGATGCAAGCACTTCGTGATAACCCAGAGTGTGCTAAGCAAGAATTTGATGCCAAGTTTGACGAAAAAGATCCAGGTCTTAACGTAAAACTAAGCTTCGACCTAAACGAAGACGTAGCAGCACCTTACATTGCTACAGGTGCTAAGCCTAAGATGGCTATTCTTCGTGAGCAAGGTGTTAACTCACATGTTGAAATGGCAGCGGCATTTAACCGTGCAGGTTTTGCAGCAGTAGACGTACACATGAGTGATATTCTTGAAGGTCGCCTAACGCTAGAAGAGTTTAAAGGACTTGTAGCTTGTGGTGGTTTCTCTTACGGTGACGTACTGGGTGCTGGTGAAGGTTGGGCTAAGTCAATCTTATTTAATGACATGGCACGTGATCAGTTCCAAACATTCTTTGAGCGTCAAGATACGTTCAGCTTAGGTGTTTGTAACGGCTGTCAGATGTTATCAACACTGAAAGAGCTTATCCCAGGCACTGAACACTGGCCACGCTTTGTAACCAACAAGTCAGAGCGTTTTGAAGCACGCTTCAGCCTTGTTGAAGTACAAGAAAGCCCGTCAGTATTCTTCCAAGGCATGGCTGGCTCTCGCATGCCAATCGCGGTATCTCACGGTGAAGGTCATGCAGAGTTTGCAAACGACGCAGCAGTGAAAGCGGCACTAGAGTCTGGCACAGTAGCGGTTCAATACGTTGATAACTTTGGTAAGCCTACAACGCAATACCCGAACAACCCGAATGGTTCACCTGAGGGTATTACCGGTATCACGTCAACAGATGGTCGCGCAACAGTAATGATGCCACACCCAGAGCGTGTATTCCGTGCAGTAGCTAACTCTTGGCACCCAGATGAGTGGAAAGAAGATAGCCCATGGATGCGTATGTTCCGTAACGCACGTAAGAACGTGGGGTAAAACACGACCGAAACGAAGTTTCGCAGCGTGTTTTACCCGAGTCATGGATGACGAGCCGGGCCGCAGCTTCAGGACGAATTAGTCTGCACTGCCTCAATTTGATTTAATTGAAAGGTCACTTCGGTGGCCTTTTTTGTATCTGTACGTTGAGCAGCGTGTTTTACGTCAGTCTGCGATGACGATTACTGCGTAACGCATCGGGCCGCATCTTCAGGACGAATTAGTCTGCACTGCCTCAGCTTGATTTAATTGAAAGGTCACTTCGGTGGCCTTTTTTATTATTTAAAATAAATATTTAAGTTAAATAAGATTAGTAACTTTCACTGGGTTTTAATTTAATTAATAAATTAATTTTTATTTATATAAAGTTTAGATAAATATTCAAATTGCATTGAGCTTTGTTGTAGAAAAGCGCATACTGGCGGCAAATATTTAACTGCGAATAAGTATCATGACGATTTGTGATGTTCCCGTAAAGCAACAGGCGACAATAGCGCGTTTGTGTCCAAGTTTAGATTCCGCCGTCGCTCAACGACTAGAGGAGATGGGGTTCGCTGAAAATGCGTTAATAACCTGCATACGTCGCACACCGTTCAATGGTCCCATTGTTTATCAAGTGGGTGATTGTGTTTACTCACTCGAACCTGCAATAGCTAAACGTATTTACATCGCATAAACCGTAAGAACCCCATGAAACGAATTTTATTAGTTGGTAAGCCCAACTGTGGTAAGAGTTTGCTTTTTAATCAGTTAACAGGCTTAAAGCAAAAAGTTGCCAACTTTCCAGGTGTCACAGTCGAGCTTAAAAGTGGTCAATTTAATGACTTTGAAGTAGTTGATTTTCCAGGTACCTATTCGCTAAATACGCTTTCAAAAGATGAGCAGATCGCAGTCGAAAAGCTAAATGAGGCGATTAATCAAGACGACACCGAAGTGATTGTAAATGTACTAGACGCAACGCGATTAGAGCGCAGTTTGGTATTTGCATTGCAAGTGCAACATTTAGCGCAGCAACATAATAAAAAGGTCGTGTTTGCACTTAACTTAATTGATGAATTACAGCGCTTTAATCATCAAATAGATGTCGCACAACTCGCTAAAGATTTGAATGCGCCAGTATTTGCTTTGTCAGCAAAAACACTTACTGGTGTAACTGAGTTTCAAAAAGGCTTAGTTGAAATTGCTAAAGCACCTTTTCAGCAAAATCTTCATTCAGATCCTAGTAAAAACATGCAAAGCGCTAAAGCGCTTGCAAAAAAATATGCAATTGCCAGCGATATTGTGCTTAAGAAGCAAAATGTTATCGATAACTTTTTGTTAAATAGCGTGTTTGGCGCTGTGGCATTTTTTACAATTATGTTTTTATTGTTTCAGAGCATTTTCACATGGGCTGCGCCGTTAATGGATGGCGTAGAAATGCTTATTGGTGATACCGCCGCGTTTGTTACAGGGTTATTGCCAAGTGGCATGATGCAAGACTTTACGGCAGATGCTTTGTTTGGTGGTGTGGGTTCTTTTTTAGTATTTGTGCCGCAAATTATGGTACTGACGTTTATCATAGGTCTGCTCGAAGACAGTGGTTATTTGGCACGAGCTGCTTTGATATGCCATAAGCCTTTGAGCTTCTTTGGTTTGTCTGGTCGTAGCTTTATTCCTTACCTATCTGCACATGCCTGCGCGATACCTGCCATTATGGCCGCCAGAACCATAGAGTCACCGCGTAAACGCCTGATCACTATGATGACCATTCCCTTGATGTCATGCTCTGCAAGATTGCCGGTTTATGCCTTGTTAGTTGCGGTATTTATTCCGGCAGATCACACAGTACTTGGGGTCTTTAACTTACAAGGTATCGCATTTTTTGCCCTGTATTTATTTGGCATTGTGATGGCGCTGATTGTAAGTGCATTATTGAGTAAATCTAAAATGACAGAGCAGAGCCAGTCTGAAATGCCATTTATTTTAGAACTGCCAACCTACCTGATGCCCCATTGGAAACCACTAATGCACCGTGTTTTGAACAGTGGCATTTATTTTATTAAACGCGCCGCACCGGTTATTTTTATGGTGTCTGTGGTGATTTGGGTACTGGGTTATTTTCCGCAAAATGCTGATTTAGAGCACTCGTTACTTGGTCAATTTGGTCAGTTTATCGCACCAGTGTTTGAGCCACTTGGTGCAGATTGGCGCTATGGTGTGGCAATCATGATGTCGTTTTTGGCGCGAGAAGTCTTTGTAGGTGCGCTAGGCACACTGTATGGCATGGAAGGCGCTGATGAAAATATTGCAGGACTAGCATCACAAATTATGGCAGATGGCTTACCACTTGGTACTGGCATTGGTTTAATGCTGTTTTATGTAGTGGCATTACAATGCGTGGCAACCGTGGCAACGATAAAAGCGGAAATGGGTAACGCTAAACTCGCATGGGCTTTATTTGTGGTGTATGGATTAGTTGCTTATTGCTTAGCTGCACTTGCTCATTACTTTATATAAACATCTTACGTTATGCATTAGGGGCTATTTTCATGGCTCCTTTTCAGTCATAGGTGCGTTACCGAGTCGATGTTGTGATTCAGTGTTAGGTTGAGTACCAGAGTGAATTAAATTAATGACTTTTTAATCCCTTAGTTGTTAGTATTGCGCTGTACCTAAATCGGTTAACCCCTTATTGGAAGTAAGTAATGAAAAAATTAACTTTAGTTGTAATGGTAACGGGCGCGTTTTACGCTAATTCTGTGAGTGCGGTTGATTTAAAAAGCACGTTAAATACTGCTGTAGCGAACCAAACAGCAGAAAAAACAACATCAAATGCCTTAGTAAAATATGCATCTGAACAATTGGGGTTATCTGAAGATATCATTGGTTCAGGCATGGGCGCGTTGCTCAAAGTAGCAAAAGATCATGTTAGCCCTGAAAACTTTGCCTTGATTAGTCAAGCATTACCAAATACTAACGGGTTGATCAGTGAAGCGCCTAAATCGTCAATGTCTTCACTAACTTCAATGCTAGGCAAAGGCGGCGATAAAACTAAACAGGCAGTAAGCCTAGGTTATTTGGATAGTGCGTTTGAAAGCATTGGTATTCCAAAAGAGCAAGTTCCTTTACTAGTAAACTCATTAGTTGGCTACATGGCGAATAATGGATACAGCAAAGAAGCTAACTTGTTAAAGCAAGGTTTAAGCTTTTTATAAATTTAAAATCATAATAAAAAAGGCCACAATGGCCTTTTTTATTTAAACAGGGTTTGTGTGTAAATAGTTTTCTCGCCATATTTTTAGGTAAAATAACCCGAGAGTCAGCTCGGTGATTATTGCTAAGAAAATCCCCACACCTGTATTACCTAGTGTAAATTCAATACTCCCCAGTATTGCCAAGCCAAACATAATCACCATAAAACTCAAGCTAACAGCTAGCTGTGTGGTGCTGTTTGATATGTTGCGCATTTGCCAAGATACCAATGCAAGCCCAAGAAACAGAATACTTGCTCTACGTCCCATAAAATAGGTTGCATCGCTGGCTTCAATATTAAATAGATAAAAAAGCAGCTCAGGTATTCCCATTAGAGTGACTGAAAGTAGCACGGAGATTAACGCCGTGATACTCGATAATTTATAAAAACTCATAATTCATCTCCTTTGAAAGTAAACACTGAGAGTGCGAGTTATTAGCTTGATAAATTACCGAAACACAAATACTTAGTTTCAAGGTAATCATCCAGGCCAACTTTCGATCCTTCGCGGCCGTAACCGGACTGTTTTACGCCACCAAATGGGGCGGCGGCATTTGAAATAATGCCTTCATTAATGCCAAGCATGCCAAACTTTAACTGATTGGCTGCGCGCATAATGCGATTAATGTTTTGGCTATAAAAGTAAGCGGCAAGGCCATATTCAGTATCGTTAGCGAGATTGATAGCACTTTGCTCATCATCGAAGCTAAAAATAGTGGCTACTGGGCCAAAAATCTCGTTTTGCGCAATCTCCATGGTGTTGTTGCAGTTGGTTAAAATAGTTGCTGGGTAGCCAGTTGCACTTGCTTTACCTTGGTAGTGAATATGTGCGCCTTCACTTAGCGCTGTATTAACTAATTGTGTGACTTTATCGATTGCGGCTTGGTTAATAAGTGGGCCAAGTTGCACATCGTTAAGGCCATTGCCTTGTTTTAACTGCTTTAACTTTTCTGTGAAGATGGCTAAAAACGACTGTTTAATGGATTCGGCAAGATAAATACGATTGGCGCACACACAGGTTTGTCCTGCATTTCTAAATTTTGCTGCAATTAACCCAGTTGCTGCTGCCTCTAAATCAGCATCGTCAAAAACAATAAATGGCGCATTACCACCAAGCTCCATCGACACTCGTTTAACCGTTGATGCGGCTTGTTTGGTTAGTAATTTCCCCACTCTTGTAGAACCGGTAAAGCTAAACTTGGCAATATCTGGGTGGGTTGTTAACACCTCGCCAATGGCTTTAGCATTAGTACCCACAACCACATTAAAAACACCTTTTGGTATGCCTGCCTGTTGGCTTAATTCAGCCATCGCCAGTGCGCTTAAAGGTGTTAATTCTGATGGTTTCACAATAAAACAACAGCCTGCAGCAAGTGCAGCTGCGGCTTTTCGGGTGATCATCGCATTAGGGAAGTTCCATGGGGTAATGGCTGCAACTACGCCAACAGGTTGTTTTGTTACAATCACTTGCTGAGAATTACTTAGTGCAGGAATAGTATCGCCGTAAACTCGCTTGGCTTCTTCGCAAAACCACTCAATATAACTAATGCCGTATTTAATTTCGCCGCGCGCTTCCGCCAGCGGTTTGCCTTGCTCTAAGGTGAGTAATAGCGCTAAATCGTCAAGATTTTCTGTTAATAGCTCGCCCCACTTTTTAAGTTGAGTTGCTCGTTCGTAGGCAGTGGTACTTTGCCATGCTTGTTGAGCGCTTTTGGCGGCAGAAACCGCATCTTCAACTTGCGTTATCTCAATATCATCAACCAGCAGTAGTGACTCATTGTTAAAAGGATTAACAACATCAAATGAGTTGTTTGATGATAACCACGAGCCGTTAACGAAACTACTTTGTTTAATCAGTGATTGGTTTTTTAACTGCGATAAATTAGGTGTTGTCACGTACTAACTCCTGTGGTTTCAAAATAGTCTCGTCGTATACGTAAAAATGCTCGCTAGAGGCTTGCTGCCACCAGATACTCCAATTGCCAAGCTGCCTATCTTCCAGTATCTCACCTTTGCGTAACGGTTTTATTAAGCTGCCAACCGACATTAGCAAGCCGTATGGCGTTCTGCGTTTTACCATTTGCGGCAATAGTTTATCGGGGTCGTCTAACCCCATGCTGCCGAGTAATTCATAAAAGGCGTGTAGGGTATTTTTATGAAAGTTTTTAACTCGCTCACTTTTACTTTCAACATCAATTGCTTTTGCGCGCGCAGGGTCTTGTGTGGCAATGCCAGTTGGGCACTCGTTAGTGTTACAGCTGCGAGATTGAATACAGCCTAATGCCATCATCATAGTTCGCGCTGCGTTCACAGCGTCTGCGCCAATTGCAAGCTTTGCTAATAGATCAAATGCCGATGCGGTTTTGCCAGAGGCAATAATGCTAATTCTATCGCGAATACCAACGCCAATTAATGCGTTATGAATAAGGTAAACACTTTCAAGGCAGGTCATGCCTAAGCGGTTTGAAAATTCAACGGGCGCAGCACCTGTGCCACCCTCAGCGCCATCAACTGTAATAAAGTCGGGGTAAATATCCAGTTCTAACATGGCTTTACAGATTGCTAAAAACTCGGCGGGGTTGCCTAAACAAAGTTTAAACCCCACAGGTTTGCCTTGGCTAAGTTCGCGTAATTCAGCAACAAAGTTAAGTAATTCTTTTGGCGTTTTGCACTTGGGGTGCGCCGCTGGCGATATACAGTCTTTATCTTGGTCCACCAATCGAATGCGTGCTATTTCGTCGGTAATTTTTGCTTTAGGCAATACTCCACCATGACCTGGTTTTGCTCCTTGCGATAGCTTTATTTCAATCATTTTAACTTGCGGTAATGCGCTTTTAGTGCGAAATACTTCATGGTCAAAGTCGCCATCTTGTGTACGACACGAAAATAACCCCGAACCGATTTGCCAAACAATGTCGCCACCGTGTTTTAGGTGATAAGGGCTGAGCCCGCCTTCACCTGTATTGTGGTAAAAACTACCTTTATGGGCACCTAAATTTAGCGCTTCGATGGCGTTTTTACTTAACGAACCAAAACTCATTGCAGAAATATTTAAGCGAGATGCCGAATAGGGTTGTTTGCAATCCGGACCACCAATTAGCGTGCGTTTATATTCTTCTTTTACGTCACACGGCGCGAGCGAGTGCCATAAACTTAAATAATTTTCTTCCAGTAAATCGCGCTGCGTACCAAAGGCAATAGTATCGCGCACCGATTTTGAACGTTGGTAAACAAGCGAACGTTGCTCGCGGTTAAAGGGTTTTTCTTCGGTGTTGTTGGCAATAAAATATTGTTGTATTTCAACGCGAAATGACTCTAAAAAATAGCGAATGTAAGCAACAACTGGGTACAACCGGTTTAGATTACGCTTGGAGAAAAAGATATCGAAAAAACCAATCGCACTGTAAAGAAGGGTAAAAACAAACAGTGAAAAGGTCAGATCATCTGTGTGGTATTGCCATAAAAAAAAGGTAGTAGCGTTTCCTAAGGTGAGTATTAACCAATAGGTTTTTTGCATAATAGTCATGTAGTTTACTCTTATTTTGCTGACGGATGCGTATAAGAGATAAAGGATTGACGCGAGACGACTAATTTGGGCAACCCTTGCACTCGTCTCTAATTTTGCATAATAACATGGTCTTTGTCACTGAAAGAAAAAGGAAACCGCATTGGTTTCCTTTTATTCAGAAAGGGTTGGGTTCTGAATGTTTAATTAGTCTTAGGGTCTGTTGACCTTTCAAGTTC
>NZ_JAKFZO010000035.1:0-34518 GCF_021654175.1 Pseudoalteromonas sp. MMG024
TCCTAGGCTATTTCGGCTTCTTCTTGCGGTGAAAAAATCACTGTTGGGTCGATAATAATGCTGTGCTTATTATTCATATTTATCAGACCTTTCATCATATGACGGGTTTGTGGGTCGATATCAAAACCAATCGAAGTTAATTGTTCTAGTGGTTTAATATCGTCTTTATTAACCGTTAAAGAGTCTTCCACCTTATCTACCAACAAGCCTATATGAGGGGTTTTGCCGTCTTTGGTGGTAAAGATGATAATGGGTTTGTAATCGAGAGTGATCTGCTCTCTTGCTGTTTGGAATAACCTGACGAGCACTGTAAATATCTTGCGTTTCTTTTCATGGAAGAGTGTTAGGGCTCTTCCTGATGTGTCGTTAGCGTTTACACTTAATAACTCTTCTGCCATAGCATGTAGTTCTCGATGCGGCTTATCGAACTTGTCGAGTATTACACGTAACTCTTCGTTGTCAGTTTTAAAGTTATTATACCAAGTGCCAAATGCGCATTTGTCTGGATCTTTGGCTTTTTCAAATGGAGCGCCATTGGTGAGGCTATTTTCTAACGCATCAAGCCAGTCTAGATGATCTTTTTCTCTGGCAATAAGTAAATCTGAAAGCGTTTGATTAGCAACTTGGGTCGACTCTTTGTTAAGAACAATACCAAGATCAAAGATGGGTGTTGGAGTGCCTAAATAATCCTTTACGCCAATAAAGCTTTTATTATCGTTGGGTAATTCGGTTAGGTTATTTTCATATCGTTCTGTTAATAAAATATCGAGTATTTTTAAAGCGATCGTCTTAGAGCCAACTTTAAAATTAATAAAGTCCATATAAGATTCTTTCCTAACATTCTCATTTATTAAATAGAGCATAGTTGAGCTTATCAAAAATGCACGTATGATAAGTAGCTAACTCACCGAATATTATATTAAAAGATAGTTTAGCAATGAAAAATAAACGCCAGCTACTGATTACCAGCTTAGCACTGTTTTTAAGTGCAAATACATACGCAAACCAAAATGTAATCTCGCAAAGTGTCGAAGAGTTACGATTAACCAAACTTAACACCGTCGATGCAAGCTTGGTTAACTACAAAGCAATGTTACAATTTGCGAAACAATGGCAAGCCGTAAGTAATTACGCAGAAGCTAAACAGTTACTCTTGAAAGTCGGTACAAAGTTATGGTCTGAAGTTAAAGCACAGGTGCAATCTAACCAGCAATATGACGATAGGCCGCTTTACTGGCAGCGTCTCGCGGTTAAATCTCAACTAAAGAACACGCCGCTTAATTTTTCAAAAGCCGAGCTAGCTAGCCTGTTAGAGGTGTTTGAAACAGTATCTCGTGGGTACTCTGATATTGATTACCGCCAAAGCGCAGATACGCAAATTTTTATTACCGGTTTTGATCCGTTCTTATTGGATAGAAATATTGCGCAGAGTAACCCTTCAGGACTTGCGGCACTAGCGTTAGACGGAAAGGTTATTGAGCTTAATGGTAAGCAAGCCGAAATTAATGCGGTTATTGTACCGGTGCGTTATGAAGATTTTGATCAAGGTGAAATAGAGTCACTGTTAGCACCTATTTACTTAGGTGGACAAGTCGATTTAGTTTCTACTGTTTCAATGGGCAGAGAGCATTTTGATCTTGAGCGTTTCCCTGGCAAGCGTCGTAGTGTAACTGCGCCAGATAATTTAAATGTACTATCGGGTGGCACAAAAGAAGCGCCAATTATTTCAAAGTTAGCAGGCGAAATTCTTTCGGGAGATGAGTTTGTTGAATTTAGCTTGCCTGTTGCTGCGATGCAAAAGGCAAAAGGGCAATATCAAGTAAACGATAACTTAAAAGTAGTGACGTTAGAAAAAGGTGAGTTACAGCCTAAATCGCTTTCTGAGTTAAATGGATTAACGGCGGTTTCAGGTGGCGGTGGTGGTTACCTTTCGAATGAGATCTCGTATCGCAGTATTCGTTTGCAAAATCAATTAGGTACGAAAGTACCAACTGGTCATATACATACGCCGCGTATTAAAACGTTTGACGATGCGACCAATAAAGCGATTGTGAATCAAATTGAAGCCATGCTTAAGCAGGCGATACCTGTTATTTAGTAAATGTGAAGTGGTTTAAAAAAACTGTGTTGTCTTTTACCCGTTCGGATAACTCAACATAGTTTTTTTTGCTTTTATCTAACTGCATTTTTATGACTTGCAGCTTTTGTAATAAGCATTCGTTTGATAGCGGCATGCAGGCTTTTGCCGCGTTGTAAAATACAAATGCGTTTGCATATCCCTCTAGGTGCACACGTGTCGGTTTTGTTATATTTGCCAGCTTCATCGATTGAAGAAATCGCTTACACCAATTTTGCTTACAACCATCTACTTTTGGCATCACTTCCGTTACAAGTACTTTGCTTGGTTGTTTAATGCGTGCAAAAAGCTCGTTACTCGAGACAAATGAAACACTGGTAAAATAAGGCTTAAAGTCTTGCTGGTTGGCTAAATTTATAAAGTGGGCTAAGGGTTTGTAAGTACCAACTAAGCAAATCGCTTGTGCGTCGCTTTTTTTTAATTTTTCTAATGCTCGCTCAATATCTTGGCTATTTCGCTTGAATCTGGCAATGGCTTTTGGCTTTAAGGAATATGGCAACATTGCTTTGGTAAGTGCATTTTGCAGTGAGAGGCCAAACTCATCAGCTTGAATCAAAAATGCAATTTTTGTCAGCCCTTTTTGTTTTACTAAGTAATCAATTTGCACCTTCGCTTCGTCGTTATAGCTAGCGCGTAAATTAAAAATATGATCTTTGTGGCGTAATAAGTCTGCGCCAGTGAACGGGGTAATAAACGGAATTTGGTGAGAATCGATAATGGGTTGAATCGCGCTAGATGTCGGGGTGCCAACATATGAGAAGAGAACATCAACTTTAGCGTTATTTATTAGGTGTCGAGTGTTATTTACCGTGAGGTGGGGTTCATACTGGTCATCAAGTGCGAGTAATTCTATTTTTCGACCATTTACTCCACCATTAGCATTTACTTGCTTAAAGTAAGCGTCAGCTCCTTGTTTCAATTGCACGCCTAACTCTGCCGATGGACCGCTTAACGCTGCCGACATACCAAGTTTAATGGGTGGTTGCTGCGTAGCAAAGACAACTAGCGGAATACAGCAAATTACAATGATTAGTTTAGAGATTAGGATAGTGATTACACCATTCATAAGCGGCTTGCTTTAGCGCTGAATTAAGTTGTTTTTTCCCCGTTAATGCAAGAGCTTCGGTGACCTTAGTCTCAGGCATATTCTGTAATACTAGCTTAATTATTAACTTTCTAGAAATACTTTCTAGTTTATCTAGTAAACAAGGGTTTACATAAACTTGTTGAGCTAAGGCAAAGCGTGCTTGGTCAACGCTGATTTGTCCTTCACTAAACCTTTTTACTAAGTTATTGCTGCTAGTGTATTGCTGGTTTGATGAAATCAAGTTTGCGCTAATGCCTAATACTAACTCGCTTGGTAGATGCGAAAACGAACGCGCTAACTCAAACAAAAATTGCTGCTTGAAATGGGATTTGAGCAATGTCTGTTGGTCTAAATAAATATTTGAAGCTTTAATGACTAAGCAAGAATGCTCACCACTTGCTTTATCTTGCTTGGCACCGAGTTTAATAATGTGATAGTTCTGCTTAAACCAAAAGTTGCAAAGTTTGGCTTCTGCGCCAAAACTTGCCCCTATAAAGTCAACATCAGGCGATAGTGTTTTCTCAATGGTATTTAACAGTTGTGTGCCAATATTGTCGCCTTGGCAATAAGGATTAACAGCAATACGCACAATGCGGGCATAACGAGCTGCAAGCAAGTGTTGTTCGCCGAGTAAACACGCAGTAGATTGCGCCAACATATTGCCTTGAGGACGGCGTTCCCCAGCAATAATTTGTGATGCTAACGGATCGGCTAGCTCACCTTCTAGCGCAACCAATGCGGCTGCTAATAAAATGCCATTTTGTTCAGCAACAAACACCTTTAAGTTATTGCCATCGAGCATATGTCGTAAGTCATTTACGCTAGTTTGATAATGCGCCATCACTAAAATAGCGAATATCTGTTTAAGTAATGCGTTATCGTTTATGAGTTGTTGCTGTGAAATTGCGTAAAACGCAATGTCGTCTTGGTGATTTATATTTAGCTGCTTAAAGTCAGCATCGAGTACTAATAATTGGTTAATGGTGTTTTCGAGCGGGTCATTTTCAGCGTAACGCATCGGAGTAGATAGCTCTGTAATAAAACAGTTTGTGCGCGTAGCTTTTAGATGAGGAATAAAGCGTAAATTAAACCCTCTACCAGTACCTTCGTAACCGTGAAGCGTTGTCGCAAAACCAAATTTAATCGGTAAATCGAGCGCTTTTTTTAATAGGCTTACAGGTAAGGTTGCCGCTTCATCAATTAATACCAAATCGTAGTTTGTTGCTTGGTTTAGCAATGCATCAGGTGCAATAAAATCAAGCTTTACGTCATTATCAATTAATTGTTCGAAGTGTTTATATACAGTTGCAACAGTCTGCTTATGATGGGCGCAAATAGCAACACGCTTGCCTTGTGATGAACAATTGGCTGCCAGCATTCCAAGCGTTGCCGATTTCCCTCTGCCTCTATCGGCGGTTAGTAAAAATGTGGCGCGGCGCTTAGTTATAAATTTGCTCAAATCGGCAACTAGATTTTGCTGCTCTTGATACTGAGTACTCTCAGTTGCAGTGAAAATTGAGATTGTAGGCAGTGCATGGTGCTCTGAAACAATCAAAGCCTGCTCGTTGTTCTTAAGTAGTGAAATGAACCGAGTTTGGAAAAGTGAAATAGGGCTAGGTGGTTTATTGGCACTTTGAAAACGAGCAAACGCGGGATCCGCTTGCTTGGTGTAACTTTCAAAGTTCGGCATTAGCAGCACTAGTAGGCCGCCTGCTTTTACTGTACCTGCCACGGTTGCGAGCTTGTCTGGCATTAGCCCTGAATTTACGTCAAACACCACTGTGCTGTATTCTTGCCCTAATAATTGGTGATTGTGCTCGGGCCAAAAATTAACTGAGGGGGAATTACTCAGGGTTAATAAATCGGGGTAAACCGTTTTTAAGGTATCAACTTGTTGCCAACACCAATGCTCACTCCCTGACAAAACCAATAACTGACGATGCTTACTCGTTAGTAGCGACTGGTGTAATTGGTTAAGCCAGGTGTTAGTCAGCATAATTTACATCGCTTGTAATTTCGCATACATGGTCACTAGCCACTTGGTACCATGATCATCAAAGTTAACTTGAATACGCGCCTGCGGGCCCGTGCCTTCATAGTTTAATACTGTACCCTCACCAAACTTGCCGTGCATTACACGCTGGCCGAGTTTAAAGCCAGTATCGTTAAAGGTTTCTAAACTGATGGTATTGCTAAAACGGCCAGTGGTTTTAGGCTTGGTGATTTGTGTTTTAATGCGAATCTCATCTAGGCAATCTTCCGGTAATTCGCGAATAAAGCGTGACGGGCTATGAAACTTTTCTTGTCCGTATAAACGGCGGCTTTCAGCGTGACAAATATAAAGCTTTTGCATGGCACGTGTCATACCTACATAACATAGACGACGTTCTTCTTCTAAACGGCCGGTTTCTTCTTGGCTTTGTTGCGACGGGAACATGCCTTCTTCTACGCCTGCCATAAACACCAAAGGGAACTCTAGGCCTTTGGCCGAGTGCAGTGTCATCATTTGTACCGCATCTTCGTGTTCGTCTGCTTGTCCTTCACCTGACTCTAGTGCGGTATACGCTAAAAAGCCATCAAGTGGCGAGCTAAACTCCTCTTCATCTGGCAGTTCGTACTGGCTAGTAGCGTTAATTAATTCTTCTAAGTTTTCTACGCGCGCTTGACCTTTTTCGCCTTTCTCTGCCATATACATCGCCATTAGGCCTGATGTTTGAATGGCGTATTTAGTTTGTTTATCTAATGATTTATCGAGAATGTTGTCTTCTATCTGATCGATTAGCTCAATAAACGAATTTACTGCATTGGCAGCGCGCCCAGCTAAATGCTTTTCTGCTAGTAAGGTTTTTGCTGCGTACCAAAGTGGTAATGATTCGCTACGTGCACAATCACGAATAAGGCTTAGTGTGCGATCGCCAATGCCACGTGTTGGGGTATTAATGATACGCTCAAATGCAGCGTCATCATTGCGGTTATTTACAATGCGCAAGTAACATAAAGCGTCTTTAATTTCTTGACGTTCGAAGAAGCGCATACCGCCGTAAATTCGGTAAGGAATTCGCGGTGACTGAATATTTAATTCAGACTCCAGAACACGCGACTGGGCGTTGTTGCGATATAAAATGGCGCAGTCTTGCAGTGCATTACCTTGTTCAAACCAGGCCTTAATTTTACTTACAATAAAACGGGCTTCGTCTAGCTCGTTATAAGCAGCGTAAACACTAATTTGTTCACCTTGATTACCGTCAGTCCACAGCTCTTTACCCATACGCTCGGAGTTATTGGCAATTAAATGGTTTGCCGCTTTTAGAATATTACCTGTTGAGCGATAGTTTTGTTCTAAGCGAATGGTTTGCGCATCAAAGTCACTAATAAACTGTTTAATATTCTCGATACGCGCGCCACGCCAACCATAAATACTTTGGTCATCATCACCCACAATCATGATTTTATTGCTTTTGCCAGCAATCAATTTTAACCACTGATATTGAATGGTGTTGGTATCTTGGAATTCGTCTACCAGCATATGCGGAAAACGCTGTTGGTAGTGACGAAGCAAAGTTGGTTGGTCGCGTAATAATTCAAAACAACGCAGTAAAATTTCGGCAAAATCCACTAATCCAGCACGGTCACATGCTTCTTGATAAGCAGTGTAAATACGCAGCATCATTTGTTCGTTAGGATCGAACGCTTGAATGTGTTTAGGGCGTAAACCTTCGTCTTTTTTAGCGCCAATATACCAAGCCGCTTGTTTGGCTGGCCATTTCTTCTCGTCGATGTTCATTGCTTTCATTAAGCGACGGATCATCCTCACTTGGTCGTCAGTATCGAGAATTTGAAATGATTCTGGCAGGTTTGCTTCTTTATGATGGGCGCGCAGAATGCGATGGGATAAACCGTGGAAAGTGCCAATCCACATGCCGCCAACAGACGCTTTAAGCGTTGCTTCAACACGGCTGCGCATTTCTTTGGCTGCTTTGTTGGTAAAGGTTACCGCAAAAATGCTGTAAGGCGATGCGTGTTCAACTTGCATTAACCAAGCAATTCGATGGACAAGTACGCGGGTTTTACCTGAGCCTGCGCCTGCCAGCACCAGCATATTTTGTAGCGGGGCGGCAACGGCTTCGCGTTGATTGTCATTTAAACCATCTAATAATTCAGAAACGTCCATCGAAGTTAACTCTTTACCAAAATTGGCAAAAGTATAACAGGAGTTGATTTAATACCAAATAGAATACTGTTTTTATAAACAGGGGTTAGTTATCTATTGAGTTTTATCGCTAACCTTTACATTGTGAGCTGGTTGCTGAAGCTCTGAACTTTTTGTTTCTATGTACGCTTTAACAAACGTTGCTCTTTCGTTTTCAGGTAACGTTGCGATGATATTTTCAATATGCGCTATTTGTTGTTTTTCTTGAAAGTGAGAGATAACTCCGTCACCGCTGATAAGGAAAAAGAGAATTAGCATAGGACCCATAACAG
Organism: Pseudoalteromonas sp. MMG024; assembly: GCF_021654175.1. Lineage (NCBI taxonomy): Bacteria > Pseudomonadati > Pseudomonadota > Gammaproteobacteria > Alteromonadales > Pseudoalteromonadaceae > Pseudoalteromonas > Pseudoalteromonas sp. MMG024. The sequence goes on from NZ_JAKFZO010000035.1 coordinate 7,707, forward strand.
GAAATCCATTTCGTCCTTTTAGCTTTCCATCTACATAAAGCTTCACCCCAGTTAACCAGTTATTGGTTACGCGAACGTGATGGTCGTTTAAGTCGAATTCCCATTCTTTATACATAATGTTAGTCCTTTTTCTAATGTTGTTCTTTTTTAAGAAGAAAGTCGTTTATTTGCTTATAAGGCGCTGCGCCCGCAAGGGTACTCGCCCATGAGAGGAATAGACGATAAACCTGTCTGCCGCTTGCGAAAGTTGCACTGTGACTTCAAGACTAAGCAAAGACCATGAAGGAGTTACATCAATAATACCAATCTCGGAGAGGTTAGCCCTTAAAAGTACATCATTGCTAAATAAAACACTGATATTACTAAAATCTCTTAAATCACCATCGACATACAGTTTCATGCCATCAAAATAATGATAAACAATGTGGATTTGGTGATGCCTGAGATTAAATTTCCATTCTTTTTTAAACATAACTGCTCTCTTATTTATTGAGTGCAGAATATGTTCTGTAATGAGCTTATTAAAGTCATTAATGATGAGAGGTTATATTACGTGATGTAAGGAAATATCGTGCACATGATATTTCCTTAAGTTATTAAACAAGCAGGGATTTGAGCGCAAAAATATCGCTTATTTCCATGTCAGCTAAACCTTTGTAGCAGTAGGGCACAAAAGCATTTTCTAGCCACACACTATAACAGCCAGCGTTATTAGCGCCTTGCACATCTGAATCAAGGCTATCACCCACATGTAAAATCTCGTTTTGACTTACACCTAATTGCTGGCAAGCCAAATTAAACATATCGTTTGCTGGTTTTGCTTTGCCGTGAGGACCGGCTTGTAATACTAAATCGAAGCTATCTTTTAAATTAAATTGGCTTACATCAACATTACCATTAGTAATAGCAATTACTTTGTATTTTTTACGAAGTGCTGCGAGTAAATCAATTACTTCAGTTGCAACCTCAATATTACTGCGCGCTTTAGCAAACGCGTTATAGGCTTGTGTTGCATGAAATGCTGCATTTTCTACTTTGAGAGTTTCTAACCCCCATAGTAAAGCCTTTTGACGCCATAGTGTGACGTCGTTGATGATCTCTGGGTTTTCAAGTGCATAACCGTTTCGGCAAGTGCGCCAAAAATCGCCGCTTTGCGCCGCCCACTCGGGAATTGCAGCAAGGTAATCTTGTTGTGTTTTAATGGCATTTTTAATGATAGGGCGGTTGTCGTAAAGGGTATCGTCTAAATCAAAACTAATCACTTTTACGGCAGAAATTGCTCGGTTAAATCGCATCATATTACTTCTTTTTTGCCCTTGGGTGTGTGTTGTCGTATACCTTTGCAAGGTGTTGAAAATCTAAGTGCGTATATACTTGGGTGGTTGATAAATTGCTGTGGCCAAGTAACTCCTGCACTGCACGTAAATCACCGCTCGACTCTAAAATATGGGATGCAAAGCTATGGCGTAATTTGTGCGGATGCACATTGGCACTTAGGCCTTGTTCAATGCCCCATTTTTTCATGCGCGCACGAATTTGGCGAATCGACAAGCGACGTTTTTGTTTACTAGTAAATAAAGCGAATTCGTCGGGATTAGCAAACTCTGCACGCACTTTAAGCCACGCTTTTACTGCGCTAATGGCTTTTCGCCCAACGGGAATAACCCGCTCTTTACCACCCTTACCTAGTACGGTTAGAAGGCCATTAAAGATCGCGCTCTTATCCGTTAAATTAAGGCTAGCAAGCTCAGATAAACGCAGCCCTGATGAATACATTAATTCCATCATGGCTTTATCGCGAATTGCTAAGCTATCTTCAGGCACAATTTCAAGCAACTGATTTACTTGGTCAACATCGAGGTTTTTGGGCAGTGGTTTGGTGAACTTCGGCCCTTTTACTAGCTCTACCGGATTCGCTTTGGCAAGTCCCTTTCTAATTAAAAACTTATAAAAGCTACGCAAGCACGATAGGTGCAAATTAATGGTTCTGGCTGATAAGTCACGACTTTTTAGTTTGGCCAGCAAGCCTTTTACGTTCTCCACTTCAATTGCTTGCCAGTTAGCAACAAATTGCGAAAAATAGTGTGCAGATGTTTCTAAATGACGCAGGTAAGCATCGATGGTGGCTGTAGAATAGTGTTTCTCATTGCGCGCAAAAGCGATATATAAATCTATACTCTGCTGCCAGCTTGCGCTTAGCGGTTGTTGCTCACTCATAACTGAGACAGTTTGATATCTAAGGCTTGAATAAATTCTAAAACAAATACGCTGTTTTGTTCTGGGTGATAATGTGTTTCGTCGCTGCTGGCGAAGGCTAATATGGCTGTTGGCGTATTTTTATCGCCAACCAAATACACAGCTACCGAGCCAACTGTTTTTTTAAATAGTAGCATTTGCTCTTCTTGGCTCAAACGTCCTAAAAAGCTGGTTTGTACGCTAAAGCGTTGGTCGAGTAGCGTTTGGTGCGTATCGGGATTAACAGGTATTAATTGGCAATCAAGTAAGTTAAATCCTTTGCACAAGGTTTGTGTTAACTTTTCTTGTAGTGCTTCTAGCGTATCGGTTTTAAGTAGCAGTCGATGACATTGATTGAACACTTTAAAAATGTGTTCGTTATTGGTTGCGTTATCAATTAGGTGAGAGAGTTTATCGGTTAATTCTCTATTTTTATTTTGCAATAAACTTTGTTGACGCTTTACAAGGCTGGTGGTGCCGTTTGGTTCGTCGTAAATGGATAAACGCGCAAGTAGTTCGGGGTGCTTTTGTAAAAAGTCACGGTTTTGTTCTAAATAGTCGACAACTTGGCGTTCATCTAATTCATTCATATCGCGATTTGACCATCAAACACATGTTCTGCAGGGCCGGTCATTTTTACTGGGTGACCGTCGCCTTGCCAATTTATTGTTAATTCGCCACCAGGTAATTCAACCTTAACTTGATTGGCGAGTTTCTTTTGTAAAATACCAACCACAACAGCGGCACAAGCACCGCTACCACAGGCAAGCGTTTCACCTGCGCCACGTTCCCATACGCGTAGTTTTATATGCTCTGGCGAGATTATTTGCATAAAACCAATATTGGCCTTTTTAGGAAAGCGTTCATGGCTTTCAAGTAGCGGGCCTAACTCGGTGATTTGATCAGAGTTGATATCGTCTACTTCAAGCACGCAGTGCGGGTTGCCCATAGAGACAACGCCACAAAATATTGTATGTTCGCCTTCACGGATAATATACGTTGTTTCGCGCTTGGTCGCTTTAAACGGCACTTTTGCTGGGTCAAACTTAGGGTGGCCCATATTTACGCGCACTTTGCCGTCTTTCTCATTGTGCAGGCTAATATTGCCAGATTTTGTTGAGACCTGAATGCGGTGGCGGTTGGTTAACCCTTTCATACGAACAAAGCGTGCAAAACAGCGTGCGCCATTCCCGCATTGTTCAACTTCATAGCCATCGGCATTAAAAATTCGGTAATGAAAATCCAAATCAGGATCGTACGGCGCTTCAACCATAAGTAATTGGTCAAAGCCAATACCGAAGTTGCGATCTGCTAACTTACGAATTTGGTCTTTTGAAATAAAAACATTTTGCGTGACATTATCAATAACCATAAAGTCATTGCCTAAGCCATGCATTTTAGAAAAATTTACTAGCATATATATAAACTATGATTGTGCTTAAGGCAGTGTACACTCGTTTCGGTATAGGTCGTCAATAGTTTCGCGTTGACGAATTACATGAACTTGGTCGTTATCTACCATTATCTCAGCTACGCGCGGACGTGAATTGTAGTTTGAGCTCATAGTAAAACCGTACGCACCGGCACTGCGCACGGCAATTAAATCGCCCGCTTCAATGCACAAATCACGGTCTTTACCTAAAAAGTCACCAGTCTCACATACCGGGCCAACGATATCGTAATTTTCGGTTTTACCTAGTCGCGGCTTAACCGCAATAATATTTTGCCAAGCTTGATAAAGCGATGGGCGCAGTAAATCATTCATGCCTGCATCAACAATCGCAAAGTGTTTACCTTGGTTTTGTTTTAGATATTCAACATTGGTGACTAAAATGCCGGCGTTAGCTGCAATAGCGCGGCCGGGTTCAAAAATTAGCTCAACATCGGGTAATTCTGCTAAGCATTCGGTGATTTTACTAACGTACTGACTTGGATGTGGAGGTGCTTCTTGGGCATACGGCACGCCTAAACCACCGCCAACGTCAACATGGCTTAGTTTGATATTATGAGATGCAAGTTCTTTAACGAGCGCGATTACTTTTTTAAGCGCCGCTATAAAAGGTTCTACTTCGGTAAGCTGTGACCCAATATGAAAATCAATACCCTTTATATCTAAGTTAGGTAAGCTCGCCGCTTTCTTATATACATCAACCGCAATTTTAATATCTATGCCGAATTTATTTTCTTTCAAACCGGTAGAAATATAGGGGTGCGTTTTAGCATCGATATCAGGGTTTACACGAATAGATATAGGCGCATTTACGTTCAACTCAATTGCAACTTGCGAGATACGCTCAAGCTCAGCTTCTGATTCAACATTAAAGCATTTGATTTTGTGCTCTAGCGCAAAGGCAATTTCGTCATGTGTTTTAGCAACACCTGAAAATACCACTTTACTGGTATCGCCACCGGCCGCAATTACACGTGCCAGTTCACCTTTGGAAACAATATCAAAACCAGAACCAAGGCGCGCCAATACGTTTAAAATAGCGAGGTTTGAATTAGCTTTTACGGCGTAACATACAAGGTGATTATGGTGACTTGCCGCGTCGCAAAATGCCTTATAGTGGCGCTCTAATGTAGCACGCGAGTAAACATAACAAGGCGTACCATATTGTTTGGCAATATCTTCAACCTTTACTTGTTCTGCAAACAGTTCGTTATCGTTATAGTTAAAATAGTCCATTACTGCTGATCCTTTTGCTCTTTGTCAGAGTCGGTTTGCTGCTTTGGTTGATTTGATTCCACTTGATCTTGCTCGGCGAGATATAAAGGACCTTTTTGACCGCAACCAGCTAAAATGAGCAATGACACACTCATAAATACTGAAACTAATTTCTTACATTTAACCATATCGTCTGTTTATAAAACTTATTACTGACAAGTGAATGCCACGGTTGGTATTATTGAATAGAGATTATCAGAAAAAAGCGCAAAAACGCAGGATATTGACGTTTTTTCTTATGCTTTATTGGCATCAAAAAATCAATTTGGAAATTTAGCTATGACAGACCAAGAATACCACCAGTTAATCGATGATTTGTTTATTAACTTAGAAGAGCAAGTTGATGCCTGCGAGGTCGACTTAGACTATGAATCTGCCTCGGGAATTTTAGAAATTATTTTTCCTGATAACAGTAAGATCATCCTTAATAAACAAGCGCCTTTACAGCAGTTGTGGGTAGCAACTAAGTTTAATGGTCACCATTTTGAGCGCCATGGCGATAAATGGATTGATAACCGTAGTGGCTCAGAGTTCTGGCAATTTATGAATGATGCTGCGAGCAAACAAGCGGGCGCAAGCATTATATGGGAAGCTGAATAAATGAGTTTAGACGCAGTAATTATTGAGCCACAATCAAGTCACAAAGCAACGGTAATTTGGTTGCACGGTTTAGGTGACTCAGGTGATGGTTTTGCACCTATCGTACCGGAAATTAATTTACCTGCAGAACTAGGTGTAAAATTTATTTTTCCACACGCACCAATTCAACCGGTCACCATAAACGGTGGTATGGCGATGCGTTCATGGTATGACATTAAATCTCTTGATCTAGATAAACGCGCCGATGAACAAGGTGTGCAACAATCTGCTGCGGCAGTACAACAATTAATTGATGCTGAAATAGACAATGGTATTGCGCCTAGCAATATTATTTTGGCGGGTTTTTCGCAAGGTGGCGTTGTTTCATTGTATTTAGCACCTCGCTTACCATATCAGTTGGCGGGTGTTATGGCGCTTTCTACCTATATGTGTGAGCCTGCTAAACTTAAACTCGAAAATCAGCAAGCAAGCTTAAATGTATTTATGGCGCACGGCAGTTTTGACGACGTGGTACCAACAGGCGCAGGAAAAGCAGCATATCAAACATTACTTGAATTGGGTTATGACGTTAGTTGGCAGGACTACCCAATGGCACACCAAGTGTGTTTAGAGGAAATTAAGGCGATCCGTACTTGGTTGGTTTCGCGCTTAAACTAGGAAGGAATAGTGGCACAAAAGATAAAAATTACGGCGACATTGGCAAATAAGCAAAACCAATCCCCGCAAAATGTACAACCGAGCGAAGTTGAGTATCAATGGCGCTGGGCGCGTGTTTTTGCGGCGTTGTTGTTGGTGGTAGTCGTATTAGTTTTGGCAACTATGTACTTATTTCCAAATACGAAAAATCCAAAAGAAACGAGTCAATCATTAACAAAAGCTAGTGTGCAACAAGGCAGCTCAACTGTTGTGAAAACGATAACATCGGCTGTAAATAATGCTAAAAATACCACAAAAGAAACCGAAAAGGTTGGTTTAAGCCAGTCTTCAACAGCTGAATTACCAATTGTGAAAGCTTCTGTAACTCAACCTGCGATTGAACAGCGAGTCGAGCTAGAGCCTAGCAATACTAAAGATGTTGATAACAGCGAAGCGGTTGTTAGTGAAAGCGTGACAAATAATAGTCTGTCAAACACAGCTGAAAATAGCGAAGAGTTATTAGAGCAGGCTGTGAGCGTCGATATTGAACAGCAAGCAAACGAAAACAGTACTGCCGACTTAGCAGACATTGCTCTTGGCGCAAAAATAAATACCCAAAGTGTAACGCGAGCATTGTTATCGCGTGATATTAAAGCGCGAGAGCCAGTTGATATTATTGGTGAACGAATCGCAAGGGCGAGCTTTACCAAAAAATTGTACTTCTTTACTGAAGTAAACGGCTTAAAAGGTAAAGTGGTGCGCCACAAGTGGTATTTTCAAGATCAACTGCAAGCGGATGTTGAACTTTCAATATTTGCAGAGCGATACCGTACCTATTCATCAAAAAATATAGCGGCACTGCAATTAGGCGAGTGGCGTGTAGAATTAATTGCCGACGGAAAAACGTTGGCGAGCAAGCAATTTAAAGTAACTGACCAGTAGCGAGTCAGTGTAGGAAAATTATGTCTCAAGATAATCCAATTATTCGTATTGCAACGCGCAAAAGCGCATTGGCACTTTGGCAAGCAGAGTTTGTAAAAGCTGAACTGGAAAAGCACCATGCTAATTTAACGGTTGAGCTTGTGCCTATGTCGACTCAAGGCGATAAAATTTTAGACACACCACTGGCGAAAATCGGTGGTAAAGGCCTATTTGTTAAAGAGCTTGAAGTCGCTATGATGGAAGGTCGCGCAGATATTGCCGTTCACTCGATGAAAGACGTTCCGGTTGAATTCCCTGATGGACTAGAGCTGCACACAATTTGTGAACGTGAAGATCCGCGAGATGCATTTGTATCAAACAACTTCAAGTCGTTGGCTGATTTGCCTCAAGGTGCAATTGTTGGTACATCGAGCCTACGTCGTCAGTGTCAGTTAAAAGCAGCGCGTCCTGATCTCGAAATTAGAGATTTACGCGGTAACGTAAATACGCGTTTAGCAAAACTAGATGCCGGTGAATACGATGCAATTATTCTAGCCGCTGCAGGTCTTATTCGTTTAGAAATGCCAGAACGCATTGCTGATTTTATTGCGGCGGAAGACTCATTACCTGCAAACGGTCAAGGTGCAGTAGGCATTGAGTGTCGTAGCGATGACGAAACAACTAAAGCGTTACTTGCGCCACTTGAGCATACAGAAACGCGCTATCGTGTACTAGCAGAGCGCGCAATGAACCGTAAGTTACAAGGTGGTTGCCAAGTTCCGATTGGTGCATTTGCAACTGTTGAAGGTGAAACACTGACACTACGCGGTTTAGTAGGTGCGTTAGATGGCTCGGTAATTTTGCAGCATACACTGGCAGGTAATGTAGCAAATGCAGAACAAATCGGCGAGCAAGTAGCTGATAACTTATTATCGCAAGGTGCTGATAAAATTCTTGCAGAAGTTTACGGTAACTAACAAGGAGTGCATGTGACACATATCTTACTCACACGGCCAGAGGAAAAGAGCCAACAATTAGCTGAGCGCCTATCAAATATGGCGATTAAAAGCACCATTCAACCATTACTGGCGCTTGAAGCAATTGCAGTGAGTGAACAGCAACTTGCTATGCTTGAAAGCGCCGATATTGTGCTTTTTGTGTCACAAGATGCCGCACGTTTTTTACATGCGTTAAAACCTGAATTAGCCAAACACAGCCACTGTTTAGCTGTTGGTAAAAGTACCGCTGAAACGGTAACCGAATTGTTTAACAAACCGTGTGCTAGCCCGCTGGTTGAAACCAGTGAAGGTTTGCTTGCCATGCCAGAGCTCAATAACGTGGCAAGTAAACAAATTGTATTGGTAAAAGGTAAAGGTGGGCGCAATAAGCTAGCGCAAGAATTAAAAGCGCGCGAAGCGATTTTTCAGCCGCTAGCTGTTTACCAGCGTTTGGCGAATGCTAATTTAAATGACGCAATGGCAGCTAAGTGGCAAGCGAATGGTATAGATGCCGTTGTCTTAACGAGCAATGCAAGTATCGATAGCTTTTTGGCAATAGCGACAAACAAAACCTGGTTATCACAGCTAACCGTTTACTTGGTGAGTGAGCGCTGCGTTAACTACTTGCAAGAAAAAGCCAATGTAAAACATATTATTAATTGCCAAGGTGCTGATAATGATAGCATTATCAATGCCATCGCAGGTCAACATAAACATCAACAGAGTCACGCTATGGAACAAGAAAAAGACATAACGGCAAAGAGTACGATTAGCGAAAAGCCAACAAGTAAGGCGCAAACTACGAACAATAGCGCTTCAAAACCAGCCGTGGCTAAGCAATCAGGTTCAGGCAAGGCAATTGCTGTTGTTGCGTTGTTGGTATCACTTACTGCGGTTGGTGGATTAGGGTATGGCTATACCTTATTTCAACAACAGAAAAATTTTCTCGTTAAGTTAAATAACGAAAACAACACGCTCGCGGAACAGATTGCCCAAGTTAATACACAGGCGCTGGCATTAAAAAATCAAAATCAACAATTGCAAAGTGCGTTATCGGCTCAGGTATCCGAGGCAGAGCTTGCGCTTAATGAAAAAATTGCCCAGCAGTTACATGCTGCTAACCAACAGACACCAGAGCTAAATCGTGAAGAAGTGAAAAGCCTTTACCGCATGGCCGAATTTAAGGCGCTGGTGCAAAATGATTACCTAGGCGCCGCTGCAATGCTGGCACGTTTAGATATACTGCTTGAAAATTTCCCAGGTACTCAGCAAGCTAGAGCGGCACTACATCAAGATATTCAAGCACTACAAGCGGTACAAACGGCTGATGTTGAAAGTTTATATTTAAAGCTGTCTGGGTTAATCGCCAATCTTGATGAGCTACCGCTTAATATGGTGGTGCTACCGGAAGAAACTGATAAAGTTGATCAGCAGGCGCTTTCAAATAATGTGGATGATTGGCAGTCAAACTTAAAACGCAGTTGGGACTTGCTGGTGGATGACTTTATTAAAGTACGCAAACGCACAGCGCCGATAGAGCCGTTATTAAGCCAAGAAGAGCAAGCGTTGATCCGACATCAATTACGTTTTTATATGGCACAAGCACAAACTGCGCTTACAAAGCAGCAGCCAGCTATTTTCTCTACAGCACTGCAACAAGCACAAAACGTAGTTAAAAATTATTATGATGTGCAAGCTGCGAATGTAAAATACCTTAATAATCAATTGAGTGAATTACATGCTAGGCCTCTTGTGTTCACACCAGAGATTACCTTTAACTCTGCAGCTGCAATTAAGGAGCTACTATGAGCAAGGCAATTATCACGGTTGTTATTGCATTAGTTGTACTTGCGCTCGCGCCAGTGGCTATCGGTGAAAAAGGTTATGTGTTAATTGCTTTTAACGACTACACCATTGAAGGCACAATCACCGCATTTGTAATTGCAATTATTTTGCTAGCGGCGTTTAGTTTTGTGATTTATAAATTGCTGCGTTATGTCTTATCACTGTATGGTATTACTCGTTTTAAATGGGCATCGCGCGCCGATAAACGCAAGTTGAGTAATTTAAAAACGGGCGTTTGGCAGTTTATAAACCGTGATTTTACTGGCGCACAGCAAAGTCTTGCAAAAGCCCATGTACCAGCAGGTTGGGAAAGCATTGCACAAGCCATTTCAGCACGAGCCGCGTTAGAAAGTGGTAATAAAGCGGATGCGCGACTACATCTTGAAAAAGTTGCGCAGCAAGACGCATCAAATATTGCGCAAATGCTGGTGGAAAGTGAGCAAGCAGAGCTTGCCAAAGAAAGCATGGAGCAAATAACTAAGAACAAAAAAGCGACTAACTTAGAGCTGGCTAATTTTGCCGAGTACTTAGTAGCCCAACAAGACTGGTCAACGCTTAATGAGCAGCTAAGTCGTTTTGAGAAAAAACATGCGCTTAGTGATGAGCAGTGGCAACAGTTATTTGAACGTTATTTTGCAGCGTTAGACTTAAATGCATTAAACAGTGCTTACGGTAATTTACGGAAAAAACTCAAAGAAAAAGCAGAGTTTCATTACCTGACTAATCTTGCCTCATTTTCCCCAGAGCAAACCGATAAGTGTTTATTAAAACTAGCGAAGGGTGATAAATACCGCGAGGTGTGGCAAATCCTCAGTAAGTGCAACAATACTAAATTATTTGACACACAAAAGTTTATCCAAAGCCGATTAAAGAAAATACCGGAAGATGAGACACTATTGCTAACGCTGGCTTACATCGCTAAAGCGCAAGGTGATTTTGAGCTTGCCTGCAAGGTATTTAACAAAGTGTTGAGCAGAGAAAACGCAAACAAGCATTGGCGTGTTGCGGCTGAGTGTTTTAATCAAACAGGGCAACTTGATAAAGCAATTTCGCTCTATCAAATCTATGCTTAATACCAATTCAGTTAAGTATGTGATCAGGGATAGCGCTGGATAAATGAAATGGTAACAAGGCGGAATTTTTCTTATGTAGTTGTTCTACATTGATAAATTCTAACGCAGTTAGCATGATATTTAGCCCGCTAGGATGATTAGCTACTTAAGTGAATTGGTATAACGTGGCTAAAAACTAAGGTTATGATTAAAAAGCGCCGATTGGCGCTTTTTTTATATTTGTATTTTTACCCAAGCGAGGACCTATGTCCTAAGCAATCCTTGCTTTTATAGCTAAACTACGTAGAATCCGCGCAATTTTAAATTTTTAAGGGTCAAGCCATGATCGATTCAACTCTTCCACTTCTTGATTTACACCGTCACCTTGATGGAAATGTTCGTTCAGAAACCATTTTAGATCTTGGCCTAAAATTTAATATGGATTTGCCAGCAAGTGATGTTGAGTCGCTGCGCCCACATGTGCAAGTAATTGAAAATGAGCCCGATTTACTTGGCTTTTTACAAAAACTGGATTGGGGCGTAAAAGTGCTTGGCGATTTAGATGCATGCCGCCGCATTGCCTATGAAAATATGTTTGATGCTAAAGGGCAGGGACTTGATTATGTTGAGCTGCGTTTTAGCCCATTTTATATGGCGCAAACCCACAGCCTGAATATTGCAGACGTAGTTGCTGCAGTAATTGACGGCGTAAAAGCGGGTAGCCGCGAGACGGGCGTTCAAGCAAAGTTGATTGGTATTTTATCGCGCACCTTTGGTGTGGATGCATGCCAAGCAGAACTTGATGGCTTACTGGCGCACAAAAATGAGCTTACAGCACTCGATTTAGCGGGTGACGAGCTTGGCTTCCCAGGTAACTTATTTGAAGGCCACTTTAAACAAGCGCGTGATGCCGGTTTACAAATCACCACTCATGCAGGTGAAGCAGCAGGCAGCGAAAGCATTTGGCATGCAATTAAAGAACTTGGCGCAACACGTATTGGCCACGGTGTTAAAGCAATTGAAGACGCCGCACTGATGGATTACCTACGCGATCATCAAATTGGTGTGGAATCGTGTTTAACCAGTAATATTCAAACGAGTACCGTTGCATCAATGGCAACGCACCCACTTAAACAATTTTTAGCACACGGTATTTTAGCTACCATTAATACTGATGACCCAAGTGTAAGCAATATTGAAATTCGCCATGAATTTGAGGTGGCAGCGCCACAAGCGGGCTTAACACAGGCAGAAATCAAGGAAGCACAAAAGAATGCATTACAAATTGCGTTTTTAAGTGATAGCGAGCGTAAAGTGTTGATGGGGAAATAGGCGTAATTTCGCTGATATTTTCAGTAGTATTTGATTTCGTCGCATTGATGGTAACAGTAAAAAGGAGCTAAGAAGCTCCTTTTTTGTTTATTAAAGCTAACACATCCCTGTAAATATCCATCGTATTGTACCTCCCTGTTAATATCACACGCCATCCATGGCGCACTCTTGTTCATTTTTGTTACACGACAAAAATGAACCACAAATTTATCTGGAATAAATTTGAACAGCGAAGCTGGCCCAAAGAGCGAAATACAGGGATGTATTTCGTAAAAAGCGCCACAAAATCAAACTGATTCTTCAAACATAATTTAAATGTGAACATAAACGCTATGAATCGGCATCCATGCCTCAGCATAGCTTGCTCGACCGCTTCGCTCCCTGTCTCGCATTATCAATTCAAACCTGATGCTCGGGTTTGATAAAAGCGGAAATTAGCTTTAGCAATAACCGTTACAATATATAAAGAATGTCTTGTTCAACCATTTATTGTTGATAGTAATCACCTAATTGCAAAGCCATTGGCTAGCTTATTTGTTTATTTTACTTTTATTCTTTAATTGAAAAGGTTAGTGTAGCTATTTGAATTTAATGAATTAAATCTTAAGGGTGGAATTGCAAAGACTTGTTCGCCCATAAAAATTAAAAGGAATTAAGATGAAGTATAAATGGCATATTATCGGCTTGCTAAGTATAAATTTACTGATGGGATGTTTAAATGCACAGCCTTACAAGAGTGAGCCACAATTGGTTGAAGCAAAGGATGTATTACTAACCGAAGTGGTTAAAGATAAGAACTTTTTGGCTTGTTTAACAGAACACGAGTTTAAGAGAACCTTTGATGTAACTAGGCTAGAATGCCCTAACAAAGGAATAAAATCGGTTGAAGGCATAACTAACTTTAAAAACCTTGTTTGGTTAAACATCAGTAGCCCGGAGTTCGAGTCTGACTCTAATGATCCCGATGCAATCTCATTTATGCGTCCAGCGAAAGGTGAGCCTAATAAGATTTTAAGTATTGACCTTCGAAATAACCGAGAGCTTAGTTACTTAAACTTAAATGGCAACCAAATCAGTCAGCTTAATCTTAGTCAAAATTTGAAATTAACAGATTTGAATGCGACAGGTAATAAACTAACTAATATCGAACTTGAGAAAAACATAGAGCTTTACTCGGTTAATTTATCTGGTAATAAAATTTCGAAAGCGGATTTAACACCATCCATTGTAAATCTTGACTTATCTAATAATAAACTAAAAAGCCTAGACCTTAGTCAGAGTAGTTATTTAAGAGGTTTAAATATAGACTCTAACCATTTTACTTCGCTAGACCTAAGTAAAAACACAAAGCTTAGTGCCCTTACTGCTAGCAATAACCGCTTTAAGTCTATCGACCTATCCAATAATAAGTTTATGAAATACTTAGAATTACAAGGTAATCAGCTGTCACAAATCCAGATAGACCATATTCCGGTTCTCGATTTTGTTGATTTAAGCAATAATCGACTAAGCAGTATTAGCATTAATAAAAGCGATCACCCTGATATTTACCTGAGGAACCTCTTCTTAAGCAATAATTTATTTAAAAATATTGATGTAACGAGATATCTTGGGTTGGAAGAACTTTATTTGGATGGTAACCAAATTAATAGTATCGATTTGCGGCAAAATAGTGCTTTAATAAATCTTAATTTATTAGATAACCCTATTAATAGTGTTGATGTTAGTACAAACACTAAACTTGAATACTTCTACCGCGAACGAAGTATTAAATGTAAAGGCTTACCCTGCAACTTAGCATTCGAAGAATAGTGCACTTAAGTGCTTAAACTCAACGACATGATTGATGAAACTAATATCTCAGGGCAAATGCAACCCTTATAACCTTTGCTACTGTAGCGTTAATGTGGTTACAGTTTTGCTTTTGAATAGATCATGTTAAGTATGCTGCTTTTATGGATTGAGCTATTTGCTCATTAAGGATTGATGAATGATTTTTATACGCACTATTTTCACTTTTATTTTAGTAATCTCTATTTCTGGCTGTGTTGGTGCTGGAATTATGTATTCTCATGATAAAGAAGAAAATGTTTCTTTAACCAAATCAGAGGTAATCAAACGATTTGGAGAACCAATAAAAGTAAAATCAGCTAAAGAGAAAGAAGTTTGGTACTACGAAGTTAAAGATGAAGGCGTTAACGGTATTTTGATTGGGCTTGGTATACCTCTGCCACTCCTTATATTGGCAGATGAAAAACTTATCATTGAGTTTGAAGGCGATACCGCAACAAAATTAAAACATAAAAATTCTCAACAAGGAATTATTGGTGCATTCTGTTTTATTGAGCCAGCCATACACTCTGGTCCATCTGGGTGGGTTTGTAGTTCGGCGGCAACCTCAAGAGGCAATGTGGGATAGGGGCTGATTAACCCCGTTCATCGTCTGTTTCTCGTACTTTTATATTCTTTAAATTTCTATCAATTTAGGTTTGATAATTCATCTATAAAGCATAGTTAATAGGTGTCTTAATACCCATTAATCAAACCTGAAAACAAAATTTAAATGAATAATGCGAGACAGGGAGCGAAGCGGTCGAGCAAGCCATGTATGAGTAGGTGAATAGCGTCTTGAGACGAACGAAGTTCGGCTAGCTATGAACGCGAGAAAAGGACTTCTAGCTGGAAAGCGTACAGGGATGTTTAGCGCGTTGCTTCATGGCGTTTATGTTCACATTTAAATTTTGCTTAAGAGTTAGTTTTATTTTTGGGCGCCGAGGGATTCCAAAGGGAGGCCGGCGCAAGCCGCTCTTTGGCTGCTGTCGCCAGCGCGACAAACCAGTTTTAATTCTATAAATAAGTTGAGACTGTGCGCTTGAGTTAGATTTATTTAGTTACGATATCTATCTAGCAAAACAGCGGTGAGGTTTTTTTCACTTTTTGCAAAGGTGTGTTTCAAAAATAAAGAAGCTTCTCTTAACACTCCTTATATTTCTCCTGCACTAGCTTCACATAATGCGCTAGCGACTTACCGCCATGGGTTGTAAAAGATAGCTCCGTAAGCGAGACAGTTTGAATGCGGTCGATGCGAAATTCGCGATAGTCGTTTCGTAAGCGGCAATAGGTGATTAGCGTCCATTTGCCACCCCAATACACCATACCTAAAGGCTCTACAAGGCGGGTGGTGGTTTGTTGCTTGGCATCAGAATAATCAATGTTGACACAACGGTGTTGCTCTATGCCATTGCGTAAGGTGAGGGTGAAAGCTTGTTGTGCTTGATTGTGACTCCAACCCGATACTAAATAGGGCAGATCATCCACTTTTTGTTTTAAGCTACTTGGTAAAACGGCCTCAATTTTAGCAAGTGCAGAATGGGCTTTATCGGCAAGTACGGGATCCGTCCATTCGCTTACCATACGGCTGCCTAGCATTAAGGCTTGCAGTTCTTCGAGGGTAAACATCATCGGTGGCAGGTCACATTCTGAAATAAGGTAACCAATGCCTGCTTCGCCTTCGATAGGCACGCCCGAAGTTTGTAAATGTTGGATGTCGCGGTAAATGGTGCGCTCAGATACGTTTAGCTTATCTGCTAGCTGTTTGGCGGTTACAGCAAGGCGGCGGCCTTTAAGTAAGTTAACCAGTTGAAATAAACGCTCAGATTTATGCACCATATTTCCTTAATTGAATGCGCTCTACGAGTTAATTATGCGTCACAAGGTGTTTGTGACACTACATCGTAGTGCTCTAAAATAACACTTTCTTTTTCAATTAACTTGGCGAATTGCTGGCAAATTTCATTTTCATAAAATGCCTCTTGCACACGTTTAGCATCGTCCATGGTGGCAAAGTAAACCACATCAACATAAATATTGTCGCTTTGCTGTTTGGCTAGTGAACGGTACAGCACACCGGTTTGGTTATTGAGGAACTGCTGCAATGCGTCATTAGCAGCGACGAAGCCTGCTGCTTGGGTGGTTTCTGCTAGTTTAAAGTTTACGATTTCGATTACGTTACTCATCATTTGTCTCCTTTGAAATGATGACGTTATTTAATCAGGCTGTTGTGTCAGGGAGTGTCAGTAGCAAATGAGCTAGAAAATAAAAAAGGAGCCAAATGGCTCCTTTTAGTAAATTGCATTCGTATTATTTGATAAATGCAAAAGCATCAGCATACATGTTTTCGCGAATTGCGCCGTGATTAATAAAGTCATCACGTACAGGACCAATCATATCGAAGCGACCTGCCATATAGATTTCATAAGGCTCTAGCGAAACAATGTCTTTCATTACAGCTTTATGCACATAGCCTGTGTGACCTTGCCATGTGTCAGTTGCGTGCTCTACTACAGGAATAAAGTTGAAGTTAGCTTGGCTTGCAGCCCACTTTTCCATTTCTTCTTTGGCGTAAAGTGCTGATTCATCGCGTACACCCCAGTAGAAGAACACAGGGCGTGTTGATTTGATTTCAGCAAGGTGATCGGCCATTGATTTTACGTATGAAAAGCCTGTACCGCCCGCAAGTAACACAAGTGGTAGCTCAGATTCAGTACGTAGTTGTGAAATGCCTAAGCCCACTTCAAGTTCAGCTTGTGTATTATTAGCAAAGTGCTCTCTTAGGTGATCAAGCGCTTGCATGGCATAGCTATTTTCTTCTGATGCACCTATATGTAATTCTAATAGCTCTGTTTGGCTTGGGCGGCTTGCGATTGAGAATGCGCGCTTATCCTTTTCACCCAATACCAGTTGCAGGTAGTGACCTGCTTCAAATGACACTGGCTCACTTGGTTTTAGTTCAACTTTATAAACAAACTCTGTTAATGGAGTAATGCTTACCACGTTTGCTTTAACTAATTGCATTTTTAAACCTTTTCACGACGCAAATTTAACTGCGTTACTTTTCTAAAATGTTGAGTGAATCCCAAATTTCATCAACACGTTGTTTGACTTTATCGTCCATTACGATGGGTTCGCCCCATTCGCGGTCGGTTTCGCCAGGCCATTTGTTGGTGGCATCAAGCCCCATTTTTGATCCTAAGCCAGAAACAGGTGAGGCAAAGTCGAGATAATCAATAGGGGTATTTTCGATCATTGTGGTATCGCGGGCAGGATCCATACGCGTAGTAATTGCCCAAATCACATCGTTCCAGTCGCGCGCATTCACGTCATCATCACACACAATAACGAACTTAGTATACATGAATTGACGTAAGAATGACCAAACACCCATCATTACGCGTTTAGCATGACCTGGGTATTGTTTTTTCATGGTAACCACGGCCATACGGTAAGAACAGCCTTCAGGTGGTAAGTAGAAATCTACAATCTCAGGGAATTGCTTTTGCAAAATAGGCACAAACACTTCGTTAAGCGCCACACCCAAAATAGCCGGCTCATCAGGCGGACGGCCAGTATAGGTGCTGTGATAGATAGGATCTTTACGGTGCGTAATATGGGTTACTGTCATGACTGGGAAGTCATCAACTTCGTTATAATAACCAGTGTGGTCGCCATAAGGCCCCTCTGGTGCCATCTCGCCCTGTTCAATATAACCTTCTAATACAAACTCGGCACTGGCAGGCACTTGCAAGTCGTTCGAAATTGACTTAACCACTTCTGTTTTACTGCCACGGAGTAAACCAGCAAAAGCGTATTCGCTTAGGGTATCTGGTACAGGGGTGACTGCGCCAAGTATGGTTGCAGGGTCTGCCCCAAGCGCTACCGACACAGGATAAGGTTCACCTGGGTGTTCTTTACACCATTCTTGATAATCGAGCGCGCCGCCACGGTGTGATAACCAGCGCATAATGATTTTGTTTTTACCAAGTAATTGTTGGCGGTAAATACCTAAATTTTGGCGCTTTTTATAAGGTCCTTTCGTAACTGTTAAGCCCCAAGTAATCAGTGGCGCTGCATCGCCAGGCCAACAGTGTTGGATTGGTAGCTTAGTTAAATCAACATCATCACCTTCAAGAATTGCTTGTTGGCATGGTGCCTTTTTCACTTCTTTTGGCGGCATGTTGAGTACTTGCTTAAACACAGGTAGTTGGCTTAGCGCATCTTTAATGCCTTTTGGTGGCTCAGGCTCTTTTAAAAAGGCGAGCAGCTTACCAACTTCTCTTAGTTCTGATACATCTTCTTGCCCCATACCTAAGGCAACACGCTCAGGTGTGCCAAATAGGTTGGCAAGTACAGGAATAGAATAGCCTTTTGGATTTTCGAAAAGTAGTGCAGGGCCTTTTGCACGCAAAGTGCGGTCGGCTATTTCGGTCATCTCTAAGTAGGTATCAATTTCTTGCTTGATACGTTTTAGCTGACCTTTCTTTTCTAACAGTTCGATAAAGTCCCTGAGGTCTTTATATTTCATAGTATTGTCAGGCTTTTAATAATAAAAATTGATTGGTGATAGTATAACCTTTTGCGCAACTTACGGGCAATTGTATTACCGAATACATGGTTACAATTGTTTATACTTCTGTGGGTGCTTTTTGGTTTAGCATTAAATAGAATAGGGACACAATTATACAAAAAGGATTTTTATGAAATCTTTAATCTTTACAAGTGCTCTGCTTTTTTGTGGTTCAGCTTTTGCAGCGAATGATATCTATGTTGGATTAGATTACGCCTATAACGATTTTGAAATCGCAGATGAAACGGTGAATCCAAATGCTGTGAATTTAAAAGCAGGCTATGAGTTTTTCGACGGTATTTTTTTAGAAGGACAAGTGGCTGTTTCAAGTACGGATGATGACTTGTACCGTATGAACTTCGAGCTAGACAAGTCGTATTCTCTATTCGGTCGTTTTGAATCACCCGCATCTTATGGTTTTAGTGCTGACATTTTACTGGGCTGGAGCTGGAACGACATTGCTGTAACAGGCCCTGAAGAAACATATAACAACATTGATAGTTACAATGGTTTTGCTTGGGGCATAGGGTTGAATCAAGAAATTCCTAGCTTTGAAGAGATTAAAGTCCGCTTGGGGTATCAAGTATTGCATTCCGATTCAGACTTAAAACTAGCAAACTACACACTTGGCGTAAGCTATACATTTTAAAGGGAATTACACATGAAAAAGTTTAAATTATTACCTTTAGCGTTAGCGACCTCAGTTGTGCTTTCAGGGTGTAGCGAATCAGACGACCCAGCTGCGTTGGTTAAAGCGGTTAAATTAGAGTCGCAGCGTGCAAATGGTACTATTATCGAAAGCATCAAATTTACTGGTAGCGGTGTACGGTTACGTGCAGGGCAAACTCATCAACTAGTTGCGATGGGGACTGATTCTAAAGGTGATGTTCGAGACGTTTCAAAAGAGGTAACGTGGACGTCATCAAATACTGACGTTGCTACTATCAACTCAAGTGGTTTGGTAACTGCGGTAAAAGCATTAGCAGATAACCAAGGTTTAGTGACTTTTACAGCAACCACTATCAATGATATTGAAGCAACAACTGAGCTTTCAATTAGCGATAGTAAAGCAACCGCTTTAGATGTTGTTCTTAAAAACTCTGACGGTAATCAAGTTACCACCTGTGTTGATGCGCAACTCGCTGCGACAATTACATATCAAGATGGTTATGTAAGTGCTCCAGACACAAATTTATTAACTTGGCAGCTAGCAGGTTCTGCAACAGCTCGTGTTGATGCTAAAGGTCTACTATCTACATCAGCAGAAGACAGTGAAGAGCTGACTATTACCGCAAAGCACACTGATGGTGTAATTGGCAGCGATACGTTTGCAACATCAATAGCTCAATTAAGCGCGCTTACGATTCAACATTCAGACAAAAATATTGAAAGCTTAGCGATGGAGCTTGCTCAACGTGAGTCACTTAAACCTCAACTAACCTTATTGAATGGTGATACACATATTATTTCAAACAGTGCTATTTGGGCGGTGAGTGATAGTGCAGTTGCTGCAGTTTCAAATGAATCTGAGGTACAAGGCAATATTGTGGCACTAACATCGGGTACAACGAATGTGTTTGTAACTTGTGGTGGTCTACAGGCGCAAGTTTCTGTTGAAGTAACAGGTGATTCAACATTAAATGGCTTAAAGATTAATACCGGTGCCGAGAGCATTAGTATTAAACAAGGTGCAAAAATATCTTTGCAGGCATTTGCAGATCTTGCAGGTGTATCTGACGACTTTAACGTATCGGAGTTTGCTGGCTGGTCATTTTCTGGTACCGATTTAGTTACATCACAATTTAAGAAGTTAGGTACTAATGAAGCGTATTTAGAAGTGAGTGCATCAAGCTCGAAAACGGGCTCGTTTACCTTGATTTCTAGCTATCGTGGAAAATCAGAAACAATTGATATCACAGTTGTTAAATAAGCTAATCTTTTAGTTAATCAGTTCTTTGCTGGTTAATCTGAGATATGTTTTTTACGCACTCAAAGTTAATTGAGTGCGTAAAATTACTAAAATAAATCTATTTCACCTGCCTCGCTAGGCGCTTCAGCGTTCTCTCGCCGCAATTTAGTTCGCGTACTGGTATTCCACTCTTTATCATTAAAATCAAACAGCTCGAGTTTTTCTCGTAAGCTGGTGGCTAAGTTAAGTAAATCATCACTGGTAACCGATTGGATTTTAGAGTTTGAAAGTGCATCAGTATTTAATTCTATCATGGCATAAACCGATGATTGTGCATCGTCTGACGCGGATCTTTGTTGTTTTACCTGTTGCTGTATTTGTTCAGATAACGAGTGAATCTCATTCATGGCGTGATCTATTTGGTCTATTTCTAAGTTTGCCTGCTGCGATAAATTGACTGTTTGCTGAGTCTCTTCATGTGCTTTCATCATTAACTGATGTACTAAGTCAGTGCCAGATTGAATGCGACTTACCATGGCACTAACTTCTTTGGTCGATTCGCTGGTGCGTGCGGCAAGGTTACGCACTTCATCGGCTACTACTGCAAAACCTCGGCCTTGTTCGCCGGCGCGAGCTGCTTCTATGGCGGCATTAAGAGCAAGTAAATTGGTTTGTTCGGCAATGGAGTTGATAACTTCAATAATCGACGTAATCTGGTCGCTGTCTTTTTTTAGTTGTTCAAGTTGCTCGCCGGTTTTTTCAATCTTAGTGGCTAGCGATGATAGGCTTTGCTGGCTGAGATCTGCATCGGACCGTGTTTGCTTTACGGAGTTGTTGGCGTTTGTTACCGCTTGGTAAATTAAAACCAAATTGTCATCTAATTGGGCGGATACTTCTACCATAGCGGCCATTGATTGCCCGAGTGTTTCGCCATGGCTATGCTGCATTGTTGCCTTTTGCATCATCGAGCTATAGGTATCTTTTAGCTCATTTGCCATTGGATATAACCGTGCAGATGATGCATATACCTCTGTAATTAGATGGTCCATTACTTCAAGCCAGTTATCAATATAGGTGCATTCATCGGCGTAGTCTGTATTGTCATTATTTTGAAAGCGAAATTTGATGTTTACTTTCGTTGGGTTAGCAACTGCTTGAGAGAAGGATGTTAGAATACTTGCGTCGGCTTTTTTGTTTTTTTGGCTGTATCCAAATATACCAATAATGACCAGCGACATAATACTTTGCAGTACTAAGTATAGGGTAGAGGCATCAACTAAAAACAGGATTAATAGCGAGCACAGTGCAAAAATTATTATGCTTGGAAAGAGTAGTTTATGTATTTGCATAAATCTGAAATTTAACTCTAAGTGTATAATAGTTATAGAACAGATTTTGTATTGGGCAAATAAAAACGCCAGCTAACTGCTGGCGTTTTTTAAATTATGATGCAATTACTTTCGTTTCATTGAATCGAAGAATTCGTCATTAGTCTTACACATCGCAAGTTTATCAATTAAGAATTCCATTGCGTCGATCTCTGACATTTCGTGTACGATCTTACGAAGAATCCACATTTTCTGAAGTTCGTCAGCTTTCGTCAGTAGCTCTTCACGACGAGTACCTGAACGGTTGAAGTCGATTGCTGGGAATACACGTTTTTCCGCAATCTTACGGTTAAGGTGTAATTCCATATTACCAGTACCTTTAAACTCTTCGTAGATAACTTCATCCATCTTAGAGCCAGTATCGATAAGTGCTGTCGCAATAATCGTTAAGCTACCGCCTTGCTCCACATTACGTGCTGCACCGAAGAAACGCTTAGGCTTATGCAGTGCATTGGCATCAACACCACCAGTAAGTACTTTACCTGATGAAGGGATTACGGTGTTGTAGGCACGCGCTAAACGCGTAATTGAATCAAGCAGAATAACCACGTCTTTTTTGTGCTCTACTAGGCGTTTTGCTTTTTCAATTACCATTTCGGCAACTTGTACGTGACGGCTTGCTGGTTCGTCGAATGTTGAAGCAACTACTTCACCTTTTACAAGGCGTTGCATTTCGGTAACTTCTTCAGGACGTTCATCGATTAGTAAAACGATAAGCTCACACTCAGGGTGGTTTGAGCTAATAGACTGCGCGATGTTTTGTAGCAACATTGTTTTACCCGCTTTTGGCGGAGCTACTAATAGGCCACGTTGTCCTTTACCAATTGGCGCTGCTAAATCGATTACACGGGTTGTGATATCTTCAGTACTGCCATTACCACGTTCCATACGTAAACGGTCGTTCGCGTGAAGTGGTGTTAAGTTTTCGAAAAGGATCTTAGTACGAGAGTTTTCTGGCTTGTCGAAGTTTACTTCATTAACTTTAAGTAGTGCGAAATAACGTTCACCATCTTTTGGCGGACGAATTAATCCATTAATTGTGTCACCAGTACGTAAACTAAAGCGTCTGATTTGGCTAGGTGATACATAGATATCATCTGGTCCAGCTAAATAAGAGGCTTCGAAAGAACGAAGGAAGCCAAATCCATCTTGAAGTATTTCTAATACGCCACCGCCATAGATGTTTTCGCCGCTCTTTGCGTGAGCTTTTAAAATGGCAAAAATAATGTCTTGTTTTCTTAAGCGGCCTACATTTTCAAGTCCCATGGACTCAGCTAGTTTTACAAGTTCGTTAATCGACTTATTTTTAAGTTCGCGTAAATGCATATTGGTGGGTTCTTTAATGTTTTATTCTCAAGGTTTTTGAGTGGAAGTAATAATGAATAATTACTTAGGATAAATATGATGTAGAAAATAGCAGCTCTTGTTAAAAGCGTCCAGTCTTTATAAAAAATAATCAGTGCAAAAATGAAAAAAGGCTGGTTAAACCAGCCTTTTTCTTATGCGTTCTCCTCTAAAAACTCAACTAGTTGAGTTTTAGATAGTGCACCAACTTTAGTTGCAGCAACTTGACCGTCTTTGAACAGTAGTAATGTAGGAATACCACGAATACCAAACTTTGGCGGCGTGCCAGAGTTTTGGTCAATGTTTAATTTACCGATCGTTACACGACCAGCAAATTCTTCTGCTACTTCATCAAGAATTGGCGCGATCATTTTACAAGGACCACACCACTCAGCCCAAAAATCAACTAGTACAGGGCCGCTAGCATTAACTACATCAGACTCAAAGCTATCGTCTGTTAGTTGGATAATTTTATCGCTCATTGGGTTCTCCGATAATTTTCGCGAATTTATTTATAGCGTATTTAAACACTATTGTTTCTTATTGCAAGTTTAAGCGTTATGCTTATTCGCTATGAATAAGACACATTTAACCGAAACAAAGTTTGCCGACTTTGATATTGCGCCGGAAGTGGTTGCCGGACTTACTCGCAAAGGCTTTGAACTTTGTACGCCAATTCAGGCAAAAAGTTTACCTTATGCACTACAAAAACGAGATATTGCAGGGCAAGCTCAAACTGGTACAGGTAAAACCATTGCGTTTTTAGCTGCGACTTGTCACCACTTATTGGTCAATAGTAAAGGGGCAAGTAAACACCCAAGAGCGCTTATTATGGCGCCTACTCGGGAGTTAGCGTTACAGATTTATAACGATGCAAAAATCTTTGCACCCGACTGTAAACTTAACCTTGGCATTGTATATGGTGGCGAGGAATATGAAAAACAACAGGCACAGTTAGAAAAAGGTGTAGATATTTTAATTGGCACAACAGGCCGATTGATCGATCTATATAAGCAGGGCAATTACAGCCTAAACGATATCGAAGTTGTAGTACTTGATGAAGCTGACCGTATGTTCGACTTAGGTTTCATTAAAGATATTCGCTATTTACTG
This sequence comes from Pseudoalteromonas sp. MMG024, assembly GCF_021654175.1. NCBI lineage: Bacteria > Pseudomonadati > Pseudomonadota > Gammaproteobacteria > Alteromonadales > Pseudoalteromonadaceae > Pseudoalteromonas > Pseudoalteromonas sp. MMG024. The sequence goes on from NZ_JAKFZO010000035.1 coordinate 32,208, forward strand.
CGTCGTATGCCTGAAGCGACAGAGCGTTTAAATTTACTGTTCTCAGCTACACTATCATATCGTGTACAAGAATTAGCTTTTGAGCATATGACCAATCCGATTCATGTGCAAGTTGAGCCTGAGCAAAAAACTAATCAGCGCATTCAAGAAGAGCTTTTCCACACATCTCAAGACGATAAAATTCCACTTCTTCTTACATTAATAGAAGAAGAGTGGCCGGATAAAGCGATTGTATTTGCTAATACAAAACACATGTGTGAAAACGTATATCAGTGGATGAAAGCAGACGGGCACCGTGTAGGTTTACTTACGGGCGACGTTAATCAGAAAAAACGCATTTCAATTTTAAAGCAGTTTACTGATGGTCACCTAGACTTTTTAGTTGCGACCGATGTTGCCGCGCGAGGGTTACATATTGATGCAGTAAGTCATGTGTTTAACTTTGACTTACCAGATGATTGTGAAGATTATGTTCACCGTATCGGTCGAACTGGTCGCGCAGGTGCATATGGTCATGCCATTAGCTTTGCTTGTGAGCAATACGCATACAACCTTCAGCCAATTGAAGAGTATATTGACCATGCGATCCCATTATCACATTATGACAAAACAGCATTGTTAGACGACATTCCAAAGCCGCGTTATAACCGTGCAAAGCGTCCAAACCAAAATAACCGACGCTCAAATAAACCAGCTCCAAGAAGAGCTCATAGTTAGTAGTTTTTTGAGGTATCAATGCTAACCGTTGATAAAGCAAATGATCAGAACTGTTATGCCGTTATAGATTTAGGCTCTAACAGTTTTCATATGTTAATAGCCAAAGCCGTAGCAGGCGACTTGCAAACAATTGGACGTGTTAAACGAAAGGTAAGATTAGCGGCAGGGCTGGATGAAAATAGCCAGTTAAGCATTGAAGCTATGCAAAGAGGGTGGGAATGTCTTTCCCTTTTTGCTGAGCGACTTCAAGATATCCCGAAAAATAATATTACGATTGTTGCTACAGCTACATTACGTTTAGCGGCAAATGCACAGCAATTTGTCGAAAAAGCGGAGCTAATTCTCGGTCATCCAATTCGCGTAATCAGTGGTGAAGAAGAGGCTAAGACAATCTATAAAGGGGTTGCGCACACTTCATCCACATTAGGTAAACAACTGGTTATTGATATCGGTGGTGCCAGTACAGAAGTGGTGATTGGTGATGGCTTCGATCCACTTTTATATAAAAGCCTAAATATGGGTTGTGTTACCTATCTTGAAAAGTACTTCGAAAATGGCTTGTTAACGCATGATAACTTCGAAGCCGCAACAAATGCAGCGAAAGAAGTTATTGCACCTGTAATTGCGGAGTATAAACAACTTGGTTGGTTAAGTGTGTCGGGGGCATCTGGTACGGTCCAAGCTATTCAGGAAATTATGATTGCACAAAGGCAAGATGATTTACTGACGCTTGATAAACTGAATGCCATTAAACACCAAGCTGTTTTATACAAATCGATCGATAAACTTGATCTCCCTGGATTAATGCAAGAACGAAAACTTGTATTTGCATCGGGCCTTTCAATTTTAATCGCATTATTTGAAAGTTTAGATATTGAAGTAATGGGACTTGCTGGTGGTGCATTAAGGGAGGGAGTTTTGTACTCCATGATCCCAGAGCTACATAATAGCGATATTAGAGAACGTACGGTTCAAAGTTTTATTAGTCGCTATCATATTGATGCAACACAATCACAACGTGTCGCAGACGTCGCACTTTTATTCGCAAACCAAGTAAAAGGTGATTGGCAGTTGAATGATGAAGACTTATCGATTCTGGAAGCTGCCGCAAAGTTACACGAAACAGGTTTATTAATTGGTTATAAAAAGTATGGTCAACATGGCGCATACATAATGACGAATACTGATATGCCAGGTTTTACCAAAGCACAGAAAAACCGCGTTGTTTTTTTAGTTAAGTATCACAAAGAAGATATCGACAAGTTAAACTTTGAATTATTAGGCTGCTTTTCGGATGTGACATCAAAGTTGCTCCACATATTACGTCTATCCGTTATATTAAGTATGCGCCGAAAAGACGACGTACTACCTGAATTAAAGTTAGTTACATCAAATAATGATTTATCAATTGTTATTCCACATATATGGTTTAGCCAGCACCCACTAATGCAAGCCGAACTCGAAGCCGAGTGCGAGTATGCGCGCAAAGGTGGTCAAACTTTACACATAGCGGTTAGCTAAAGCGTAAAAAGATGGCGTTTTTGTTAATAAAACGCCGCATTTGTTCGCTAAATGAGCGAACTCGCCAAATTTG
>NZ_JAKFZO010000036.1:0-34510 GCF_021654175.1 Pseudoalteromonas sp. MMG024
TGCACTCAGCTAATAACGATCAGTCACTAGTTGAGTATGAAAATTCTTTAAGAAAAGTGTCCGGCTGGAGTTGACCAGAACATTTAGCGGTGATTTACCATTTTGAATATCGCTTGGTGTACAGCCAAAATTGGTTTTAAACGCGCGGATGAAAGACGATGGCGAATCATAGCCTACGCTCATAGCCACTTCTAAAATGTTACTGTGGCCGGTTTTTAATAAAAACATCGCCTTTTCAAGCTTTTGCCGTTTTATAAACTCACCGAGCTGAAACCCCGTTGCGGCAAAAAACATACGATTGAAATGATATTTTGAAAAACCAGCATAATCGGCAAGCGCTTCAACATTGATTGCTTCATCACTGTGATCATAAACATATTGTGCCACCTTGCTGATAATCGCGGCATTAAACTGCGTGGGAGTGCTTGCCATACATTAAGAGATTATTTTTATAATTATATTAGCAAGATAGCGAATGTTAATCAGTGAGTCGAGTGAATTTTTAAAGGCATAAAAAAGGCCTTATTGATGTTTTCCAATAAGGCCTTTTGTGTAAGTTTGCCTTGCTCAAAATTGAGTAAGGCAAGTTAACTTACAGTGTTTCTTCTAACCACTTGAAGAATTCACGCTGCCATACAATGCCGTTTTGCGGCGTAAGTACCCAGTGATTTTCTTCAGGGAATAGCATAAAGCGGCTTTTCAAACCACGTAATTTAGCTGCTTGGAACGCCGCAATACCTTGCTCAAGTGGAACACGGTAGTCTTTAGCACCGTGGATCACAAACATCGGTGCATCCCACTTTTCAATGTGGTTAATTGGGTTGAATTGACCGTATGCCTTTTTCGTTGCTGCATTGTCTTCCCAATATGCGCCGCCTAGTTCATTATTTACGAAAAATAGCTCTTCGGTTGTGCCATACATGCTACGTAAATCGAAAATACCACAATGTGCAATAAAGGTTTTAAAACGACCTTCGTGGTTGCCCGCTAAATAAAACGCTGAATAACCACCGTAACTTGCACCAATTGCACCGATACGTGAGTTATCTACGTAAGATTCTTTTGCTACATCATCAATCGCTGCAAGGTAATCTTCCATTACCTGACCGCCCCAATCATTGCTGATATCTTTGTTCCATTGTTCACCATGACCTGGCATACCACGACGGTTAGGTGCAACCACGATGTAACCCTGTGATGCCATTACTTGGAAGTTCCAACGGAATGAGTAGAACTGAGAAAGCGCAGACTGAGGGCCACCTTGTAAATAAAGTAGCGTTGGGTACTTTTTGCTCTTATCAAAGTTAGGTGGGTAAATAACCCAAGTAACCATGTCTTTGCCGTCGGTTGTTTTTACCATGCGTTTTTCAACATTTGGTAAATCAAGCTCAGCGTAAAACGCATCGTTTTCTTTGGTAAGCGCAGTAAGCTTTTTGCTACCAAGATCAAAACGGTAAATTTCACGCGCGGCGTTCATGCTGTTACGTGTAACCACAAGCTTATCTTTTAATACTGCTACAATGCCGTTTACGTCATATTGGCCGTTTGTAAGCTGCTTAATTTTAGGCTGTGCTTTGGTTTTAGTGTTTACCGACACTTGGAATAACTGCACAGTACCACCCACTGGCGCTACAAAATAAATGGTCTTACCATCAACACTCCATTTGAAGCTGTTTACGGTGCCATCCCAATGTGCAGTTAAGTTATAGTCGCGGTCATTAACACGTACAATAATGTCTTGTTTATCGGCTTCGTTACCCGCTGCGTCCATTTGTAACCATGCTAAGTGACCTTTTGGTGAAAACGCTGGGTACTTATCGTAGCCTAGGTTTTTCTCGGTCAGGTTAGTGGTTTTTTTGCTTGCTAGGTTGTAACGATAAATATCGGTATTGGTGCTTTGAACATATTCAGTACCCGTTAGCTTTTTGCTCACGTAGTAAATGTTTTCACCTTTTGGACCCCAAGTGTAATCTGACGTGCCACCAAATGGTGCGGTTGGGCTTTCAAATGGCATGCCCTGCATGATGTCGACTTTTTCTTCGGTTTTTAAGTCTTGATAGAATACGTGCTTAAAGTTACCGTCTTTCCAAGTATCCCAATGACGGTAATTTAAGTCATCAAATACATAAGCATTTGCTTTGCCAAGTTCTTTATGGCGGTCGGTCGCTAAAATATCTTCCAGTTTTACTTTTTCATGAAACAGCTTTTTGCTGCCATCTGGTGAGATACTTTTATTTATCACCACACCTTGGTAGGCCTCTAGCAATTGTGATTCACCGCCTTTAAGTGATACTTGGTACACCTTGCTGCTGAAATCGTTCTTCTCAACGCTTGGTGTTGTCACTTTATAAATAACGTGGGTTTTTTCTTTGTTTAAACCAAGCGCGCTTACACGCTTTAATTGCCAAAGTTTTTCTGGTGTCATTACCTCATTGGCGTAGGCACCCGCGCTTAGAGCAACTCCCAAGCTTACAGATAAAATAGTTCGCAACATCGCGAAACTCCTTTAAAGAATAGACCCGCTAAGATTACAGAATTACCCTATCGCTTGAAAAGCGCTATGCGACTAAAAAACAAAATAAAAAGGAGCAACCTAGGCTGCTCCTTGTAAAGTCATATTGACTAATCTCGCTAAATCTAATGTTTAGAAGAACGCAGTAACACCAATCCAGAAGTTACGGCCTTTATCTTTTACATTGTAATCGTCGGTAAATGTAACTTCACTCACCACACCACGACCGGTTAAGTACTCGTACTCGCCGTCACCATTTAGGTCTGTGTAGCTAGTGCTATACGATGTAAAGTCTTCATCCAGTAAGTTGTTAACGCGTGCGTTAATTTGCACGTATTCGTTTACGTAAAACTGTGCACCTAAGTTAAATAGGTTGTAATTTTTGTAATGTAACGCTTTATCATGAACATTGTCCCAACCACGGTAGCGATCTGAACGGTATACACCTTGTAGGTAAACAACCATAAAATCAGTTGCTTCCCAGTTTACTGTAAGGTTAGCCATGTGCTCAGCCGTATTCGTTAGCGGTTGACCTTGTTCTGGACCACTTTGCTGTTCGCTGTCGGTCCACGTGTAGTTACCGGTTAACGAAATCGTGTTTGAAAGCGTGTATTGGCCTGCAATTTCCACACCTTGCAAATCAACTTCATCAATATTAATTTTTTGGCTATAGCTTTGATAACCCAGTTGGTCGTACTGCCCTAAGTTAACACAAGGGCGCACATTGTTAGTTTGCTCACAGCTTAAAATAGTATCACCGCGGGCAATCTTATCTTCAAACTTAGTGTTGTAGTAGGTAACGTTAAAGTTGTGTGCCGCATCTTCTGAATTCCAGTAAACTGCAATTTCAGAGTTTACGCTGGTTTCAGGCTCAAGTTCTGGGTTACCCGCAAATGGGCTTGTACCTTGGCCACCAAAACCCGTAATACCATCGTATAAATCGGTTGTTTGTGGCGTTTTATAACCCGTGCTAACACCACCTTTTAGTGTCCATGTTGAGCTTAGGTTATACACACCGTATAAACGTGGTGAAACTTGGCTGCCAAATACGTCGTGATTATCGTAACGCGCACCACCGGTTAAGGTGAAGTCGTCTAAAATCATCCAGTTATCTTCAGCAAAAACCGAGTACATGTTTTGTTCTTGTACTTTGCCCGCTTCGTTGCTTTCTAGACCGAAAACGCCGTCTTTTAATTCACCGTCAATTAGCTGCGCACCAACCACAAAGTTATGATCGCCAAGTGCACCACTGATTGGAATATCAAAGCGCAAGTCATAGGTAAACTGGCTACTTTCTAGTGGACGTTTAGGACGCGGTAGGAAAGTCTCTTCTGCTAAATCTTTACGTTCCTGTTCGTCCATACCTGCATAATCGCCGGTACCATCGTACATTTCTTGAAGTTTCAACCGTTCAGCAACACTAAGTGGCAACGTACGACCGTTATTTTGCGTATCAACATAAGAAACTGAGGCTTTAACCGATGCCCACTCTAAGTCACCATCGTAACCCAGTGACCACCATTGGCGATCAAATTTTTGATCCGCGGCATAACCTGCACGCGGGTTTACTTTGCCGCGGCGTGTTTGCCAAATTGATTCGATATTATCTTTGGTACCAAGCGGATAAGTAATTTTGCCTGATTCAATATTGTAGCTTGGGGTGTTGTCGTACACTTGGCTTGAATTATCGTAATCAAAGCTAATGTGATGATCATCAAACGGCGTGTAGTTTAGCGTAAAACCAAACTGCTCATTAGTGTTATCTACAGTGCGGCCGCCACTACCAAATCCTAATGAACGTACGTGCACCTCACCATTTGGATCTGTTGCAGGCTCGAAGGTCGGCGAAGATGCCGTTTGTTCGTAAACGCTACCGCGCACGCCAAGCGTAAGTACATTTTTGATTAATGGGCCGATAATATTAAAATCGGTTGTAATGTCGTCGCCAAAATCATCGTCTTGTTGAATTGAGCGGCTAAATGACACCGCACCGCTCCAATTTTCGGTGTGTTTTTTCGTGATGATGTTGATTACACCACCAAGTGCATCTGCACCATACAGCGTTGATGCAGGACCACGGATCACTTCAACACGCTCAATCGCATCAACCGGCGGCACGTGGTTAAACGCGTTACCACCAAAATTATTTGGGTAAATATCGCCGTGGTTGTTTTGACGTTTGCCATCAATTAATAGCAGCGTATATTCACCAGTAAGGCCACGCATACTTACGCTGCCCTGACCTGTTTTATCGCGGGTTGTGCCAATATCAATACCTTCTAGATATTGCACAGCATCAAGAATCGATGTGAAAGAATGCGCTTTAATATCTTCGTTAGTAATGATTGAAATACTTGCTGGTGCTTCCACTACTTTTTGTTCAAAACCGGTCGCAGTAACTACGATGTGCTCTATGTTTTTTTCTGGGATTTTGTCATCTGCTACAGCTGGCAATTGCGCCGCTACAGCCAGCGCGATTACGCTTGGTTTGATTAAATTGATCATTAGTTACATCTCTTGATGATTATTTAAGCATTATTGAGAAAGGGCGACGTGCATAATACAGATAAAATTAATGATATCAAGAATAATTTCTATTTAGATTTGTATCCTATCGTTTGCACGGCTAAGAAGCATTCAAATTTAAACAATAAGAAACTGAAATATAAGCAATTTAATTAGAAAGGCGCGATAACAAAAAGAAGGTGTAGGTGTGGTCTGCAGCAATAGTAAAGTGTTAAGCATGAAAAAAATACTTAACACTTTAAAGCACTGCGGTTTCACCAAAAAGCATGGCTAACCGCTAAAAATTAAAAAAAGTATTTGTTTATTTCAGCTTGCGTCATCAAATAAATATCGTCAGCAGGCGCTGCATTAATAGTAAAAAAGTAAAATTCAGGGCCGAGTTCCTGCCCTAATATTTCGCGGAAATAAGTCAATTGAGCACCATGTGCACTATGTGACTTGCTAAGTTGGCCAGCATCTTTATCTCCTTCACAACACCAGGCATGTACACCCAATTTGCCCCCTGTTTGATACTCTTTTTTGATGCCTGCGGCATATAAGTCAACGCCGCCAGAATACGCTTCGCCATCGGCTGGCATTACCGTTGTATATTGTGCTTGATGAATTAATCTGCCTGTGTGCATATTGATATCATCATTCACAGAACCATCAACACTTTTAAAGATAATGCGATTTACACTTGGGTGATCAAGCGCTAAATCACGAAACTGAACATAGGTTTTGCTGCCTAATGTACCCGATAGCTCCGCAGCAGTATCCTTTACCACAAGTTGACTGTTACCACCTGAGATTAAGCTTTCATTGAACGTCATATTAAACGTATGTAAATTACCCGATGTGTTGTCAATAAGCTGACCTTCTATAACGAAGTTATCGTTTTGCTCGCTTAGCTGTAAATTCTCGCCAAGCAAGGCTTGCTCGGTATTTTGATTGGTGATCACTGCAACTTCTTGCTTTGGTTTTTCGCCTTCAAAATCAAACCCCAACACAATCACGCCAAGATCATAGCGAATGTAAATAACACCTTCATCCATATCAAAGTCGAGCATTTCGATAGCTGAGTTATGACCATCAATTTGTACATTTAGCTGCGTCGCTAACTGGGTATAATTTTCAATGTAGCTCGCTACATCTGCGGGCTTAATCGCATGCACTTCCAAAGTGGTGTTATCAACTGAATTTGATGAAGAAGAGCCACCACAGCCCGATAAAATAATTGCTGCGGCAATGACAGAAGGGATAAAACGCTTCATATAATAATCCGTAAATCTGAGTAAAAATTTTCGGAAAGCTTAGCATTTTGCCTTGTAAGATAGCGTTTAGCTTTGTGAGCAAGTGTAGTATTGCAAGTACAATTTCAGACAAGTTTTAACAAAGCAAAAAATAATGTTAGGTTTGAGCAATGAGCTAGCAGTTATGTCTAAAATAGCACCAATAAGATAAACATATCGATGCTATTTTACCCAAACTCAAGCCATTGTAAGGCATTGATAGGGTTAGCTAATGTGCGAACGGCGTTACCGCCTATTAAGTATTTACTGTATAAATTTTACGTAACTAAAGACAAAAGCCTTATCTTAAAGCTTAGGCTGCTTTAAGGTAAGACTCTCGCCCTTTATGTTTATTGTTGCGCTGATAGCTACCCTTACCTTTTTTCGCCTTTTCAACTTTGCTTTTAAATAATACGCTTGTGACTAACGCTTTAATTGCGTTGTCTTTTATTTCACCACGGCCATGATCGTGATGCATTTTTTTAGTTTTACTCATTGCTGTCCTCTTGATTAAAAATGAGTCAATTAATTCGCCGCAATACTAGCGAAAAATATGTAAAGCACAAGTGTTCACATTACTTTTTTTAAATATTTTTATTGCGGTTAAAAAGTGTTTTAACTTGCCAACAAATACCCAACACTTACTTACATTTTTCGCAATAATCATCCGTAATAATTACACCTATAGTTACTTTATTTATAGGCTCAATATGACGTTTTTAACTAAGACTACAACCCTAGCAGCAGCGCTACTATTAACTGCATGTGCTCACCATGAAAACGTGCGCCCAAGCAGTGACGGCAACCATTACGTTGACTTATACGGCGAAACCAAAACAGAAGTTTCAAAACAGGCATTTAAGCAAGCAAAATCGTACTGTAAAGAATCAAAGTCGAAACCTTATGTGGTTTCTGAAAAAGTTGATTACATTGGCAATATGAGTGAACAAGATTATTTAACTAAGCGCAATATCGCTGATGCCGTTGAAGCTGCAGGTACTGCTATGTGGATTTTTGGCCGAAGCCATGTAGATGATGCGGGCGCAGCTCTAAGTATTGGTGGCGATATTGCTGGCGATGCTTTGGGTGATCCATACCAACTTCATTTAGTGTTTAATTGCGGTTAAACATCATCATTTAAACCCAGTAGTTTAACCAAACTCTACTGGGTTAATGTACTTTATGTTCTGGTTACTCACCTCGCTAATGGCCTCTACCACCGTTGATAATTTCCGGCTCATTTTGACTCCCCTCACGTGTTCCCGTAAGCCGAAAACCGTTTGCAAGATTACCATCATGACAATCGAGCGCCCCCTTAATACAATTATCAAGCAAGGTTTGCATTATTTCTGGGTGCCAGCCATTAAACCAATCTGCATGCAGCGACATCCCACCTTGCGCGGAACTATCTACCGTATACATATCTGAGGCCAAACGCCAACCTTGACTGGCTTTGCTTTGTGGGTGATACACGTCAGGTTTTACACCAAATGCATAGTGATAACTTACACGAACAACTGGCACAGGGTGTGAACTTGGGCAAACAGTGCCGTTCGGGCCACCTTGATTAATTGGATAAGCCATATGACTTTTGTGATCTGAACTATCAAGATCCGTACCGTTCCAACAGCTGGGAAAGAAAACATCCATGCGGACTCTATCAGGCGCTACACACTCGGGAATGGAGCTACTAAAACGTGGATTTGTAGCGTCATTTGATTCCCATGACTGGCAATGCCAACGTACAATGCTAGTTGACTGTGATTGCCCAGGCTGCCCCATATGATCCCCTGCAATTATTTTTAACCCAGCAGGGATGGGTTTTATATCATCAAGCTTGTCGATGCCTGCTGAATAATAAAACACCTCATGTGCTTCATCATCATTGCCAACCACGGCTGATACCACTTGCCATTGTGTATCACCTTGTTCGTCTAAAATGGGCTCTCCAGTCTGTGCATCGTACTGAGGCGCCAGTAACGTGGGCACCCAATATGCTGAACGATTTAAATGATTTCCTTGGCAAGTCGAGTCGCCAGAGCTGTAAAGAGAATCTGTAGTAGTTTGATGATCTACCAAGGTATTGCCATAAAATCGATGTAAATGCGCAGCATTTTCTTGGTTTGGGTAAACAATTGGGTCGTTGTAACTGGCATGTGAAAAATCACAATTTATACGAAAAATTCCGCGCCAACTCGCATCTTCAACGGCACTTGGTGCAATATTAGTTTTCACTAAATCCGTGTGAGGATTTGCTGCATTAAACACACTGTCAATCGTCCATTGAAATTCGCTAGCATCACTCAGGCGGCCATCCACCACCGCCCACACTTTTAAGGTTTGCGTGCCACTTTCTAGGCCAAAATAATTTATTGGGCTAGTACATTCAGTAATACTGTCATCATTGAGCTGACACTCAAATTGTTCGGTTTGTTCGCTACTCACATTAAACATAGCGTACGTATTTTGTGTTGGCTGAGTAATAGAAGGACTAATTATCGGTGTAATAATGGTCTGTTGCTCTTCGTTACTAACAGTAATTTGTTGACTGTCACTACTGCCGCAGCCACACAATAATGCTGTTGCTGAGGTCACACTTAAAAGGTGTAAAAATCTCATGGTATTTACCTGCTCTTGATTCACTCAATCACAAGTATGGGTGACACAATGTAAAGTAACGTAAGCCGTTTGTAAAAGTGTGAAAAAGAGAAAACGAAAGAAAATATTTTAGCGTTTGAACCCAACAGGTACACAAACTTCAGCATTGTAAAAAACACCACAGCCACCCACTCTAAAAACAATATCAGTTAAGTGCTGTATAGCTAGAAGTAAAAGTTTAGTATGAGTGTTTTGTATAAGATGCTACCTTAAGCGAGTAAAGCTGTTACATTTGCAATATTTGGTCGCCGTTTCTTTTTGAGGTGCTCACAATACTCAATCATATTACCTGGTTTTCCAACGGCACCATGAAAAGACTTTGTAAATTGTGTTGTAAGAGTTAACCAGTTTTCAGGTGATATGCCTAAACGAGTTAACATTGGAAGTTCATTCGCTGAAATAGCGCCTCGCTTATCCTCGCGAATAATACGTCCTGTTAACTCAACGAGTTCAATATAGCTTTTTAGTTCAAACGGTAAGCCTTTTGGCATGTGCTTTCGTGGATCACCTGCAAACTTAAGCAGTGCTTTGGGTTGAGTGCCTTTAAGTGCCGCGTTAATGCGTTGTTGAATACTGGTGTAATCTGATTTTTCTGGGGTGCTTGCCATCTTTGCTCTTATCGGGTTTAAATCAACATACGCCATACAGGCTGCAAGTGCCGCTTCATCTAGTAAGGCTTGGGATTTAAATCTACCTTCCCAGAAGCGGCCTGTGCAGTTGTCTTCAAAGTTTGCTTTGCGAGCGATGTCTTCATTAAGCACACGCATAAACCAACTAATGTCTTTTAAACGATTTCGGAACACTTTAGTCATTTCAGCTAACGTGTTTACCTCAGCTGTATTGAGCGGCTCACATGACAAGTACTTTTGTGTCAGTAAATTGCCTTTGAACAACTTATGCCAACGAATAATAACGGCTTTTTGATTGAGTCGGTTTGCTTTTTTCTCATCGACGCACAATACAATGTGAGTGTGATTGCTCATTACGGCATACGCACATACATCTATACAAAACACTTTCGTCAATTCAAGTAGCTTATCTTCAACCCAAGCTCGACGGTGTTCAAATGAGTGACCTGTGACTTTATCTTCGCCACATAAAAACGCACGGCGTACACAACGAGAAATGCAATGATAGTATGTTGTATCAGCTAAACTCACCTGCTGTTTTCTAGGAACCGCCATAAATCACCTCAAATGAAGTAAAAAAGCACTCCCCTAAACATAGGAAAACACCCAAACTAAATCAAATTAGAGTGGGTGTCTTTGTTATTCTTTTGTGATAGGCAGAAAAAACTGGCTGTTTAGCTTCACCACAAGTGGGGCAGAGAGTAGCGCAATCCTGTACAGCGTGATCGAAACAGCCAGAGCAAACGGCCACACCCCATTCGACTACGTGATGCATTGCTTAAACGAATTAGCTCAGCCACAGTGCGATATCGACAGCTTACTGCCCTGGCATGTTAATCTCTAGGTGTGGTTAGCCGTACGCTTACGCTGTTTCTAGGAACCGCCATAAATCACCCCAAATGAAGCAAAAAAGCACTGCCCTAAACATAGAAAAACACCCAAACTAAATCTCTTTAGAGTGGGTGTCTTTGTTATTTATTATTATTGTTATTGTTATCGATAACTTAATCTACTTTGGTTTCTTTCCCTTACCAATATTAAATTCAAATCACTTACCCATTTCTCGATGGTTTCTTTATCATCATAAACGGTTACTGATTGTTTTTTAGTGAACAGTATACCCATAAAAAGTGTTTCTTTGTGTCCATTTTCTGAAGAAGCTCCAGTCTGCATCTCGAATGTCTTTATATGAAACATATCACTTTTATAATATTTAAGTTCTCTCATTGACTCATCTTCGATAAGCTCATCACTACAGTATTTCTCGCAGTGAGAAATATTTGCGATTTTTATTATAGATTCTACTTCTTCTACCCTACCAACTACTTTTACTTTCTCAAACACAACCTTATTAGAACTTAGTGATGCGTCTACATTTAATGCATAGCCTTCCATCAACTTTAAATGAGCGGAATTAATATAAATAACACCTAAACGTTGATTTGCCAAAGAACTAAAGTTACAAAATATAACGAGCGTAATGATTAAAAAGAACCTAATTACCAAAATAAGCATCTCCATATACTTTAAGCATTGCTGCTGCTTCCACCTGCTGAGAAGGATATTCATTAAAGATGAACTGCGGTACATTTATTGCCGCGCCACTCAACCCTCCTCCAACATCAAAGATCAATTTAGTTGAGTCCATACCAAGCTTAAGCGCTCCATTATCAGCCCAAACCAAATCCCTCGCTAATTGCATTGACAAACTCGTTCGTTTACCTTCAATTATAAAAGCTGAGTTTTTTAGGCCAAACATTTTCGCAAATTGTTTATTTGACATTAATGAATCGTACCTCAATATATTTTGCATTTCTTGCATATTTTTGAACTTAGCTCCCGCCTTAGCAAGTCTATCGAGAGCTTTTTGAGTCTTAGATAATTTTTGATTAGTTAGATATGCATTATACAAAAACTGAAATGCGGCAGTCACAGCTCCATTGGCAAACTTACCACCTGAAATAGCAGATGCAGTGCCACCAACTATCGCGGATTGGAGTGTACCTATAATCATATTATCAGATAGCATTCCACTTACATGGAATCCTTTTGTTAATCCTGCACTAATGAAACCATGGGCAAACTTACCACCTTGTAGATCTGCAATAATTCCACCTGCAAGCGCGTGCGTAAAGATATGTCCAGGCCCTCCTTGAGTAAAAAACTCGCCACTGGTCTGAACGTCGAATGTTGCACCTATTCCCCAAAACACTGTTGCAGTTAATGCTGAACGCCCTCCAGCGTGAAACGCTCGGCCAAGGCTACCTGTATGATAATAAGTTCTATTCGCAGAAAACAACGCACTACACCATACTTGGCAACCAGGTACAAAATTTAAGGCGACGGAAACAATCCCGGATAACCCGTCACTGTGCATAATTCTACTTTGAATTTCTCTACCAAAAAGGTGATCCCCCATGATCACTAGGCCTTCTTTACCTAGAAGCTTTTTTGCTAACCATTTCACAAAGTAACCACTAGGGTCAGTAAAACTTAAAGGATTATTCAAAACATATGAATAGCGATTGTAACTTTGCGAATTATGTGCAAATTGAACAAAAGGATCAGCCTGCAAAAACCTGCCTATTGTTGGGTCGTAGATCCGACCGTTCATATGAATAAAGTTAAGTCCGTTTAGCATTTCATGGCCAGTAAAACCAAAACGATTATAATTTTCCACATTCTCTAGGCCATTGCGAACAACACTATGTTGCTGGCCAAATGGATCATAATAAAATGCGCGCTGTACCTTTCCTACATCATCGCTTATCGCTATGGTTGAACCTAAATGATCTTTGATATGTAATGATTTACTTGTTTCTCCCGAAACTAAGTCAAACGTTAAGATTATATTGCCAATCGCATATTGATAAGTCAGCTCATTACTGTCGGCTTTTTCTATACGCTCCAACGCACCAAAGTAGAACGTCTCTGTGTCTATTGCGTTAGATTGCGCATTACCTGCAAGGTAGGTGTCCTTACGATAGTAACGACGATGATTTGCATCGTAATCAAACTTTATATGCTGATTTCCACTTTCCCATGCCTCTGTCACTTTATCAAATGATGAGTAACTAAAGTTTCGATTACCATTTCGTATCATATTTCCATTGTCATCGTAATGGTAATCTGTTTGTGTAGCTTTATTGTATCTTAGCGCATGAGGTCCCGCATTATTTGAACCACGGCTACTATCACCATATTCATACTGAGCGTTACTTGATGTGCATGCCTCACTCGCGCCTTTTGACAATAAATTTCCCAACTTGTTATAACAATAGTAACGTATTGCAGAGGTACTATTAACCGATACTGTTTGGCTTTCGAGGCGGTTTAACTCATCATATTCAAATGTTTCTATACGCGCACTATCAAACAAGCCATTAAAGGTTCGCGTTTTTAACTGACCGAAAGCATTGTACTGATAATTAGCTGAAATATTGCCAAATAAGTCGTTGTTATCAACATTTGATGTGCTAATACCTGTGCTCAGCCCAGTATATGCATCAAATCCCGTATTTATTACTTGACCATCCAAATAAGTAATTTGGCTTGCTTGCCCACGATAATTAACCGCGTTGACTGATTTTAATAATTCGGTTGTAACAGATTGACTTTGAGGGTCATAAGATAATCCATGAGTTTCAACTACTCGCCCTTTTACATCATATGTATAACCAAGTGCATAAAAGTTACTGATTTGGTTTAAATAAACACGCCCAAGATTATCGTAGTAACTTTTATTTAATTGGCTATGATTTGTGTTGTTTTTTTGAATCGTGGAGCTCACCGATTCTAATCGTCCATAATCACCATAAATGTATGTTTTACTGTGGTGCGCATTTGTATCATTACAAGTGGCCCCTGTAGTAACATATTCGCTATCCTTTGCTCCTAACGGCGCCAAAGAATCATATGTGTAGCAGCGCGACTCTGGATTACTTTGAACACTATTTATCTTCTGCGTTATACGCCCTAGTTGATCATACTCTAGCCATGTGACATTGCCATTCGCATCTTTTTGCCATTTTAGCTGCCCTAAAGCGTTATAACGGTAGTGCCAAATGCCTTTATCAGGGTCGTTATTTTGGATTTTATTACCTAATAAATCATATTGAATAACAATTTGATTGTTCTCATCATCAGTGGTCTGCTGCAGTTGCCCGTATGCATCGTATGAAAAGAACGTTGATGTACTGAGTTCAGTTTCATGTCCATTAATAACTTGAACAGTTTCACCAATCACATTCGAAATAGTTTTTTTGTTCTTTGTAACAAGCTCTGCTTGTTCGGTCTCAATTACATAATTCTTACCAAATGTCATCGAAAGCGTAAGTACAGCACCATTGAAGCTTGGTACTGTTTTGCTCGTGGTTCGGCCTAACAGGTCATAATCTGTAACGCTCCATTGAGAGGAAGCAGCAGTAGCATTACCAACACTATCTCCTTTAAGTGGGATACTCTTTCTATACACTCTGCCAAGCGCGTCATATTCAATTAAGCTAACACGTGTAACACCGTCTTCATATGTTTGACTAACAGTTCGTCTTTTACGTCCCATGCTATCAAATATGGTTGTAACAGGTAATGCTCCCGATTGCTCGACAGTCTCTTCATGTAATTGTGCCAATCGATTTATATTTCGACTAATACGTTTGACTGTTCGATCAGGTGCAATTTCTGCTGTTAATTGCCCCATCGCGTTGTGACGGTATTGTGTTGTATAACCATTTATTTTACTTTCACTGTCACAATTCACTACATTTGTCGTTTTTGACTTAACTAGGCCGGTGATTGGACTCACCTCAAAGCACGTTTTATAGCCCAACCCATTACTTTCTTCTGTCAAAAAACGACCCGTTTTATCAAACTTGTAGCTACTTGAGCTTACGACATTCCCACTAAAAATTGGTTCATTTGTTGCGGTAGTATTTTGTACTAATTGGTTACCTGACACGACTTTTGATATGGTATTCCCGAAATCGTCAAATCCATAGGACGTATTCACTTGTAATTCGGTGGATTGCAGGTTTGCTATTTCAACATTTAACACACCGACGGTGTTATAACCAAATGCAGCGACTCTGGTATCAGATTTGGTATTCCCCGATTCTTCCCTGGTTTTTGTTACTTTGGTACAAGTTAGACGGCCAAATCGCTCGTAATCATGGGTAAAATCTTGCGTTACACTCGAAGAGTAACCAAAGCAATAACCGTCATTTTTATAATGGTTTAATGTGCTAGTGGTAAAGCTATCAATACCATCAGTCACCGATACATTATTACTCAATACATTGCCATAAGTATCGTAAACACTTGTATTAGTTGTAATACTTTGTATTTCACTCGAAGCGTATTTATTAGTGAATTGACCTTCAATTAGGTGATATTCTTTATCTACTATGCTAGCAGGGTAAACAAATATTGGTGAGCGCAACACCGATGCACTATTGGCAGAGGCGGTTGTGTGATACTCATAATCATTGCTTGATTCAGATAGTTTAAACCATGAACTACCGTTATTTTCAGATATTTCCTTGACTGTACTATATGGTAACCCTATTTTTTCAGGCTCAGTCAATTCTGACATTTCGGAGCTCGGTATAAAACCCTGATGATAAAGCGTTGTGCTTCTAACTATGTATCCAGGGTTGTTTTTGTCCAATGTCACAAGCTTACCGAATCCAAGATAGCCCTTACCTTCAGCATGCATTGCAAGATTTGCATACTGATATTGAACCTCACTTTCACCGCCTACCCCATTGGTGCTAAATGCATTGGAAACCACATATACTGGACTTACAACACTAATAAACGGATAAACGGCTTTTAAACCACCTAAATAGACTGTGTTATCTGTGAGTGGCTTATAAGTCACTCGCGTACTATTACCTAGCGTGTCGTAGAAACGGCCTATTACATTATGTTTTACATATTCACCGCTATTTAAAGGGTTATGGATTGTCGCAGACACACCTTTTGTCGTTGCGCGAACTCTAATCCACTCCCCTATGCCATCACCATTTCTATCAGCAAATTGAATAGAATCTTTTACTTTATCTTCGTTTTTTTTCTCAATGTAAACATACTTACCCGTTGGGGTAAGTGTTATTTCTGCGCCATTATAAATTAATCTCCAAACCTTCCATCTACTCAAGCTTTCTTCATAAGTTAAAATTTCTTGACGACCATCACCATTTACATCAAATTTCATGTGATTTGAGGCTGTATTTAACAAGTTCCCAAAATCAATTTTAATTTTCGGTTGGAAACCTGCTCCATTTGACAACTCTACGTACCACTCACCTAACTCTTGATACATCAAGTCTGAATAACCATCATGATTAAAGTCATAAAATTTTAGAAAATATTTCCTTTGCGTCCCTACCAATTTCGTTCGTTTAAAATCACCGTCATTAAAAACAATATGTTGCTCAAATTCAACTGCTGACATAGCCACACATCCAGAAGAGCTCGATCCGGCACACTTACGCTTTGTAAGATTAACGAACATATCTGTCAAACCATCTCCATCAAAGTCGGAGTATTTTACTTTTCGCTCAATAATGTCAGGGCTAACAAAAGTTAAACTAGATGGCAATTCAGCCAAATTTAGTAATTCTATTTTTTCACTAAATGCGGTGTTACCAGGCGTTGATTGGTTTATATGAGCATTAACTTTGTCATATGTTTGGTATACAACATCAAGCAATCCATCACCATTAATATCAATTGCTTGACCCGTTTTAGTTGTTGCATTTGTCAGCACCAAACTAGAATCAATTCGTCCCTTGTTTTTTGTGGAGAAGCATTCTGGTTCGTACTGTGATGATAAATCACAAAGTTTAACAGGCTCACCAACTTCACTTCTGTTATAAATCAGATACCAATTATCATCCTCCGTAGCGACTAAGATATCTTGCCGTCCGTCTCCGTTCATATCAGCAATTTTGATCCCGTTAGACGCTATTTTGCCATGAGAAAATTTATAACTATGTGAACCAAAGCCATTACCGTATTCAATTCTAAAACTTTCTTTTCCCATGTAGCGAATAAAGTCAGAATAACCATCACCATTGACATCTGCATTCATAACTAACTGAGAGTCTTCCATCTGACCAAGCGCCAAATCAGTTTTTGTAAATACTTGGTGTTGAGGATACTCTTGGTTCCATTCAAACTTTATTGGTTCGAAACAGTATGAATTCTCACGAGCGCACTCTTGGATTTGTTCGAGGAATTCGTTTTTAGCTGAGTCTTGATAACTAAGCTCATAATATTTTGTGACTTGACCAGCAGTTGAGATGGTCACACTTGCCAGTGTTTTGGTTTTATTAAATGTATTTCCGTAAGCAAAGCTAAATTGCTTATTTTCAACATCGACATAATCAAAAGTTACTGTATTGCTATTGTAAGTTATCGTATCTAATAGCGTTTCTTGATTAATAGAAGTGTTGATATCTGCGCCCTTATAGCGATACTCGATCTCGTTACCATATAGGTCAACAACTTTGTTTAGGTGCCATGAAAATTCAACGTCAACGTTATTCGTCAGATCTGAGTTAATAAAACGAACCGCTGTTGAACCAGAAATATTATCAGGATTGCCATAATAGTATGTATCGTTCGACTTTGTCGTGGCAATAAAACCAACAATGTTACTTCCAGATGTTACCTTTTCATAAAGTGTAAAATCATCAACTTCTGTTCGATAGACATTGCTTGATGTTTCAATAAGACGACTTCCATTGACACAAAATGCATCGGTATCATCAAATTGAATTCCTTTCGTTAATTTTCCGTTTAATTCATCATAAAATTTACTACGAGGACAACGTTGTATTACGCTAACTCCGACGATAGACCAACCAATTCCAGCATCACCTAATCGGGTATTAGAACTAGTGTAACTTAGACCTAATTCTGGCTTTATTCCGCCAGAACCTACAGGTAAAACAAATGGTACAAAATAAGTTGCACTACCAGTTTCATCTACTTTAAATTGACCTGCGGTTTTTCCTACAATGTTTCCGGTACCATCCTCAGGAGCGCTAACGCTGTTTGTGTCATTTGTCTTAGCAAAACTATTCGGAGTAAAGAAAGACATAGCACTAAGAGATGACACTTCTGAAATTAACTGTGCATTAGAAACAACATTACTCCATGCAGTGCAACTTTCATCGGCAAAGCAGGCTTTAACACGATAGGTGCGTTTAGTATCGTCATTTGGTAATGTAAAACTTGTTGATGCATTCTCTTGGGCAAGTTGCCAATTAGCTTCAACTAAATCAGTACAGCGTTCACTACAAGCATACTGTTGTAGCTCATAACGTTGCGCATTAGCAATAACTGACCACGTTAGAGTGTCACTCGTTTTCTTAAGCAATGGAATTGAAACGCCATCAGGAGATTCCAAAACTTTTATGGGTGCAGAAATAAACTTCGAAGGGTCTGATGGATAGCGTGTTGTTACATCGTTGATGTCAGTATAGCACTCCCAAATACTGTCTTTCTCAAATGGTTGTTCAAATATTTGTGTCCCATTATCACCAACTACTCCTCGCCATCCCTTTTTATCTTCTGGATCTGCTCTTCGGCAGTTTTCAACACCACCAATATCCCAATAGAAAGTAGTTGGTTGCCCTATAAGCGATACATTAGGTACCCACTCAAAACGATTAACTTTAACCGTATTAAGGCTTGTAACTTCAACATTATTACTATGAGCACCACACTCATTTTGTGAATTACAAGCTTGAACTCGATAAACCTTACTTTCAACTATGTCTGGTAATAAATAACGCTTATCGGTAACATTTGCCACCGTCTCCCAAGCTGATTGAGTTATTTCACTACAGTTATCACCACAACTTGCAGCTTGAATCTGATAATTATCAGCAGTTGAATTGTATGTCCACTTTAAACTATCAGATACTTTCGACAAAACAGGCATGTTTATGCCGTCTGGCTCTTTAAGTACAGTCAAATTTGCCGTTAAAAAGTTATTTTCGCCAACTGGGTATTGGATTTCTGAAGGCTTACCCTCATCGATCAGGCATTTCCATTTAGTGTGAACTAACATAGTCGTTTGATCAGAACCAATAGAAAATACTTGCGTTCCATTGTTGCCCGAAGGTGCGCGCCAACCTTTTTTGTCATTTTCATCGGTGCGACCACACTTGTCTACGCCAGTCACATCCCAATAAAAAGTAGTAGACTGTCCAGCCAATACCACGTTTGGTGACCATTCAAAACGATTAACTATGACTGGGTTTATTACCCTTACGTCAATACTAACACCATCGCTACATAAGCTATCATCATTGCAGCTTTGTACTGTAAAAATATGGTTTCCTGGAACGTTAAATGTGGGGCTCATCACTTCATGCTCAGCATCATGAGCTTCTTGTATAATTATAGGGTTATAAGATGCATTACTAGAACCACTCGGTAAAGTATGTGTAACTTTATAATGACCATTTACACGGATCCCACTTGCCCATTTCCAATTGATATTGGCTCTCATACCGATAAAGGTCTGATCTTTATCCACGCTAAGACCTGTAACCTCATCTGATTTACCATAAACATGTATGCGTAACTCTGGGCCATATTCACTGCACACTCCATTACTACAATGGGCATACGATAAGAAGTAATAGCCTATCGATTGAGGTGTAAATTTGGCTATATTCCCTTGATATGCAATTGATTCGGTTGCAGGTTGCTTATTGGTGCCTTCTAGGTTTCCAGTTTGCACCTTTAATTTATAGCTTTGCGCACCAGGTATTATCGGCATATTTACTGGAACATTACTATTAACACGTTGATAATTGCCACCTGCGACGGCTGGTATTTCCTCAGGTGTTGCAGGAAGCACATTAACCGTAACATTTACATCACCACTACAATGAGAATCGTCATTACATGAATCTATTTTAAACGTGTGCGTACCCGCTATTGTTAGCGACTCTGTTACTTGCTCAAAATCAAAAATACCCGTCGACTGCGTAATATTTGTATATTGTTTGATTGTGCCATCTGGCCTAATTTGCTTCAGTTTATAATGTCCACCAACACGTACGCCACTGAATGCCCATTTAATGACACTATTAGCTCCTAAGCTTACTGACGAAGGGTCAGCCATCACACTTTTCGCGTAATTTGGAGCTCCATACATTACTATTCTAAGTGCTGGGCTGTATTCACTACAGTAATTACCTTTGCATTGCGCATATGAAATGAAATGATAACCTGCTTTTGCTGATGAAAAACTAGTGGTTGAACCTGTGAAAGTCTTATTCAATACTTCTTGCTTATTTGCACCGTCAAGCGTGCCAGTTTCTACCTTTAAGCGGTAATTTGCGGCTCCATTGAGTTCAGTTGTATTAACATTTATCGTTGAATTTATAGGGTGATAATGACCATTCGAAATTGTCGGTGCTAATGTTGGTTTTGTAATTGGAGTACCTTCAATGCTTACAGTCCGTGCACTACCGCAACCCACATTTTCAGGGTTACACGCAACAATCGAAAAGGTATTTTGTAAGCTTGATATTACAACATCTAAGTATCGGTTAGTTGTTCGACTTATTTCGGCTCCATCTTTGGAAATAACATATGAAATCCCCGGAACATCTCCGCCGGGTAAGTCCCAAGTAAGTTTACTGTTGCTTCCAACCTCTACATTCGATGGAGTCGCTTTAAAGTTATTCACTCCCCCGGGTGCGGTATAATAATAAATTGGCAAAGTAGTTGAATATGGGCCACACCCAATTTCATTACATGCACGTACCTTGTAGTATCGTCTGCCGTAATTTGCGTGGGAAACGGAGTCTGATTGCGAGTTATAATCATGTATTTTTGAGCTATCTTCATATAACTCATAACGCTTTGCACCAATAATGCTCGACCATTTTATTTCTTTCGAACTATTTATAGGGTGGTATGCATTACCAATATCTAAGTTTGGCGCTTGAGTAATAGCTACAGCCACGTTGACATTTGTGCTCCCCCAAGGCCCACACGGTAAACTTGGATTACATGCTCTCACTTTAAATGTATATACTCCCCCTTCGACCAACTTAGGCGATGTAAAATCTGTTGAGCTGGCACCAGAAACATGATTTAAGGCAGATAAACTAGTAACCTTATTTGATGGTGAGACTATTTGACGTTCGTAATATGTTCCTGAATAAATTATTTGACGCGGATTTGGCCAGCTAATTTTCACGGTATTGCCCGATGTGACTAAGTTGCTACTTGCTGTCGGATAAGCTTGATGTGGCGAACCATAAGAGTGTGTTCTACGCCAAGAGCTTAACTCGCTGCACCCGGCATTATTACAAGCACGATATTTAAGATAGTTATAACCCCAGTCCCCCCTCAAAGTGACTTGGTTAGCACTTGGTTGTAATTGATAATTACTATCTGTTGTACTCATATAAACTTGGTAATATGTGGCATTTGCTACTGCAGGCAGACTCAGTTGAACTGTGGTACTATAAGGATGATAACTGCCTCCTACTACGTCAGGAATAGAGCTTGGCGTTGCAGGTTTTCCAATTGCATTTATATTTACGGTTCGAGCACTACTACACCCAACTGATTCAGGATTACATGCGTAAACAGCAACCGTATTGCTACCTTCATCATCCAATACAACAGATGTGCTAAGCTGTGTAGTTGTTTTATACAATGAACCATTTAGGTGAACTTGATAATTGAAACCGGGTACAATCCCACTTGCTTGCCCCCAAGAAATAAGCGCACTTTCGCCTGTAATCAAACTAGTTTTGTTGCTCGATAGATTGCTAACCATGCCTGGCTTATCAAAAAACGTAACGTATCGACTGCCCGACCAAGCTCCACAACCGCCCGCATTGCAAGCATTCACCTTATAACTATTTGTACCAACAGTAGAACTTGAAATTGTGCGCGAGCGACCATACCCTTGATAATAACGGCTTTCATTTTGGAATAGGTTGTAATAATCAGCGCCACTTACCGATGACCAAGATATAGTTTGTCTTGTGTTTATAGGTACATATCTTGTGGCAAAAGGCGTGCTAGCCTTTCCTGGTGCGTGTGGTAAAACTCGGATACGGGCGTTTAGATAAATTCTTTCACCGCTACTATCTTGGCAATACCAACTAGTTGTTTTATCTGTAGGGCTAGTAAAAAGCTGACGTCCATTGTTGCCAACTGCCGTCCTACGTTTGTTGTTCCCAAAACAAAACTCAGCACCCTCAATATGCCAATAAAAAGTAGTTGTTTCACCCAAAGTGACAACAGATGGCGACCACTCAAAGCGCCGTACTTTCATTGACGCACTTGCATCAAATATACTTAAAGCTAAACAAATAAGAAAAAAATTAAGGACGAAAGTTACATATTTCTTGTTCCATACAGTATGCTCAAGGCTTGTAACCTCATGAGGTTCACAATTTATCATACCCGAACAACTTTTCTGTGTTTTATAAATCACACGATCATCCTTAATCTATTTTCATCAAAAACAGCGAATTATAAGAGTGTTCAATTTACAGTCAACACAAAATGCAACTGAATATAACCAAGTGTTAATCTCATTTTAATTCACATTAAAATTTGCACTAATATCAGCTAGCGCACCGTATATCTGAATTTATAGAATTCCAAAAGAGAATGCCTAATGTTCAAAAGATAAATTGACAAGTAGATACATATTGGCATTTTTTAAGAAAACACAGAGATTATGTTTACCTTGCGCCCGAGTTCGCATTTTTGCTTAATCCCATGCTAATAATTGAGAGAACTATGAAAAAAATACTCCGTGCGGTTGTTATGCCAGGACTACTATCACTAATTGGCTTGTCGCTATCAGCAAACGATGACACGCTCTCAGGTACGTTAGTGGTCGTAAATAAAAAAGCAGATACGGTGAGTTTTATCGACTTACAAAGTCGAAAAATCAAATACACTCGACGCACAGGCAAAGGCCCTCATGAAATTGCCGTAAATGACAATGCAACTACAGCCGTTGTCACTAACTACAATGGCGGTAACAGTTTAACGGTATTCGATATTAAAGCCGCAAAAGCGACTAACACCATTAGCCTTGTCAAACACCCCTATCCCCACGGCATTTTATATTTAAAAGGTACAAATAAGGTTGCAGTATCCGCAGAAGGTTCAAACTCGGTGGTAATTGTCGATATCGATTTGGGAAACATTGAAAAAGCAATACACACACATCAAAAAGGCTCGCATATGGTCGCACTCGCACATGCTAACAACCGCGTTTACACGCCCAATATGCATGACGATACTGTTTCTGAAATGGATATAAATTCGGGCAAGTTATTAAGGACAATTGCCACACCAGAAACACCCAAAGCTATCACCATTAATAAATCGGGCACTGAGCTTTGGGTCGGCAGCAATAAAAATGGCTTAGTTACTGTTTTTGACCTAACAACCGACAATATAATTAAGCAATGGCGAGGCTTTAAATTCCCTTACCGTATTTTACTCACAAAAGATGAAAAATACGCCGTTATCCCTGACTACAAAAACAATACTTTAACGATTTTTGATGCTGTCAATAAAACACAGCTACACCAAATCACATTCAATAATATCGGGCCAAAAGGCGTTACCTTCCACCCTAACGATCGCACTGTGTTTTTATCGGCTTATAGCAAAAACAAACTACTCGTGATAGATATTCCAAGCGGTAAAACCTTATTTGAACTACCCACAGGCAAAGGCCCTGATGGTATAGGTTATTCGCCGATTGAATTGGAGTGATGTCCTAGAATAACTGTCAAGGTTAGCTAAATTGCTAATCACCTATAGGGCACTAATATTTGACCTTTATAGCAAGCCAACTGGGTACGCTTAAAAAATACAGTTTCAATTCATTTTCTGAAACAGTATAGTATTCCTTTAATCCAAACATATGAGTCTAATAGGGATTTTAGATGCATTTAATTAGTAATGTTTCCTCTAGCCAATTTAAATCGATTTGCCAAATTGGTTTTAAAACCTCTAATCATTCTGCTTCTTTTCCAGAAAACAAAATATAAAACTCAACACAACCTTTAATTTTAATTTCACATACAGGTCTCTTTTAAACAAGAAGTAGTACCTTTTGTGACGTCAAATCAATTTAAAAAAAGGACATAAAATTGAAAATTTATACAAGTCTGTTGTTTTTGTTAGCTACCACCGCTAACGCAGCAGTGCCGTCATTAAATTTTAGTTATCAACCAAAAAAAGTCGTTCTTGGAGAAGAATCAACATTAGTTTGGTCTTCTAACAATACGGTTACTTGTAAAAACAAATATGGCAATATTATTGGAACAGCAGGAAGATATAAGTTTACACCAAATCGTGTAGGCTCTTTTTCTAATAAGTTTACTTGCACAAGCGATACTGGCGAGGAAGCTTCAGCAACACCGAGTTATGAGGTTGTACCCAGGCCAATACCTAAATTAAGTTTCAAATATTCACCTAGCAAAGTAGTCTCAGGCCAATACGTTACCTTAAACTGGTCAAGCCAAAATACAGTCAAGTGTCTTAATAAACATGGTAATACAATCGGAACGGCAGGTTCTTATAAGTTTGCGGCTAAACAGCTAGGTAAATTTAAAGAAAAATTCACATGTGAGAGCAAATATGGAGATTTGGCAAGTGCTTATCCTGAATATGAGGTCGCCGCGCCAAAACCAACAATGAACTTCTCCTATTCCCCACAAAAAGTTACCTTGGGTGAGAGCATTACGTTAAATAAAGTTTCAGCTAATGCGGCTAGATGCACAAACAAGTGGGGAACAAATATCGGCACCAGTGGCGCATTTCCGTTTGAGCCTACACGGCTTGGCAAAGTTACCGATACCTACACTTGTGAAAACGTTCAAGGTGATACAGCCAGTGATTCTATAAGTTATGAAGTCATCGCTAAACCAACTGCTAATTTCTCATATTCCCCACAAAGAGTGACTTTGGGAGAGAGCGTAACGTTAAATAAGGTTACAACGAATGCAGTAAAATGCATCAATAAATGGGGTAATAGCATTAGTACCAGTACCCCATATGTATTTGAACCAAAACAAGCTGGCCAATTTACCGATACCTATACTTGCGAAAATGAATTGGGTTACCAAGTTGAAACAACGGCAAGCTATGAAGTCATTTCGAAACCAACCGCTAACTTCTCATATTCCCCACAAAAAGTGACTTTGGGAGAGAGCGTAACGTTAAATAAGGTTACAACGAATGCGGTTAAATGCATCAATAAGTGGGGAACAAATATCGGTACCAGTACCCCATATGTATTTGAACCAAAACAAGCTGGCCAATTTACCGATACCTATACTTGCGAAAATGAATTGGGTTACCAAGTTGAAACAACGGCAAGCTATGAAGTCATTTCGAAACCAACCGCTAACTTCTCATATTCCCCACAAAAAGTGACTTTGGGAGAGAGCATAACATTAAACAAGGTTACAACGAATGCGGCTACATGCACCGATAAATCGGGTAATAGTATAAGTATCAGTGCGCCATATGTATTTGAGCCAAAACAAACTGGCCAATTCACTAATACCT
Organism: Pseudoalteromonas sp. MMG024; assembly: GCF_021654175.1. Taxonomy (NCBI): domain Bacteria; kingdom Pseudomonadati; phylum Pseudomonadota; class Gammaproteobacteria; order Alteromonadales; family Pseudoalteromonadaceae; genus Pseudoalteromonas; species Pseudoalteromonas sp. MMG024. The sequence goes on from NZ_JAKFZO010000036.1 coordinate 25,191, forward strand.
TTACTTGCCAAAATGAACTGGGTTATCAAGTTGAAACCACAGCAAGTTTTGAAGTGACTCCACCACCTGCTCCAAGTTTAAAGAAAGTTAGTATTAAGCTAAATCACACCTCTTTATTCGAGCGCGCTTTCAGCATAAACCCGGTGGATCCGATAGAGGTGTTTGATGAACAGATTAAATTGAATATGGGCGTTACACTACAATTTTCGTTCAAGATTAACAATGATTCGAATGCTAAGTGCAAACTTACCAATACAGATAATCACTTCTCAGAGGATTTAAACTACGATGCACAAGGCGAATTCACAACCGAAATAACACCTGCTTATTTTAATGAACGTTTTGACTTGAAATGTGCCGACCAGTCTTCGAATCAGTTCATGACTATAGCAAACATAGTATTAAAATCTATTGATAATGACATACTGAAAAAACTTGCAAACCACGTTTTGGATGATAAAAAGGGCGACTATCCGAAAAATGAATTCCCTGACGAATACGCAGAATATCGTTTATGGAACACTTACGCTCAGCTTCATAACCTTACGGATAAAGCTTTTCTTTACGCGAATCTAGACTTTGTATTCAACGATATATGCAAATTCTCAGGTCAACCTAATATGTGTGAAGGTGAACCTGAAAAAGTTAGGATTAAGAATAAACTCGCGGAATACCTTATAAATACAAGTGAGGCTTTCTTTGAAACTTGTCCTCATCCTGATAATGACCTTCCTATTAAACATGTCGACGGGAACGAATATCGCCCCCAATGTCGACTGAAGGAAAAGGCTCAAGGGTATTTCCAATGGAGAAGTCCATACATTACGGTAGCTCAGGAAGTAGGAAAAAAAGATAAAGAAGGTCAAGTAACTGCGGAACCATCAAAACTCACTTCAAAGCATTGGCATATGGAGTGGCGAGCGGCCGGCAATGTAGCGCAAGCAATCAAACCTTTCTTTGACTTAACCGACAATAGCTTTGATTTTACTAGTAGCTGCCCATCAGAAGAACTTGAATTACCAAGTGAATACAAACAAATTGTTGCGGCTCAAAGTTTCCTCAGCGAGGAGCAAAAATACGCATGTCGTGCTAACAATGTCAAACGGCTCTTAAAAAAACACATTTGGGACAAGTGGCTGGATCCTAATTATGAAACTAGAAAGCAATATAGAATTAACGGTACTCCTATGCCACATTTTATTGCCCGCACTCAAATGATTGAAGATCTGTTTATTCATACAGATGACAATTATACCCAAATTAGCCGAAATCACATTATCAAGGATTCAATTCGTGAGGATGAGAATAGTGAACTATCTAATATTGTATGCAGTGCAACAGATGAGACTAAGTGTAATTGGCCAAAACCGGTAGCATGGAAAGATGAAAAAGGCGAAAAAAAATCTGTAACCTACAACTATCCTTTTGGTACAGCAGGCTCTATGGATTTGAATCATGGTGAAGAAACTATTCTGGTAATTACGCAAAGCGATGCTTTAAAGTACTGCGAATTTAAAAACGGTGTAGAGAATTGTTTTAACAAGAGGTTCTTGGCTGAACAACTGAATGCTAAAGCTTGGATTAAAGCCAAGCCCGAGGCTAATTCTAAGGGACGATTTGACTATTTTCTTAATGGCTATTGCAAGGGTAAGACAAAAAATCCAATAAATGAACAGCCAGAAAATTATTTAGCTCACCATAAAGCATTTGAAGGTTTAGATGACATCAACAAGATGCAATATTTTTGCAGTGTCCATAATGCAGCCCCAAAACCAGCCTCAGTAGTTGGTTGGGTAAGGCTCGCAAAATACAACAGGGACTTAATGATTAACATGCGGTCAGTAGCGTTAGAGGAGAAAGCCTTAGTGCAAACATATCAAACATTGCTAAATAACGAGAGCTTTTAACACCTTAAATAAAGTATAAACATCAGAGTATCAATTATTAAAGCACGTTTAACTAAGACTTAAACGTGCTTTATTAGTTATTTCTATTCTATCTTTCATACATGCACGTGAGATAAAACTTTTCCCACTTTTAATTCCCATTCCCGTTCAAGGGAAAAACCCACTTCAACCAAAAACAGTAAACCATTGATTTTATTTACTTTAATAAATGGCACAGCGTTCGCTATAGCTAAACTATCAAAAGTTATGAAGTTAGTCAGATGGATATTAAACAAAGCCTTGCAGGTAATAATAAAAAGAAACGTTGGCCGATGCCGCTTGCGATTATTTTATCGCTCAGTTTAGTAGTAGGGTTTGCGTCCTCGTTTAGCGATGGGGATACCAGCATAAACCGAAATGAGTTACTGCTTGCAGATGTAAGTAGTGGGCCACTTAAATTAACGGTGTCAGGGTTTGGCCAACTGCGCTCTAAATACAGCCGCTTTATTACTGCGCGCTATCAAGCACAAGTAGAACAAGTATTTCATCTACCGGGTAGCCGCGTTGAAAAAGATACGGTGATTTTACGCCTTTCAAATCCTACACTTGAGCAACAACTAAACCGTGCTCGTTTAACGCTCGCTCGTCAAAAAGCTAATTTTGAAGCATTAAAACTTAGCCAAAAAAGTGAAAAACTAAACCTTGAAGCAAACCTAACTTTGCTTGAAAGCGAACTTGCCAACGCCAATTTGCGCGCTGAAGCAGAGCAAAAACTGATTGAGCAAGGCATTGTTTCTACTCTAGATTATAAGCGCTCGCAACTAGCAGTATCACAACTGAGTAAACGCGTTTCTCTTGCCAAACAGCAGCTCAGCCAAGCGAGTGATTTACACAACCAACGCTTACAAGTTGAGCGCGAATTAATGCGCGAATTTGAGCTTAGCTTTAATGCAGCACAACAAGATGTCGATAAACTCAATGTCACTGCTGGCATCAATGGCATGTTGCAAGCGGTCAATGTAGAGCAAGGTCAATCGGTGCAAATGGGTGCACCACTTGCGGTAGTTGGCAGTGAGCATCAACTACTTGCCGATTTAAATGTGCCAGAACGTGAAGCAAGCCGCATTGAAGTCGGTCAAAAAGCAATGGTAAACACCTTCGCTGGTACGGTTTCAGCGGTGGTGAATCGTATTAATCCAATCGTCAGCGATGGTCGCATTACTGTAGAGCTTGAGCTTACAGGCAGCTTACCAAGCAATGCCCGCCCACAGCTCACCATTGAAGGTGATATTGTCACAGACGAGCTTAACCACGCTCTTTATGTACGTCGCCCTAGCTTTGTAAGTGGCGAAACACAAAACCATATTTTCATTTTGAACCCAGCCGAAAATCAACTAGTTAAAACCCAAGTTGAGTTTGGTAAACTAGCCGGCGATAACATTGTTATCAATTCAGGTGCAAATGCCGGTGACACCCTTGTAATTTCAGACAGCTCTGATTTTAAACACTTGCAAACAATAACGATTACAAATAATTAAGGAAGCAATCATGGACAATACACCGGTAATTGAACTGACCAATGTGTCAAAAATTTACTTTAGCGACGACGTAGAAACACATGCACTGAGCGATATCAACTTACAAATTTATAAAGGCGATTACATTGCCATTAGCGGCCCATCAGGCTGTGGTAAATCTACTTTATTAAGTGTGATGGGTTTACTCGACGACGTTACCAGCGGCAGCTATAAAATTGAAGGTGTCGATACCAGCAGCCTTAATATGGATACCCTTGCAGAGCTGCGCAATTTGCATATTGGCTTTATTTTCCAATCGTTTAACTTAATTGATGAACTTAGTGTCTTTGACAATGTAGCGCTGCCGCTGTTATATCGCGAACCCGCTTTAAGCAAAGCTGATATTGATACCCGCGTGAATACTGCTCTTAAACAAGTAGAGATTGATCATCGCGCTAAACATAAACCAAATCAGTTATCCGGCGGTCAGCAACAGCGAGTTGCCATTGCCCGTGCATTAGCGGGCAGCCCAAGCATTTTATTAGTGGATGAGCCAACGGGTAACCTCGACTCTAAAAATGGTGATGCGGTAATGGCATTACTTGCCGAACTGAACGAACAAGGTACTACCATTTGCATGGTAACCCACGATCCGCGCTATGCCGGCTACGCTAAAAAACAAGTAAAACTACTCGATGGTAAGGTGCTAAATTCAGTAAATGATAAAGCGCCTGCAGTAACGACCGAAACTCAGTTGGAGGCGCATGCATGAGTGTCCAACGCCTAACCAAACAAATAAAACATGCCGGCAGTTCGCTGCTGCAAGCGCCAGGGTTTACCAGCGCCATTGTGCTCACTCTGTCGCTCACGCTTGCCTGCTTTTTTGTGGTAATGAGCTTATTTAGTAGTTACTTTATTAAACCGCTTAATGTCGATGACGAATCGCGTCTTGTGGTAGTGGAACAAGACAACGTCTATTCCGATAAAAACAGCCCCGGCTTTCAAAGCTTTCAATCGATTATTCACTGGTATAACAACCACGACAATTTTGACAAAGTCGCCGCAATTAACATTGGCGAAGACGTAATAATGAACTTGCCGGGTCAGCCTAAGTTAAATATGACCTTTGCCAGCAACGACTATTACGACATTACCAATATGCAACTTGCTGCTGGTCAACATTTATCACCACAAAAACGCCTTGATGAGAAAAGCACCGAAGTACTGATCAGCTATGCAATTTGGCAAACTTATTTTGATGGCAGCAAAAATGCAATCGGGCAAACGATCGAACTCGTTCATGGCCAATATAAAATTGTTGGGGTTGTAGCTAAAGACTACGCAAACCCATTTATGTTTAACCGCAGTAAAAGTGATTTATGGTTTCACTTTAGCGGTGATTCGCGTTTTTATAATGAAGAGCGTCCAAGCCCATGGTGGAACTTATTTGGTAGCCTAAAACTTATCGGCACACTTAAAGCGGGTGAAACCCCAGAATCAACCAAAGCCTACTTGCATGCACGTATCTTAGAAATTAAAAGTGATTGGAAAGCGGTATTTGATGAAGTAGACGACATTGTGCCTATCGTTACACCGTTTCGCGAAAAAGAACTTAACGGCAACGATACGTTAGCAATTTTTATGTTAGTGGGCGTAGTAAGTCTAGTGCTGATTGCACTCTTAAATGTCAGTAACTTATTTATTTCTCGCGCCGTTGTAAAACACAAACAACTCGCACTGCAAGCCGTTTTAGGGGCAAAACGCAGTGTGATCTTTACCAGTATTTTAGTGGAATCAAGCTTGCTGATGGTAGTTTCAGCACTGGCTGGTTTATTTTTTGCGGCGTGGGGCATCAAACTATTTAAGTTTTTAAGTGAAGGGCATTTACCACTGGTTAGCGCCATTAATCTCGACCTTACCGTTGTCTCTTCTGCCGTTATTTGTTGCGTGGTATTTGCTTGGTTATTTGCTTTTATTACCAGCCGATTAATCAACTTTGGCCAGCTTAGAACGCAAATTCAAAGTTCAGGTAAAGGCGGCGTAAGCCAAATTAAAGGCAGTACCGTAAAGCTGTTAATTGCGCTGCAACTGTTTTTAGCAACGGCCCTTGTCATTGGTGCCACCATGGCATTAAACAAAACCTTAGAAACGCTATTACGACCGCTTGGCAGTGAAGTTGATAATCGCTATAGCACCATGCTCTTTATCAACGATAGAGAGCGTACGTTAGAGCAAAAATATAATGACTTACAAAAAATTCGCGCTGCAGTGGCAAACATCGATGGTGTTGTTAAGGTAGGCCACGGCGACAGCCCAGTAAACGACGGACTTCGCTCAAGCACAGTAAAAGATATGTCAGGTAAAGAAACGGTCTTTATTCCACAAGCCTGGGTAGGCCCTGATTACTTTGATATTACTGGTCTTAAAATTATAGAAGGACGCACCTTTAGCGAAGCCGCTATTCGCGGTGAAAAACACGAGTTTTTGGTCACCAAAGCAGTTAACGATATGCTCAAACCTGGTGGCAGTTTAATTGGTGAAAAGTTTTTAAGTTTTGACCCTGATAACCCAGTGGAAGTGGTTGGTATTACTGAAAACTTTAACCACCCTAAGTTTTTCGACAAACACCAAGGGCGACATTTTTGGTGGGCTGCTCAGCCATATGCATTTGGCTTAATCATTCAAATGGAACAAGGAAAAACCTTAAACCGAGAGCAGCTGTTACAGGCAGCGCGTACGGTTGATAGCCGCATAGGCCTTTGGAAATTCGATTTTCTGGAAGACGAATACGCCAAAATGGTTCATATGGAGCGTATTACATTAAGCTTAAGCATTGTGTTGGCACTCTTTACCCTAGTTCTGGCGGGTATTGGTATTTATGGCGTACTCAGCTATAACCTAGGTCTTCGCCGCTACGAATACGGTATGCGCATGGCACTTGGTGCAAAACGCAAGCGCTTGTATCAACAATTGTTGTCAGACACCTTACTGCCTTTAGCATTTGCTTTTATTGCCGCATTGGTGGTGATGGTAGGTGGTTACACAATGTTTAAAGTTGAGTTAGCAAATTGGTTGCTTCTCAATTGGCTATGGCTCACTATAACCGCAGCTAGCATTGTGTTATTCGCACTGTTTGCCACATTATTCCCAATGAGCAAACTAATAAACGCAAAACCAATGGCAGCACTTAGAGATAATTAACCTAAATTTGGGGTTAATACCTCTGGCCTTAGCCAGTTAAGAAAGCCCTTAATTGGTTAAGGCTCTAAAGCTATAAAAATAAAATTATGAAAAAAATACTGATTATTGATGATCACATAGATGTGCGTTTATCGGCGCGCATTGTACTTGAAAGCCATGGTTACACGTGCACTGAAGCCGACCATCCAAGTGTCGGCTTAGCCCTTTTAAAAAATCAGCAAATCGATTTAATTTTGCTTGATATGAACTTCACCAAAGACACCACATCTGGCGAAGAAGGCCTTGGCTTTTTAAAAGAGCTGAAACGCCAACAACTAACTATTCCCGTGATTGTCATCACCGCATGGGCAAAAGTCGACTTAGCGGTTAAAGCAATGCAACTTGGCGCATCCGACTTTGTTGAAAAACCATGGAAAAACGCCAAATTACTCGAATCCATCGAAAACCAACTAGCGCCAGAAAATACCAGCGACAGCCAACCTAGCAGCGGATTTTTAGCATTAGGCGAACAATCTAAAACGCTAGTTAAAGCCGCAAGCCGCATTGCAAAAACGGACGCAAATGTGCTGATCACCGGCGAAAATGGCTCAGGTAAAAGCCTACTTGCACAGTACATTCACGATAACAGCGCTCGCGCACACCACAATATGGTCAGTGTCAATATGGCGGCTATTCCCGATAACTTATTTGAAAGTGAATTATTTGGACATAAAAAAGGGGCATTTACCGACGCGAAAGAAAATCGCGAAGGTCGCTTTTCGCTCGCCAACGATAGCACCTTATTTTTAGACGAAATTGGCACCCTGCCAATGTCACTGCAAGCCAAAATGCTGCGCGTTTTAGAAACCGGCGAGTTTGAAATACTCGGCAGCTCAAAAACCCAAACCAGTAACGCACGAATTATCTCGGCCACCAATGCCGACCTTGAAAAAGCCATAAACAATGGCGAGTTTAGACGCGATTTATTATTTAGGCTCAACACCTTAGTACTGACTATTCCGCCACTTCGCGACCGCCAAGACGAAATTGCCTTACTAGCTAATCACTTTATTGAAAAACACTGTAAGCGCTATGGTTTTGAGCCTTTACTACTTACAAATACCGCGTTAGAAAAACTCAAAGCGCACAGTTGGCCGGGTAATGTACGTGAGTTATCACACGTATTAGAGCGCGCGGTGATCATGACCGATGGCGACAGTATTGATGCAACACATTTGCAACTCGAGCTCAGTACACAACATGAAAGCGTACCACTTATGAACCTAGAACAAGCTGAAAAGCTGATGATCAATAATGCGCTCAAGCACTTTGATGGCAATGTCATTGCTGCGGGCGAATTTTTAGGGCTCAGTAAATCAGCTATTTATCGCCGCATCGAAAAATTCAATATTAGCGTTAAAGAGAGCAACTAATGCAAAAGCACTCGTTAGAACGCACAGTCATTACACTTTTTACGCTACCTTGTTTGATTTTATTAGGGCTGTTAGTTTTTTTAATTGTGCATTTTCAGCTCGATTTTCTTGAAGGCACAACACTGATTATTGCCCTACTCGCCCCAAGTGTTGTGGTATTTACTGCACTGTATCGCCGATTTTTTAATACCCTCGACAGCGTTGCTGTGCAGCTGGATGGTTTAGCCAATGAAGAGTTTACAGTATGGCACCTTGCTAAGTACTCAGCAGGTCGCGTTGCTGGGCTAAAACGCGATTTACACACTATTGCCAAACGCATTCAAAATAAACGCCATGAATATGCGCAAAACGAAAGCTTTATCTTTGATTTTATTAACGAACTTGAACTACCCATTATTGTGATTGATAGCCAATCACAGGTTTATCATCATAACCTAGCCGCATCCAATTATTATCAAAAACCCAGTTTACTGGGTAATGATTTAGCAAGTTTAGGGCTCCGTGTCGATGCCGACAAATGGCAACTCGCGCAAAATAATCAACGCCACAAAGTCGTTGCACATGCACTCAACCGCGGTAATCGTCATTATCGTTTATTGGTATTTGTATCGATTGAGCAATCTTTAAGACATAACGAAAAAGAAGCCTGGCAAAAACTAGTAAGAGTACTTAATCACGAAGTGCGTAACTCACTTACGCCGATTTATTCAATGGCACAATCACTGCAAGAATTGCCAAAACTAACGCAGTCAGACTTACAAACCACCATGCTTAACGTGATTGAAAAACGTGCTGAGCATCTGCTTGAGTTTGTTGCAAGCTATTCCAAACTGTCGCAAATTCCTAACGCAAAACTTGCCAACGTTACCACAGATGAAATTGCTAAACGCTGTGAAGCACTTTTCCCCGATGTCGATATCAAAATTGAACACAATGGTGAAATTGAATGTGATATTGAGCAACTAGAACAGGCTTTACTCAACCTTGTTAAAAACGCTAATGAGGCAAATTTAACTGCAAACTCGTCTGGCGTGACTATTCGAATTAATAAAGCAGATAACTGGCAAATTGCCATTGAAGATAACGGTATCGGCGTTGATTTAAACGACAACTTATTTGTGCCGTTTTATTCAACCAAACCTGAGGGCTCTGGCATTGGTTTAGTATTAAGCCGCGAATTAATACGTAATCAAAATGGTGAGTTAACACTTACAAACAAAACTAAAAAGCAAGGTGCGATTGCCTCGATTACCTTCGCCAATTAATAAAGCGCAATCAGCTAAATTAGCTTGTATGGATATTAG
>NZ_JAKFZO010000037.1:0-26941 GCF_021654175.1 Pseudoalteromonas sp. MMG024
AAATATTGCTTCATCTCTCCAAGTAATTCTCTCTTGAAATAAATGTACCGAGGACTGCCACCTTTGCAGTGGCTGCCAGAAAGCCAATATTGAAATTCTTGAACATGTGAGAACTCAGAAGAATCAAGCTTATTAAATAAATCATTTATTGAGTCTTCACCTCTTTTCTTAGTATAAAGGCGTAATCCTTGATTTTCGGACGCTCTCAATCCAACTTCAGCCCCCATTTTCAAAATTAACCGATCTCTAATGGTGTCGCATTCTCTAATGAGATTGAATCGACCTGACTTAGAGACATAGTTGATTTTTTTTTCTTGTTCATCATTGTCTCGTGCAGTTGAAAGAGCATCTTTTGTTATATATAGCTCTACTGGGCTTCGCATTCCTATGTGAGCTAAAAAGTTGAAAAAAGCCGTAAGTCCTGTTTTATGTAGTTCTATAGTCTTTGGTGATAAGTGTTGAGGTAAGTAAGTATTAAGATAGTCAATTAATATTGATTCGGTAATTGTGTTTATTTGATGAACATTCACGCCTAAGGTGTTGTGATTCGAGTTAACGTACTTCAAAAATTTGAAAAGAGAATCTATGTAATCCCCTGCGGTGCTGGAAGCTACAGGTGTTTTGAGTAGCTCAATTATGTTCTTATTTTCTTCTTCTAGTTCACGCCGTTTATGAACGAGTAAGTTTTTACTGAGGTAATAAGAAAACAGCAATGGCAGCAGAATGATGCGATCTTCATCGTCTAAAAAGACTTTTAGCCTCTCTACTGTCGAATTTCCATATTGATAGTTATCTAATATTACGCCCTTCATGTTCTTACTTACCTTTGAAACATTAAATGTGATATATTTTCTTGCACTCACTTTTTAGGTGTTATTAGATAATAGACCATAAGACCACTACGGTTGGAAGTGGTGGAAGAAACAAACACCTGACACTGAACAAGTAATTCTTGAGTTGGTAGATATTTTCCATTTTGGTTTATCGCTTCGAATCGATGGCGAAATAAGTTATCAAGAGTTAGCAGAGCAGTTAACTGCTGAACTAGAAAAGCCAACTCAAGCTGACGATTTTAAGCAAACACTTGAGCTACTTGCTGCAAGTGCCGTGGCAAACAAGACATTTGATGCGGCAGCATTTGCTGGTTGTATGGCGCAAATTGGTATGGATATCGACGATTTATATCGTGGTTATATTGGTAAAAACACGCTTAATTTTTTCCGCCAAGATCATGGCTATAAAGATGGCAGCTACATTAAAGTGTGGAACGGTCAAGAAGATAACGAACACTTAGTTGAAGTAGTTAAATCACTCGATATTAATCAAGAGAACTTTGCTGAGCTGGTATACAAAGGCTTAGAGGCTCGCTACCCAGCGTAAGTTATAAAACAAATTAAACAGTTCAAAAAGGCCACTAATGTGGCCTTTTTTATGAGTTAAGTTATCGGCAGTAAAGTGCGGTAGTCTTCAATTGATAAGTAGTTATCAATAGTGCGGGTTGCTTTGGTGGAATCTGGGTTTGCAACCGCAAGAAGATGTTTAATACCAAACTGTTTTGCCGCATCAAGCACAGGCAAGCTGTCATCAACAAACAAAGTTCTGGTTTTATCAAAGCCAAGTTGTAGCTCCACTTGTTGCCACAAGCGCTGAGATTCTTTACTTACGCCAAACTCATGGGTTGAAATAAGCGCATCTAAATGCACATCAAATGCTGTTTGTTCAATTTTGAGTGACAGGCTATCAGGATGTGCATTGGTCAGTAAAATAAGTTTTTTTCCGGCCTCTTTAAGCGCTTTTAAAAATTCAGGTACGTCTTCTCGAATGCTAATTAAGTGCTTAATTTCTTGCTTTAACTCGATAATTGGCAAATCGAGTTCCTGCTGCCAATAATCTAAGCAATACCACTGTATTTGTCCTTCCACTTGTTGGTATTTTTCTGACAGTTGTGCAAACGCTTGTTGCTTAGTGATACCGTGTTTTTCTGCAAGTTTTTGTGGGATTAGTTCAAGCCAATAGTGGTTATCGAAATGAAGGTCTAATAATGTGCCGTCCATATCAAATAAAACGGTATCGATTTCCTGCCAATTTAACATAGGTTTTTTAGTTTAAAAGTTTTATTATAAATTTAGACTGTAGTTTAACAGAGTTTCAAGATGGCCGAGAATAAAGGATTAACACTCCCCCAAATTACAAACGTTACCGAGGTGTCGCACAGTAAATTATTTACGGTAGAAGCGATGGACTTAACTTTTTCAAATGGCGTTAAAAGGCAATATGAAAGGGTAAAAGGCGGGGGCCGAGGTGCGGTGCTTGTAGTGCCTGTGGATAGTGAAAATAATCTAATATTAGTGCGAGAGTACTGTGCTGGTACCCATGACTATCAACTCGGGTTCCCAAAAGGTCTAATTGATCCTGGTGAAACTGCGGTGCAAGCTGGTAATCGTGAGCTAAAAGAAGAGGCTGGATTTGGTGCAAAGCAACTTGCTGAACTAAAGTTAGTATCGTTAGCTCCAAGTTATTTTAACGCCAAAATGCACATATTGTTGGCGCAAGATTTATACCCCGAGAAGTTAGAAGGGGATGAACCTGAACCACTTGAAGTTGTTAAGTGGCCGTTAAGCGATTGGCAAACACTATTACAGCAAACCGACTTTACCGAAGCGCGCAGCGTTGCTGCACTATTATTAGCAAAACAGTATTTATCTTAATTTAATTTACAGTAGTACCGAATGAAAGAATTTATTGAGCCTTGTATTGAAATAGCGCGACAAGCAGGCGACGCTATTTTAGATGTATACCATCAAGATGACATTCAACTATGTGAAAAGTCAGATAACACGCCTGTGACAAAAGCAGATTTAGCGGCAAATGAGGTGCTATTAGCGGGTTTAAAAGCGCTAGCACCAGATATCCCGATTATGTCTGAAGAAACGCCAATTCCTGCTCTCTCAGACCGTGAGTCGTGGCAGCGATACTGGCTACTCGATCCGCTAGATGGCACAGGTGAGTTTGTGCTTAAAAGTGGTGACTTTGCAGTAAATATTGCGCTTGTTGAAAACAATAAACCGGTGTTTGGCGTTATTTTTTGGCCAACCGAAGGGGTAACATATTGGGCGATGCAAGGTGTTGGTTCATTTAAGCGTGAAAACGGCGAAGATGTTCAGCTGCAAGTTCAAAAGCAATCTCAATTAAAGTTAGCTGTCAGTAGGCGACAAAATATTGCAACGGTAAGTCAATACATTGACTCAGAGTTTGATACATTGCCATTAGGTTCGTGCTCATTAAAAGCGTGTGCAATCGCTGAAGGACGTGCTGATGCCTTTATGCGAATAGGGCCAACTGGAGAATGGGACACTGGCGCATCACAAATAATTGTAGAAATGGCAGGTGGTAAGCTTTTTGATGCGGAATTCAATCCAATCACCTATAACCAGCGCGAAACAACTGAAAACCCTGACTTTATTATTACGGGCGATCAAAGTTACCCTTGGCAAGAAATGATCAAACCGCATAAGCGTTGATGCTAATTTGAGCGGTTAAACAGTTTTTAAAAGAAAACACTTGCATAACTGTCATAAATCTTTATTATAGCGCCTCACTTAAGCAGCAAAGCTTAGGAATACAGGCGCGGGATGGAGCAGCCTGGTAGCTCGTCGGGCTCATAACCCGAAGGTCGTCGGTTCAAATCCGGCTCCCGCAACCAATTTTTGGTAGCCAATTCTTTTAGAATGAATTAAAACTTATAAGGCTTGTTCACGTTCGTGAACCATTCTGACGCGGGATGGAGCAGCCTGGTAGCTCGTCGGGCTCATAACCCGAAGGTCGTCGGTTCAAATCCGGCTCCCGCAACCATTTCCTAGTACTTTAAATTCTCCAATTTTTATAAATAGTTTATTTCGCCCTGCGGTCGTCGTTGGTGCCCAACGCGTATCACATCCGGCTCCCGCAACCATTTCTTAATACTCCCAATTTTTCAGTTTTCATATACAGCTTTTTCTACTTTTGAAATTATTCCTTTATATTTAGAGCTTTTAGCTTTTAGCTTTTACGGCAAATATTCATTAGCGCTTAATATCGCGTTAAGTTGAATTCGATAAGTCGTAAACTATTAATTTGCTATGTAATATCTTTCAAGTGAAGCGTTAGTCTGAGCATATCTTTGTGTTGAATACCATTTTCGAAAATTGGTTTAGGATAGTTTTCTAACAAGTGGTTTTTAATCACACTTTCAACACGAAATCCTAATTTTTGGTAAAAACTAAGTTGATGACCAAAAGCTCCAGTGCCTAATTCAATTATTTTAACGCCTTTGTATTTTATTTCGGCAATTGCATATGCCAGCAATTTAGAACCTGTTCCCTGTGTTTGATAAGCTGGCTGCACCGCAATATTCATAAGCTCGAAAGAGGTGTGTGAGCGTCGTTGAAAGACACAAGCAGCAATTACATTGTTATCGATAACTGCGGCAAAGCAGATGCCATTTGCTCAATATGCCTGTACTTTTTCAATGTTTGGGTCGGCTTCGAGTAAAAGAGCTAAAGGAAGCTTTTCAGGCTCAACGGGTATTAGTTGCATAAGAGTTACTTACGCTCAGTGAAGTGTTTTACCAGCAACTGATAGGCATGATTTGCTGCAATGTACTCACCAGTGTGTTGGTTATCTTGTTTATCTGGATGTGATGCGAGTGCAATTTTATACCAAGCACGCTTTACCTGTTTCAAATTAGCGTCACGAGCTAAGCCAAGGGTGTTAAATGCTGTATTCAAATCATCTGATGTTATTGTGCTATGTTCAGCGTAGTACTGCCAAAAGTTATCCAGTAACTGGTTTATTTCATCGTTTGAGATAGCGATATTGTTAAATTCTAAATAATACTCTGAAAGCGCAAGATTATGATTTGTGACTTGGTTTTCTTGATACTTAACAAGCTTTATATTGATTGATTCAATAATTAAACTATACCCTAGCTCTTTTGCATCATGTTGAAGGTTGAATAGGGCATTCATTACCAGAAAGTTTTGCTTAAACAGGTTTTGCTCTGGGTTTGAATCTAGGGTGTACAGTAGCTTTTGTTGCTTCAATTGGTTAAAAAGCGCGTTGAGTTTACAATTCGGGCATTGCAAAAGCGTTGCTAAAATAGCTTGTTGCAGTGTTAATGAGAGTGCCTCAAAGTTGCTATTCAAAATGTTCACTTCCTGTTTTAACACTTGCTGAGAAAGTTAGGCGACACAATGCCGCCTAACACTTATAAGCGTTAGTGCTTTTTAGCGTAGCTTTCGGCTTCGCGCCAAACACGCATTGTATTACCGCCTAATAACTTAATAATATCTTTATCAGAGTAGCCGCGATCTAATAAACCTTGCACTAGGTTAGGGTAGCTTGCTACGTCTTTTAAACCGATAGGTAGTGAGTCACCAACGCCGTCGTAGTCAGAACCAATACCAACGTAATCAATGCCAATTAGTTTTACTACATGGTCAATATGATTCAGTACTTGTTCTAAACTTGCAAACGGATATGGGTTTTTAGCACTGTATGCTTTTCTGAAATCTTTTACTTGAGAACTATTTGCGCCGAAAGTCTCTTTGGCTTGTTTGCGTGCTGCTTTCATTTTATCGCCCCAAGCACCCGCTGCAGAGGTTACAAAGCTTGAACCAAAGTTAATCTGAATAACACCGCCGTTTTCTTTGAGAGCAAGCAGCATTTTGTCATCCATATTGCGCTCAAAACCCGGCGTATATTTACGAAGTGATGAGTGCGATGCAATCACTGGCACTTCCGATAATTCCATCACCTGATAAAACGCATCGTCTGAAATATGCGAAACATCAATCAGCATGCCGATTTTATTCATTTCTTTTACTAGATCTTTGCCAAACGGGCTTAAACCCTTCCACTTGCGACGAATATCATATGACGAGTCAGAAATATGGTTGCTTTGTGAGTGCGCAAGGGTAATGTAACGCACACCACGGTCAAAGAAATGCTTTAGGTTTGCCATTTCCCCTTCCATTGGCGAGCCGTTTTCCATACCCATAGCAAGTGACATTAATCCTTGCTTAAACTGTGCTTCAACGTCAGCAGTGCTGGTTGCAATAGCAAATTTATCCGGTGCACGTTGTGCTAATGCTTCCATGCCATCAATTAATTGATTGGCTAGTTGGTAGCTTTTTCCTTTGCCTTCAAATTCGAGGTTTGCTGGAATGTAAATCGACATAAAAGGTACATTTAATCCGCCTTTTACACCTCTGGGGTAGTCAAAATCACCACCTTCCGTGGCTTTTGAGACATCATCCCATTTGTGGTAAATACGGTAAGGTACATCGATATGGGTGTCGATTAATAAGTTTTCTTGGGCGAGTTTTACCGCTTTTTCTGATGCTGTGTATTGTGATGCACCTACTGTGAACGTTGCCATAATGGCGCTTGCGATTAAGCTTGTTTTTATTAGATATTTCATAGTGGATTCTGTGTCGTTGTTTTCTTTATTGTGCTTGCTTTAATGAGTAAAGCAATAGAATCGCGATAGAAATGTTGAGAGCTGTTGGTAATCGAAGTTGTGAATAAGAAAGTGAAAAGTTAAAAAATAGAAAAGGCGCTGCCTTTTCTATTCATAATCTGGGTGTGATTCAAAGTCACTGGCTGGCATAATATTAATGGTTTCGTGCAATTCAGAAAATACTAATACCGCTGTGCCACTTTTGAGCTGTGCTCTCACTTGCTCAATTTTTAAGTTGAGTGCTGCCTCTTCTTCACCGTAGTCAGTGCCTTCTCGCAGAACAAATTCTTTAATTAAATTAGTCAGAGTATCTGGGTCAATTTGTTCAATCGGAACGATCATTTTAATTTGCCTAAAAGTTGTTGCTGGAAAAAATGGGGAACTTGCTGCTCAAGCCAAAAAATTGGTTTCAATGGGTTTTTACCGCTTATAAAGCCAACATGTCCACCTTGTTTGGAAACCAGTAGTTTAACCGCGTTGCTTACGTCTTCTTTTTGCGGAATAGCTTCTTGTGACAACATAGGGTCATCTTTTGCATGAATCACTAAGGTGGGAGTTGTGATGCGTTTTAAATACTGTTTGCCGCTTGATTTTAGGTAGTAATCGGCTGCATCTATAAAACCATGTAATGGGGCCGTTACTTTATTGTCGAATTCCCATAAATCGTAAATGTTTTCTAGTTGCTTTGCCGTTAAATTAATTGATTCTTTAATGTTATCAAGCTTTCTTGATGTGGACTTTTTTAGCCTATCCAATAAATATTTTTGATAAAGCTTAAAGCAACTTTTTTGAATCACTTTACATGATGACGCTAAGGCAAACGGGGCTGAAACAACGGCTGCGGCATCTAGCTGACATTCGTCTTCATACTCACCTAGGTACTTGGTTAATACATTGCCACCGAGTGAAAAGCCAACAGCCATTAATGGCTTACTT
Source organism: Pseudoalteromonas sp. MMG024 (assembly GCF_021654175.1). Taxonomy (NCBI): domain Bacteria; kingdom Pseudomonadati; phylum Pseudomonadota; class Gammaproteobacteria; order Alteromonadales; family Pseudoalteromonadaceae; genus Pseudoalteromonas; species Pseudoalteromonas sp. MMG024. The sequence goes on from NZ_JAKFZO010000037.1 coordinate 7,436, forward strand.
GGAAAGCGTTGCTTTAATATATTAACTAAAAAATGCAAATCGCTGGTTTCGCCGCTGTGATAGGCGCGTGCCTGCAAATTAGCTTTTTGTCCACAGTTTCTAAAGTGTAATAACACTACATCAAAACCGGCCAAAGTTAGGGCTTTCATCATGCCTTTAGCGTAGAAACTATCAATATTTCCTTCTAAGCCATGCAGCACAATTGCTAACGGTTTGTCGTCGGCAGCAATATGCTGAGAACTCCAGATCAGTTGCAGAAAGTCGTGATCGGGCGTAGTGATTTCTTCAATATTGTAATCAACGGTAAGGTTTGGGCGAAAAAAGCGCGGTAAAATGGTTTGTGCGTGCCGATTGGTCATCCACCAAGCTGGCTTAAAGTTTTGATCCATGGCTGTGTACAAAAGAAAAATATTTGTTCAGTGTATCATACCAATTCGCAATTATAATTATTCATTTTGAGGCATTAAATCTGTTGCTAACCGCGTTAAAGTTTTTCATGTAGCGCAGCTTTACAGCGAAATGATTGCCTTGCGAGCAGCGCGGTTTATTGCCTCAAGATAGAGCACTTAATTGCCCAAATTGGTATTAGAAAAAATAAAGCACCAAACTAGTTGCCTAGTTTGATGCTTTAGTGCGTCGTGCTTAATTCTAACAGGGTTTTTCAAATGCCGGCCCAAGCCCACATTATCAAATTTTATAAAACTGGTTATGACTCGCTAGGCTGATCGTTCTTAATCTTATTGATAAAGAAGCCTACGTAGAAAAGGCAAAGAACAATAACAACACCTAAAATGCCAAATGATAAAAAGAGCACAGGGTCCTGGAAAAAGTCTCTAAATAAATTGCTCATTGTGTTTCTCCTCTAACGTCAACACGAAAGAGAATAGAATAAGGTGAGCATAATGATCATGACTTAGATCAATATTTATCCCGCGTATTTGCGCGCTTTACGCAAGTTGAGTTAATGTTTGATCTAGGTCAGTTTTTGGCACTGCTAAAATGTTTTCTAGGTAGTATTTAAGCGGGCAGGTGGGAGGCGAATCGTTTGCTGTTACGCGATTAAAGGCGTCTACTAGCAATTGCTGCTCTTGCTTTTCAAGCTCTAACTCGGCATTGAGCATATGGGTTCGCAATACTGAGTAATTTTCCATTGTTTGCAAAGACTGTTTGAAGTTGGCTCGTATTTGGCGAAGCGGCTTCGTGTAGTTTTGGCTAAATTCCGTAACGTGTGCATGTAATACGGCAATGGTTGAGGTGCTTACGATTATGTTTTGTTGGGAGAGGTATTTAAGTAGTAAGCATAAATTGATATTGGCAGCGTATTTATCTTGTAGCTGTAAAAGCGCGCGGCTACGCGCGCTTTTACTGTAATACTGCAAAGCAAACTGCCAGAGGTTGCTACTGTGCAAATTGTGCTGCAAAGTCAGCTTCCTCTTGTTCAAGTGTTTCGAGCTTTTCAAGCAGATTTTCTTCAATCTCATTGAGCTGTGGCGCAAGTTTCGCCTGTTCCGCTAGCTGTTTATTAAGCTCTGCCTTATTTTCATCTTGATAGACGCTGGCGTCCGCAAGTGCGCTTTCAACGTTTTGCAGTGCATCACTAACTGTTTCTAACTGCTTTTCAAGTTTTTCAATTTCACGCTTTAATGGCTGCATTTGTTTTCTAAACTCAGCTTCAAGGCGTTTTTGCTCTTTGCGGTTTTGCACCTTGTTAGGTTTGCTTTCAACTGGCGCTGTATCACTTTCAGGTGTTTTAGCGACGTCTTTGTTGGCAAGCCATGCGTAGTAATCTTCAATCTCGTAACCAAGTTGAGTTACTTGACCGCTATCTACTAAATAAAACTGATCTGAAGTGTTTTTTAATAAATGACGATCGTGCGATACCGTAACCATTGCCCCTTCAAACCCTTGCAGTGCCATTACGAGAGCATGACGCATTTCAAGATCTAAGTGGTTGGTTGGTTCATCGAGTAGCAAGATGTTAGGTTTTTGATACACCAATAACGCCAGCACTAAACGCGCTTTCTCGCCACCAGAGAATGGCGCTACAGGCTCCAGCGCTTTGTCGCCATGAAACGCAAAGCAACCAAGAAAGTCTCTTAATTCTTGCTCTGTCGCTTTGCTATCCAGACGTTGCAAATGCAAAATGGCCGATGCACTTGGGTCGAGTGATTCGAGTTGATGCTGCGCAAAGTAACCTATACGCAAGCCTAGGTGGTGTACAAATTCGCCTGATTGCGCGTTTAACTCACCTGCTAATAATTTGATTAACGTTGATTTACCTGCGCCGTTTTTACCAAGTAGCGCAATGCGGCTACCTGGAACAAGGTTTAGTTTGATGTCTTGTAAAATGGTGACATCGCCATAACCCGCTTTCACTTTTTCTAAAGAAATAAGTGGGTTTGGTAAGCTAGGTGGCTCTTTAAAACTAAAGTTAAATGGCGAGTCGATATGTGCTGGCGCCAGTTTTTCCATTCGCTCGAGTGCTTTAACACGACTTTGCGCTTGTTTGGCTTTGCTGGCTTTGGCCTTAAAGCGGCGAATAAAGTTTTCTAAGTGCGCTATTTGTTCTTGTTGCTTTTCAAAGTTACTTTGCTGCTGAGCCAGTTTTTCAGCCTTAATGCGCTCAAACTGGCTGTAGTTACCTTTGTAAGTGTGAATTTGCTGCTGATAAACGTGCCAGATTTCGCCGACAATGGCATCTAAGAATTCACGGTCGTGTGATATTAGCACTAATGTACCTGGGTAGGTTTTCAAAAACTTTTCTAGCCAGTAAACCGCATCTAAATCTAAGTGGTTGGTTGGCTCATCCAGCAGTAATAAATCTGCTTCTTGTAATAACGCTTGGGCAAGGTTTAAGCGCATACGCCAACCACCTGAAAATGATTTTACCGGCAGAGATATTTGCTGCTGCGAAAAGCCTAAACCATGCAGTAACTCACCCGCTTTGGCCTCAATGTGATAGGCCTGTAGTTCTTCTAAAGCGAGATGAAGTTTAGCTTGTTTTGCACCGTCGTTGGCGTGTTCGGCTACATGAAGTTGCTCTCGCAGTGCGTAATATTCTTCGTAACCTTGCAGCACATACTCTAGTGCTGAAATATCTAATCCGGGCGTTTCTTGTTTTACTGATGCAATACGCCACTCTTTAGGAATACTACATTCGCCCATATCTGGTGATAGCTCATTGCGAATAAGTGCAAACAGGCTTGATTTGCCACAGCCATTATTGCCAACAAGACCTACTTTATGGCCCGCAAATAATGTTGCATTGGTATTTTTTAATAGTGGCTTGCCACCACGCAGTAATTCTAGATTAGAGATTTGAATCATTTAGTAAGCATTTTTGAAAACTTTTCTTGCGCTAGTATATCAAGTAATCAGTGTTGTTTGTTAAAATCGCTTTATCAACATTGTGATTAATTTGAAAACCATGAAACAGAAAAAACGTTTTATCGCGGGCGCAACCTGCCCAGAGTGTAAAAAGCAAGATACTATGATGCTATACAAAGAAATGGATGTTGAAAAAGTAGAGTGTGTTGAATGTGGCCACACTATGACGCAGGCTGAAGGCCAAGTTCAAGCGTCAACACGCCAGTTTGAACAAGTAATTGGTGTATTTAAGCCTGAGTGATCAGGCTTAACGTCAATTTAGTAATGCGGTGGTGGGGTTTCATGCTCTTCACTGACGACCGAAGACGGTTTCATTTCTTTTAGCTTTTCACCTACCAACTCAATTTGACGGGTCATTTTTGCCATCGCCATTTGGTGCTGCTTTAGCTCGTCATTTAAAATATCGATAGTTTCATCTTGGTACGCTACCTTTGTTTCAAGTTCGGTAATACGCGCTTCAAGACTGGTTATTTGTTCATTTGCCATGTTTCAGATAAACCGTTAGAACTTTCACTGATAATCTGCCTATTATCGCTAAAAGCGATGTCATATACTACTGCTGATTTTGGGCGCGAGTCTTTGCGCGGTGCTACTTGCCATGTTTGCAGTTCTTTTCCTGAGTTTGCATCCCATAGTGCAATGGTGCGTGCCGGCGAACCTGTGAGTAGTTGATTAGCATCAGGGCTAAAGCGCACTGCGCTAAATACTTTTTGTCGGGCTCTGAATTGCAGGTTACTAATTTGTTCGCCTGTTTGTAAGTTCCATACACTTGCTTGTTTTTTGCTGTCGGCGGTAAAGGCTCGGCGGCCTTCTCGGTCTAAACTTACTTGGGTTACGCGACTTGGATGATTAAAACGGTGAACTACCTGTGCGCTGCGGGTATCCCACAAATATGCGGTGTAGTCATTGGCGCCAGTTAGCGCGTAATAGCCATTTGGTGATAAATCGACGGCGTTGATTTTTTCGGTGTGACCCAAAAATTCGATTCTGCGACCAGTAGTTAGATCGATATGAATTACTTTTCCGTCACCTCGCCCATAAAGCACGTAACGGCCGTTATTGCTAACGGCTATATCGCGAATGCTCGATTCTTGGATTTTCCAAAAGCCGATATTTTCACCATTTTCGAGGCTCCAGACAGCAAAATTAGTGCGATCCGCAGTAACAGCGAACTTATTATCATCACTAATGTCTATAGCGAGAACGAGGTTGTCTTCGCTTTGTTGGTGGTTCCATTGGTAAAGCAATGCATTGTCATTCAAATTCCATACTGAAATGCCATGATTGATAGAGGAGACAACTGCAAGGCTGCCATTGGAGTTAAGGGCCGCTGCGTAACTGCCTTGTACTGCATGTTCTTGCGCATTGTTCGGTACGACATCGGTGTTATCGCACGCCGTTAAGGTAAATAGGGTAAAAATTAATAAAGTTATACTAAATGGCTTCATTTTTAATCTTATTTCCCTTAACTCTTAGACTGTGAGAGGTTAGACTAGGACGAGTTTTGAGAACAAGGTAGTTACAGATAATAATTATCGGCGTTGTCTCAGGTTAACGTCTTTGTCGTCATTATTTGTGTTTTACATCGATGTTTGTCAGCCTATCATGTAACTCATTTAATTTTAACTTAGATAATTGTAGATAAAAGGCATTTTATTTGCCGGAGAAAAAGATGAAAAAAGTATTTAAACTTTCATTCGTTGCTGCATCAGTGCTTGCACTTGCTGCATGTAATAAAGAAGCACCGAAAGCAGAAGTAAAATTAGAGACCGAAGTACAAAAACAAGCATATGGTCTTGGCGCTTCAATCGGTGAGTTTGTTAAGAAAGATCTAGAAGGTAAAACTGAAGTTGGTTTTGAACTAGATAAAGCGCTTATCGTTGCTGGTTTAGAAGAGTCTCTAGCGGGTAAATCACAGCTAACAGAAGAAGAAATTAAAGAGCTTTTAACGAAATTAAATACTGAAGTTGCTGAAAAGCAGCAAGCTGCGGCACAAGCAAAAGCTGAAGAAGTTAAAGCACAAGGCGTTGCTTTCTTAGCTGAAAACGGCAAAAAAGACGGCGTTGTAACAACTGATTCTGGTCTTCAGTATCAAGTTCTTTCTGAAGGTGAAGGCAAGAAGCCGCTAGCAACAGATACGGTTGAAGTTCACTATAAAGGTACACTAATTGATGGTACTGAGTTCGATAGCTCTTACTCTCACGGTGAGCCAATTACTTTCCCACTAAACCGCGTTATTAAAGGTTGGACTGAAGGTGTTCAACTTATGGCTGAAGGTTCAAAGTACAAGTTCTTTATCCCTTCTGAACTTGCGTACGGCGAGCGTGATCTTGGTAAGATCCCTGCAAACTCAACGCTAATTTTTGAAGTTGAGCTTTTAAAAGTAGTTCAGCCTGAAGCTGAAAAAGAAGCTGCTTCTGATTAATTTTAATTACCAGTTTTAAAGAGCCACCCTAGTTGGGTGGCTTTTTTATTTGCCTTTGTTGAATTATTGCTCTAAATTAAACTGACTAATCAGTCGGTTTTTATTTGGTTTAGACGTTTTATGAATTCATCCACCTCACACCCAGTTAATCTTGAGTCTGTCGATGCATCAGCACAACAAGATGCTAATGCAATTGATCTTGAAGCATCATTTTCAACACTAAAACAACAATACCTTACGAATAAACAGCCAAGTTTAATTGAGCGTAAAACCCTACTTAATAGCTTGAAAAATGCGCTGATTGAAAACCAACAAAGCTTGCTAGTTGCATTAAACCGAGACTATGGAAAGCGCCCTGATTTTGATAGCTTGATGGCGGATATATTACCGAGTGTTCAGCATCTTAACTATACCTTAAAGCACTTAAAAACATGGTTAAAACCAGAAAGGCGCAGTGCAGGTCTACTGCTCGCACCATCATCTATTTATGTTCACAAACAATCTAAAGGTGTGGTGGGTGTAATTGTGCCTTGGAATTTCCCTGTATTTTTAAGTATTGGGCCAATTGCAACGGCGTTGGCGGCTGGGAACAAAGTAATGGTTAAATTGAGCGAGTATACGCCATTTACTAATCAGGTATTACGTGAGACTTTTTCATCGCTAAGCGATAGCGTGACGATTATTGAGGGTGGGCCTGATATCGCCGCTAAATTTACTCAGCTTCCGTTTGATCATGTGTTTTTTACTGGCTCGACGTCTGTCGGGCGCTTAGTGGCAAAGTCGTGTGCCGAACGATTAGTACCGAATACCTTGGAGCTTGGCGGGAAATCTCCGGTAGTGATTACGCCTGATTCTGATTTAGAAAAGGCGGCTGATGCGATTATTCTTGGTAAATCGGTTAATGCGGGTCAAATTTGTGTTGCGCCTGATTACGTGCTTGTTGAGCAATCTCAGCATTTAGCATTTTGTCAGACTTATTTAGAAAGGTTCGCTGCTTTATATGATGTTGATAAGTTTAATGATGAATACGGTGCCGTTATCAATTTAGCGCAGTTTGAACGATTGCAAGCATTGTTAGATGATGCAAAAAGTAAAGGTGCCCGCGTGCTATCGCCTAAAGGCTATGAGATTGACGTGCAAAATCGCATTATGCCACCACAATTACTGGTTGATGTGAATGAGCAAATGTTGGCCTGTCAGAGTGAAATATTTGGACCTGTGTTGCCCGTAATTACCTACAGTGAACTTAGCGAAGCGATAAACTATATCAATAATAAAGCGCGTCCATTGGCGCTTTATATTATGTCCAAGGACAAGTTGGCAATTAATCAGATTTTGCAGAAAACACATAGTGGCGGCGTATGTATTAATGATACCTTAATGCATGTGGGGGCTGATGATGCACCATTTGGTGGAATAGGCGAGTCGGGCGTTGGTAATTACCATGGTCGTGAAGGGTTTGAAACGTTTTGCCATAAGCGTACAGTATTAAAAACACCATTATGGTTACCGCGCGTTAAGCTTATTTTAAAATTTAAGGGGTTGGCAAAGTCATTTCTCACAAAGTTGTTTGTACGTTAAATGGGTAACTCAAAAAAACAAAACTTACTGGACGCGGCATTAACACTATTTGTTGCACAAGGTATCTCTGAAACATCGACCGCGAGCATTGCAAAACATGCTGGCGTTGCGACGGGAACTTTATTTCATCACTTTGAAAATAAGAAGGTGTTAGTAGAAGCTTTGTATTTAAACCTGAAGCAGGAGTTGGTGACAAGTTTACAGTTAAGTAATGCAATCAATAGTAATGAACAGGCATTAAGTGTGTGGCGAAGCGCAATAAAATGGGGGCTTGATAACCCTGAAAAGTTTTCATTTTTTACCATTTATTATGCCAGTCCATGGCTTGAAGTGGACTTTAAACAAGGTGTTTTGAATAGTGTCTTTTATTTTTTGACTGAGTATATTGAATTGCAAAAACAGCAAGGTAACTTTGTGGCTTTGCCAACCGACTTTATTGCAATGCATATTCAACAAAGCCTTATTAATACAGTACTTTACTTAAGTCACGAGCAGGCAAATATTTTGGATGTTGAGAAGCTTATTGATAATAGCTTTAATACTTGTTTGTTCGGGCTAATCTGCAGAAATTAAAATGGCGTTAATAAGCGCCATTTATTCACTGTGATGAGTGTATAGATTCTCAATAAGCTCATCTTCAAGTTCAAAGCGTTGCTCAAGAACTTGACCTAATGTTGAAAGGTCTTCGTCAAACTTAGGCATTAAGCTTTTTTCTTTTGCGTTAGCGTAATCATCATTAAAGCTAAGTGCTACATCAGTTGAGGCTGAAATTTGCGGATAAAGCGATTGTGCAAGTTTAAGGCTTTCTGGGCCTTTTTCAGCGCATGCTTTTACTAAGTTATCGTAAATCTCAAAATGACCTGCTGATAGGTAGTCCATCAGAATCTGACAAAACTCAAGAATTTCAGATTTTTGTGGTAGCGCTTGGTCGCTTCGTTCATAGGGAGGTAAACCTGCAAGCTTACAGTAAATTACGAGTAAATCTTGACGCTCTTGCAACCAGTTATCGATTGCTGAGTGAGCTCCACCCCATTCTTCTTTGGCTTTTTCTAATCTCGTAAGCATATATTTGTCCCTTTACTTCAATCTAATAGCTATAACAATGAAATCTTGATGAAAGGTCAACTGATTTTTAACATATTTAATTTAAATCAGATTAAGTAGCTGATAGTTAAGAAGATTTTTAATATGCTATTTTGTGCTTAGAAAAAGTTCTTTATTTTCAATGTGCATAAAAAGAAAAAACCACCCAATAGGGTGGTTATAAAACTTTTTCTGACTTGATTAATTCAAGCTCTTATTTTTGTATCTATTTTATAACAAACTATTTTCATTTTAACAACGTTAAATTTCAAAAATAGGCGATTAATAGCAAAATAAGGGTAAAAAGATGAATAATTACGCATTTAAAGCGTTAGCGCTTGATCTTTCGCATAGTTAGTTAGCGTTCTAAATGATACAATTCGCGCAGTTTTATTTTTTAGGTTTTACACTACCATGAGTGAATTAAAGAACGATCGCTATTTACGTGCGCTACTTAAACAACCTGTAGATCAAACTCCAGTATGGATGATGCGTCAGGCTGGACGTTATTTACCAGAATACCGTGCAACACGCGCGCAAGCTGGCGACTTTATGAGCTTATGTAAAAATGCTGAATTAGCGTGTGAAGTAACGCTTCAGCCACTACGTCGTTACCCACTGGATGCTGCGATTCTTTTCAGTGATATTTTAACGATTCCTGATGCGATGGGGTTAGGGTTATATTTCGAGACTGGTGAAGGTCCTAAATTTGAACGCCCAATTCAGTCAATGGCCGACGTTGCTAATCTACCTATTCCAGATCCAGAAGATGAGCTTGGCTATGTGATGAATGCTGTGCGTACAATTCGCCGTGAATTAAAAGGCGAAGTACCATTAATTGGTTTCTCGGGTTCGCCTTGGACACTTGCGACTTATATGATTGAAGGTGGTAGTAGTAAAACATTTGGCAAAATTAAAAAAATGGCTTTCTCAGAGCCTGAGATTTTGCACATGCTACTCGATAAGCTTGCTGACTCAGTTATTAGTTACCTTAACGCACAAGTTAAAGCCGGCGCGCAATCGCTGATGATTTTTGATTCATGGGGTGGTGTATTATCGCCGCGCGATTACAAAGAGTTCTCATTAACTTATATGCAGAAAATTGTAGATGGGTTAATTCGTGAAAACGATGGTCGTAAAGTACCTGTTACTCTATTCACTAAGAATGGCGGTTTAAACCTAGAAGCGATCGCAGCAACAGGCTGTGATGCAGTTGGCCTTGACTGGACTGTTGATATTGCTGACGCACGTCGTCGTATCGGTGATAAAGTAGCGTTACAGGGTAATATGGACCCTGCAATGCTTCATGGTACGCCTGAGCGTATTCGTCAAGAAGTACAGCGCATTCTAGAGGGCTATGGTGACGGAACTGGTCACGTATTTAACTTAGGCCATGGTATTACACCAGAAGTTGACCCTGAAAACGCTGGAGTGTTTATCAACTCGGTAGGTGAACTAAGTAAACAGTACCACAATAAATAATGTACAGAGCCTTGCACTAGCAAGGCTTTTTTCTTTATGGCGATTACAGATTTTATTACTTGGCCTGGCAGCGTTGCCAACGCGAAGTTAATTCAACAAAAATTAGCTGCTAAAGTTAAATTAACACCAATGCAAAACCCTGTGCGATACATTGCGGGTATTGATGTTGCATTTCCCAACAGGGGCAAAACAACACGAGCTGCCATTGTGGTGCTCAGTTTTCCTAGTCTAGAAATGGTTGAGCTTACTGTTTATGAAGCCCCAACCGTAATTCCATATATTCCTGGTGTATTAAGCTTTCGAGAAGGTGGTGCAATACAGAGTGCGCTTGCGCAACTTAAAATCTCACCTGATGTATTAATGTTTGATGGTCAGGGTATTGCGCATCCGTTAGGGCTCGGAGTAGCGAGTCATATAGGCGTTATTTTAAATGTGCCGACACTAGGCATTGCGAAAAGCTGTTTGGTTGGTAAATTTGATGAGCCGGAGTTAATTAAAGGGTCGATTTCAGATCTGGTGATTAATGATAAGAAGAGTGGTTATGTCGTGCGCTCACGGGATAAGGTGAAGCCGCTTTTTGTTTCGCCCGGTCACTTAATAACAAAAGAGCAAGCTTTGCAGCTTGCTCTTCAATGTGTTACTAAATATCGTTTACCAGAGCCAACTCGGCTCGCCGATAAGCTTAGTAAGAATCAGATGTAGTATCAGCCATCATTGATGCTTCACTAAGTTCAATTAACTTAATGTAGTTTTGCGCTGGCCAGCTACGATTATTCGCTTCATTCAGTGCTTGTTGCAGTAACACTTGACCTTCTTGTACACGGCCTAGTTCAGAGTGCGCACTACCAAGTACTGATAATAGTACTGGGTGATTATTATCAACCGCACGCGCTAACTCTGCATACTTAATTGCACTTTGTGCGTCACGTAACTCAGCAACGTCAGAAAACGCAAGTAAGCGAGAATATTCAATCATTGCCGGTAAATACTGGCTATGCGCTGCGGTTTTTAGCATTTCAGCGGCTGTTTCAACATCATAATGAATGCTGCCGTAATTTAGCATGATGCGTGCTAGTTGATATTGCGCGCGTTCATTGCCTGACTCTGAAGCACGTTGTAACCAGTTAAATGCTTTCTCTTCATCAGGTTGGCAACCTTCACCATTTTCAAAACAGTGCATTAAGCGCATTTGTGCATCATGATTGCCATTAATAGCAGCTTTGTAATACCAATCGATATGCTCGTTTTCCGATGCTTTTTCAAGTACACCGTGTTCTAACATTAATGCATAGCGATTTTGTGCAACACTGTTACCTTTATCTGCAAGCTCGACAAGCTTGGTTTTGTATTCAGTAAGGGCACGCTCAAATTCACGTTTAACTTTGCTATTTTCAGAGCCAAGAGTAAATGAAGCAACCAAATCAAATACGCGACGTGGTTCACCTGTTGGGCTTACATCTGGCTCGAATTTCCATTTTTTCACTGCTTCTAAAGCAGCTTCGTCGATAACGCCTTTTGGAAATGATGCTAGAATTCGGCTATCTTCAACGACCCCACTTTCGTTGACATTATAGCCTATTGTTACCCAAGCTTTAGACGCTGAACGAGTGTTGCCATCGATTTCAGGTTCTACACGTTCTAATAATTTAGCGCGCTCAGGAAAGAAGTTGGTATGCTTTGAAATAGGTGCATAGCGTAAATCATGAAGCTTTTTACCAAAGCTATCTTTTAAGTCGATATATGCTTTTTTTGCTTCACGGCGCGAAGGTACTTGCTTACGTAATTCGCGATATTTATCTTTCGCTTGTGGGTGGCCAAAATCTTTAGCTAATAAGTACCAAGCGTAGGCTTTGGTAATATCTTTTTCGACGCCTTGACCATTTAAATAGGCAGTTGCGAGATCGTATTGCGCATTAACATGACCAAGTTTTGCAATCTTGGTGAGTTCGCTCACATATTTTTCAACATCTCCCTGTTTTTCATAATACTTTGCAGTTGAATAGTCCGCAAAACTGCTTACAGAAAACAAAGATAGTGCTGAGGCAAGTAATAGAGTGGGGGTTTTCATACTTAACAGCCTATTATTATTTTTTTAGGTTTTTAAGTTTACAATAATTTTACACGATCTCAAGCATTAGTTTAAAAAAGCGGCACTTTATGTGAATGTTTGTAATAAACCTGACATAAAGCGCCTTTTTGCTTTATTTAATTAACCGATTCAACCCGTTAAGCGCAGCTACTCGATAAGCTTCTGCCATGGTTGGGTAGTTAAATGTCGTATTAACAAAGTATTCTATGGTGTTGCCACCATTTTTTTGTTCCATTACTGCTTGCCCAATGTGAATGATCTCAGCGGCACGCTCACCAAACACGTGAATACCTAGAATCTCTTTTGTTTCGATATGGAAAAGGATTTTTAAACTGCCAACTTCTGTACCGGCAATTTGTGCACGAGCTAAGTGCTTAAACTGCGCGCGACCTACCTCATAAGGCACTTTTGCTGCCGTTAATTCTTGCTCAGAGCGGCCAACAGAACTAATTTCTGGAATAGTATAAATACCGCTTGGAATATCACGAATTAGTTTCTTATTACACTCGCCAGTGGTGATGGCATCTGCTGCGATTCGACCTTGATCAAATGCCGCACTTGCAAGGCTTGGGTAACCAATTACATCGCCAACTGCGTATATATTTTCAACTTCAGTTTGATAGTTTTCATTTACTTTCAAATTGCCTCGGCTATCTGAGCTTAAACCAATCGCTGATAAGTTAAGCTTGTCGGTGTTACCTGTTCGGCCGTTGGCAAACAGTAGGCAGTCAGCTTGCATTTTTTTGCCTGATTGCATATGCATAATGACGCAATCATCGCGGGTTTCTACTTTTTTAAACTCTTCGTTGTGGCGAATTAAAATACCACTATTCCAAAAGTGGTAACTCAATGAATCAGATGTTTCTGCATCAAGGAAAGCGAGTAGGCGATCACGGGTGTTTATGAGATCTACTTTAGCGCCTAGGCCACGAAAAATAGAAGCATACTCACAGCCAATTACACCTGCACCATAAATAATAATATGACGAGGGTCGTGCTTGAGACCTAAAATGGTATCGCTGTCGTAAACGCGCTTATGATTAAAGTCGATTTCAGCAGGGCGATACGGACGAGAGCCCGTCGCAATGACAATTGTTTGCGCTGATAATGACTCGCTCGAGCCGTCGTCTTTTAAAATTGAAATCGTATTTTTATCAACAAAGCTCGCCTCGCCATGAATTAGCGTAATACGGTTACGATCATAAAAGCTGGTGCGTAAATTAACCTGCTTTGAAATTACGTTACTCGCATGATCTAAAATATCTGGGTAGGTCATGCGCTCTCTGTGAGCTTGTGAATTAAACAGCGGGTTTGAATTAAACTCAATCAAGCGACTAACCGAGTGGCGCAGTGCTTTAGATGGAATTGTACCCCAGTGAGCACAACCACCACCCACTTTCGGTTGTTTTTCAACAACCGCTACGCGCTTGCCACTTTTCGCAAGGTTCATAGCTGTACCCTCACCACCAGGGCCAGTACCAATTATAATGGCATCATAATCATACTGTTTTTTAGTCGCTTGTTTTTTTGTCACAGAGTGTTCCTTTAACTAGTTTATTGCGAGCCCTTTAATTAAGGCTTTGTTTAACGCCAGCCAGTTTTGTTGTTGGTTTATTAAAGACGCTTTAATGTCATTATACTGCTTTTTCAATTGTGATTGCTCACATTGCTGTATCACTTTGTTTTTGCGCATCTCTAGTAAGCGTTTTCTTACTTTATAATAGTGCTGTATTTTACTTAATAACAACTCATATTCGTGCTGTAGTTTATCTAATTGCACATGACTGTCTTGCTTTTCAAGTAAGGTACGTTTGGTTTTTTCCATCAAAGTTGCCGCTTTTGCGCGTTCAATTCGCTCTTGCGGTGTTTTGCGTAACTTTGAGGCTAATCCCAAAAATGACAGTGATTTTATCAGCCATTTTGTCGGATCGTAATGCCACCATCGGATACCATTACGGTAATCAGATGCAAAAATATGATGGAAGTTGTGATACCCCTCTCCGTATGTGAATAACGCTAAAAAGCCATTATCGCGGGCGGTGTTTGATTCAGTGTAAGGGCGAGAACCCCAAATATGTGCCAGCGAATTAATGAAAAAGGTAAAGTGTTGGCTCAGTACTAAACGCAATAAACCCGCAAGAAGTAGCATTCCCCATACATTGCCAAACACCAGGCCAAGCACTAATGGGATACCAAAGTTGGTAATCAGGGTAAGCGCCAAATAATGTTTATGTTGCCACATAACAACACGATTTTTTTGTAAATCTCGACAGTTTGAGTAGTCGTTGTACCTATGAGCTTGATATTCGCGCAGCATCCAACCAATGTGGCTGTACCAAAATCCGCGAGTCGCAGCGTAAGGGTCGTGTTCAGCGTCATCAACTTTGCCATGATGCAGGCGGTGATCTGAACTCCAATGTAAGGCGCTATTTTGAATTGAGAACGCACCGCCGATCGCAAAAATAAACTCAACCACAGGATGGGTTTCATAAGTTTTGTGCGCCCATAAACGGTGATAACCGGCAGTAATTGATAAACCGCAATAAAACATACACGTAATAAATGCGATCCAGTTTGCGCTACTGTAGCCATACGCTAGACCGTACCAAGGCACGATGGTAACAGCAGCCAAAAAAGTGATGGTAAAAAAGAGGGTATTAAGCCAAATAATAGGTGGTTTTTTCATTCTTAAAAATCTCAGCGTACACTTGTACGCTAAAATAGTTTTATATGGCCTTTTTATCAAGTGAATTCGACAAAATTCATAAATATTTTTTCTGTGGTAAACTGCGTGCAAATTAGATGGGGGACGTATGTCGGGTATTCGCGCACAACAAAAAGAAAAGACAAGACAGGCTTTAATTGCAGCGGCTTTTAACCAGCTGAGTGCTGAGCATAGCTTTTCTAATCTAAGTTTACGTGAGGTCGCACGCGAAGCGGGAATAGCACCTACGTCTTTTTATCGCCATTTTAAAGATATGAATGAGCTTGGTTTAACCTTGGTTGATGAAGCAGGCTTGATGTTGCGTCAATTGATGCGTCAGGCTCGTCGTCGTATTGAAAGCGGTGGCAGTATTATCAATATATCTGTATTGACGTTTATGGAGTTTATTGATGAGTCGAGTAACCAGTTCCGTTTATTATTGCGAGAGCGTTCGGGTACATCAAAAGCTTTCAGGGCGGCAGTTGCTCGTGAAATTAAGCACTTTATTCTAGAACTCGCGCATTATTTAGAAAACGAGACTGGTTGTGATGCTAATCATGCGTATATACAAGCAGAAGCAATGGTTACGTTAGTATTTAACGCAGGCGCTGAAGCGCTTGATCTCACTAAGCCACAGCGTGAGCAACTTACCGAGCGTATTATTTGGCAATTGCGTTATATTGCTAAAGGGGCATCAAGCTATACCAAAGAAAAAAAAGCAGCTAAATAGCTGCTTTTTTTGATGCATGTTTTACTTGCGCGTAAGAAATACGCCGGATTCGATATGATGGGTATACGGGAACTGATCAAAAATGGCAAAACGCGCGATGGTATGAGTTTCAGTTAGTTGCTGCAAATCTCTTTCCAGCGTATCTGGGTTACATGAAATATAGATAATGTTGTCATACCCTTGTACTAAATCAGTGGTGTCTTTGTCTAAACCGGCACGTGGCGGGTCAACTAAAATACTTTGACAGTTGTAACTTTTAAGGTCGATACCGTTTAAGCGGGAAAACTCTTTTTCACCATTCATTGCCATAGTGAACTCTTCACTCGACATACGGATTATATCGAGGTTGTCGATTTTGTTTTTGGCAATATTAAATTGTGCGGACTTGACTGAAGACTTAGAAATTTCGGTGGCAAGTACGCGATTAAAGCTAGGCGCTAACGCAATTGAAAAGTTACCGTTACCACAATAAAGCTCTAGTAGATCATTATTAAGAGGTTTTGAGACATCGATTGCCCACTCGAGCATTTGCTCGTTTAGTTTGGCATTTGGCTGAGTAAAGCTATTTTCAACTTGCTGATAAACAAGTTCACGATTATCTACATTCAGCTTTTCAATGACATATTCTTCACCAAGCACAATTTTTTGCTTGCGAGCTCGGCCAATAAAATCGATATCAAACTCTTCTTTTAGTAAAGCCTTTAGCTTATTAGCCTCGTTTACCCATTCGTCATCAAGTTGCTTGTGATATATCAAGCTAACAAGAATTTGTCCGCTTAGTGTCGACAAATAATCAATTTGGAAGAGTTTACGACGTAAAATTTCATTCGGTTTTAATAGATCTAACAAACGTGGCATTAATTCATAAATTAATGGTGCTGCAGGATCAAACTGATCAACTCTGATTTTCTCTTTTGTTTCTGGGTCAAACATAATGTGAAATAAATCTTCACCTTCATGCCACACGCGAAACTCTGCACGTTGTCTGTAATTTTTTGTTTCAGACGCAAATACTTCTAATTTTGGCGCGTTAAACTGCGCGAATTGTTGGCTGATACGTTGTTCTTTTTCAGCAAGTTGTTCGTCGTATTGTGAAGTATCTATTTGAATTACAGGCATATGCTTTTTAACCTCTAGTGTGCGAGTCGCGCTATTGTAGGTTGTGGTTTTTCTTTGTCCAGTTATAGCATAGAAAAAATGTGACATACTTATACTGACTCACTTAAATAGCGAATCATTTACGCGGGCTTTTTTGATTGTTAATCACGCTATTATTTATCGATTTAGAAGTACTACATCAGAAAACTTCGCCTTAGCAATATCGAATATCAGACTTAACTAAGTGGGTATTACCTTTATATAAGGAGGCTGAACAGTGCTTAAATTAATGATTTATACTTAAGTTGTTCACTATTTGGTCGATAAGTAGACATTCTGAAATGGAGGCAATGATTATGAAAGTGGGTGGATTGGGGTATCAACCCGAAAACAAGTATGGTTTTTCTCAAAATAAACCAAACGAAATAGCACAAAACGCATCGTCTAAAGATGTTTTTACCATGTCTCAACGAATAACAATTGCTAGTCAGATCTCCTATCAAAAAATGATGGGGACAATACCATTTGAAAGTAAAGTGAAACCGCAAGCCACAAGTAATACGTTTGATTTTGAAGAAGTGGCTAAAAATGTACTGTCCTTTGTTAAAGGTGCCATTTTAGGTGCTCAAGCGGACGGAGCTAATGAAGGTTCGTTGGCCAATATGCTTGATCAAGCACGTAAAGGGATAGAGCAAGGTCTGGGTGAGGCAATTAAAGAGCTTAAAGACAGCGATTTGTTTAGTGATGATATTGAAAAAGGGGTGGAAAAAAGCCGTGAACTTATTTTTGATGGCCTAGACGAATTTGAAGAGTCTTTATTTAACCCAGTAAGCGAACAGTCAAAGTCTACGAGTTTTAATGCGCAGAATTATTATAAGCTAGAAAATGGTGCGAGTTACGAGATTAAAACAGCTGAAGGCGATGTAATTAAGTTAACATACAATAGCCAGTATCAGTCGTCGGAACAATTCTCTTATAATAAAGATGGTAACGGCGAGTCGTTGAGTTATTCGTCTTCTCAGTCGAGTTCACAAGCTTACTCATTTTCAGTCGAAGGTGACTTAAATGAAGATGAAGTCGCAGCAATTAATGAACTTATGTCAGATTTGCAAGAAGTTAGTAACGAGTTCTTTAATGGCTCGCTTGATGAAGCGTTTGAGCAAGCAAAAAATCTAAACTTAGACTCTCCACAATTGGTGGCTATGTCGATGAACTTGCAGCAAACAGAAGTCAGAGCAAGTGTGCGAGAATACCAAACGACGCAACCAGGTAGAGAAATTGCTAAGCAACTTGAACCAATAAATGAAGGGCTAAAAGAAAGTTATGACAAAGCGAAGCCACTCAATATTGAGAATCAATTGACGCAATTATTAACTTGGCTGAATCAACAGCAGGCTAATAAAGAGAATCTGTTGGATTACAGTACTAGCTTTTTTGAACAGCTAAATCAAAAGCAACAAAAAGAAAGCTAGGCCATCGCTTGTGAATTAAAAAATCTATGGCAAACTACTCGGGTTAATAACGTATTAGGTCGGGTAGTTTGGCTAAGCACATTGTTGTATTTGATTCTGGCATTGGTGGCACATCGGTACTTGAACATATTCAAGCGAGTTTACCGAGTGCAAGATTCAGCTATCTTATGGACAACAAATACCTGCCGTACGGAAAACGCTCTTCTCAGTTCTTAACGCAACGTATTACTAGTCTGTTAACTCAATTTATTAAAGAAATTGAGCCTGTCGATATATTGGTTGTTGCCTGCAATACTGCGAGCACGCAAACATTAGTACAACTTCGCGCACAATTTGATTTTCCAATAGTAGGCGTTGTACCCGCAATTAAACCAGCTGCAGAGAAATCCCTAAGCAAACGAATTGGCGTATTAGCAACGCCTGCCACAGTTGCAAATGAATACACCGCAACATTAATTGATGATTTTGCAAGAAGCTGTGAAGTTGACTTATATGGTTCTAGCGAACTAGTAAGATTAGCTGAACACAAGTTCTGGTTTAATACATTAGATATGCAAGCGTTAGCTCAAGAACTCGATAAATTAGCAATAAACAGTGAAATTGATCATTTAGTTTTGGGGTGTACGCATTTTCCAATTATTGCAAATGAACTTAAACACTTAATAAAGCATGATTTACAACTACTCGATTCTGGTGAGGCAATCGCGAATCGTGTATCGAGTCTGATTGGCGAGTGTAATGCAGTAGATAATAAAAAGCAGCCGATAGATTATTATGCTACGGCTGCTTTAGAGCAGACTAAATTAAAAATCTCCGTGATTAATGATTAACACTATCATCCGAAGAATTATTGTCATCTGACTTTTGTTTCGCTTCACGTACTTTTAAAGTGCGCTGTTGAAACTCTTTATCATTTAATGCCGAGATAATTTTATCGGCATCCTTTTCTGCGACTTCTACAAACCCAAAGCCGCGACGTTTACCAGTATGCTTATCCTTTAATAGGCGAACAGAGAATATTTTCCCGTGTTGTTCAAATAAACTTCTAACAACCGCTTCGTTTGCCTTATAAGGTAAATTACCAACATAAAGTGATTTACTTGCTTCTTTCTTTTCAGTTGCACCATGAGCAGAAAAGCTTGCAAGAACACCACCAATCAAAATGCCTACAGCAATAGCTAAAGATGAACTTGTAAGTACTGATGATAATGCAAAATGAACTACGGCATAGCCGATAAGAGATGCGATAAAAATTATTATTAATGATTTTTGTTGCGATGAACTCATTTTAAAGATTCCGAATTACACAAATTAAACATAAAATTAACAAATGTTCATGCTTATCTTATCTTACTTTGCTCACAAGGCAATGATATCAGAACAAATAAGCGGTAAAATTATTTAAGTTAAGTTTTAAAAGCCCATTAAACAGGCAAAAACGTATAAAAACGAGCC
>NZ_JAKFZO010000038.1:0-25483 GCF_021654175.1 Pseudoalteromonas sp. MMG024
ACCAATTGGCGGGCTTTTTACCGTGTTAAAAACGTTTATTTAAATACGTTTTTTACATCCATCACTTCGATATTGGCTTTATCGATAGCTAACTTGTAGCTTTCAATTACCTTATCTTCATCAGTAAGTGATTTAGGTTTTTCAGCATTGTATTTAAGCGGAGAAACTGTTTCGTTAGCTAAACGCGCTTTCATGTCTTTTGCATCACCGGTAATAAACACATAGTGAATGTTTTTATTTTGCAAGTTGTCACGAATAACACGATTTACATCTTCAACGGTTAAGCTCGCAAGCTGCTTACGCACATAAGCAACAAACTCATCGGTATTGTAGAACTTGCTATCAAGTGCATAACCTAGCTGGCGATCTTGGCTTGCAACCATTTGCGGCACAAAGTTAGTTAAGAAGTTACGAGTTGATTCGAAATCTTCTTTGCTCATGCCATTTTCAATTAGCTTATCAAGCTCGTACTGGGCAACACGTGTTGCAAAGTGCGCATCATTGTTAGAACGCAGTGGACGTAACCAAATTTGGAAAATCTGCTCAGAGCGACCTAAGTTAGCATCAGGTTTTGTTTGATACATACCACGTGGGAAGTATTCAATATACGCATAATCACCGTAGTTCATACCACGAATTTGGCGAATACGCTGATACAAGAAGCTGTTTGAGTTACGGTGCTCACCAAAGTAAGAACGCATTAACCAAAGTGCCGCCCAATCTTTATCACTACGAATCGTATCAATCGGGAAACCAAAACTCACAGCGGTTGATTTAGCTGGCTTTTCTACGATGGTAGCATGACGACCTTCTAATTTAGGCGCATCAGCAATCGTTAGGCGCTTTTCACTGCCTTCAGGAAGTGTGCTTAAGTCTTTAAGCAGTTTTGATTTTGCTGTATCTGACATAGCACCTGAAATACCGACATTTAATTTAGCCTGAGTAAACTCAGCTTTATAAAATGCTTTTAAGTCTTCAAGTGTCAGTGCTTCTAAATCAGAAATATCACCATAGTTGTAGCTCTCATAAGCGTGACCTTGGTAAAGCTTGCTGTATAACACTTCTTTGCCAAGTTCTTCATCGTTAGACGCTTTAAGACCTGCTTTAATGCCATCTAGCTGCTCTTTCTTTAAACGCTTAAAGTCGTCTTCACGCCAGCCAGGGTTAAGTAGTTGGTCACTAACAATTTTGTACCACTCATCTACCTTGTCTTTATTAACACGGCCTCGGAATGACACCATTTCTTTATCAATTTGTACGCCGAAGCTACCCGCAATCGGGTAAAGCGCTTTTTGAATTTCTTTATAAGAGCGTGACTCAGAGCCACCACGAGCAATCATATTAGCTGTAATTGCTGCAAGGCCTTTTTTACCTTCAGGATCTGCGGCAGCACCTGTGTAAAACAACAGGTTTACGTCAACTAGCGGTGAGCTGCTACGCATATCAAGTACAGAAAATTTTGCATCGCCTTGTGGCTTGCTCATTTCAGCAACAACACCGTTTAAGTCAACTTCTTGCTCAAAACCTTTAACCGATTTAAGTGCCGACATAGTCACTGTTGTGCGGCCTGAATCAATAAAGTACTTATTTGCAATTTCACGAATATCTTCTGCTGAAATACTATCTGCCGTAGCGTAAAGTTGGTTAATAACTTCTGGGTCACGCTCAAAATGCATGTAGCTTGCAAGGGTTGACGCAATCGCTTGCGATGAATCTAAGCCATTCACAAAGCTATACTTTAGGTTAGACTTTAAGTTAGCAAGCTTATCAGAATCTACTAACTCGGTACGCGCTTTGGCATAAGTACGATTAATCGCATCACGTGCTTTTGCTAAGTCTTCTTCTTTTTCAACTTTTACAAAGACGTGTAATAAACCGGGATCTTTGGTTTCTGGGTTGTAAGTAAACATTTGGCTAGCAAGCTGCTTCTCAACTACTAACTCTTGGTAAAGCGCTGAGTTATTTGAGAAATACAGCTGTGAGATTAAATCTACCGCAGCACGGTCTTTTTCCGTTGGCTGCCATGCAGGACCTTTGTAAGAAACAAGTAACCAGTGACCCGGTAAACCTTCGCTTTCTTTATGAAGGTATTTTGCCGCTGTTTGCTTTGGCTCTACAGGAATATCAGCAACATAATCGCCACGTTGCCAGTTACCCCAATGCTTTTTAACCAGTTCAATGGTATCGTTCGGGTCTACATCACCAGTAATAATGAGCGATACATATTCTGGTTTATAAAACTTTTTAAAGAACTCTTCACCGTATGCCATTTGATCTGGCATTTTTTCGATGTCTTCGAAAAAACCCATGGTAGTGTGCTTGTAAGTATGCTTTTCAAACGCTTCGTTACGCACTGCACTCAATAGCTGACGAATTGGATTAGCATTGTTTTTAAGGTACTCACCTTTAACCGTCAGTGCTTCTGTTCTAAATTGCGACTCAGAATATTTTAGGTTTTGGAAAATATCGCCTTTAATTTCAAGCACAGTTTCTAAATGCTGCTTTGAAAAGTTAAGGTGGTAGTTGGTGTAATCGTTTGTGGTGTAAGCGCGGTTATCGACACCTGAATTTTTAAGAATATCTGAGTAAACATCTTGCGGGAATTTTTCAGAGCCCTTAAACATCATGTGCTCAAAGAAGTGTGCAAAACCTGTTTTACCCGCTTCTACCTCGTTGCGAGAGCCTACTGATACTGGAATTTGCAGTGAGACTACATCTGGGTAATCTGTTTTAACCACCATAACGCGAAGGCCGTTATCGAGCTCTTCTAACACATAATCTTGTGCGAAAACTTTGTTTTCAGCTTTTACTGACGTGGCCGCTTGTGCATTATTTGATGATGTTGTGCTATTACAACCAGCAAGTGATAGTGCAATTGCTACACTTGCTGCAACCAATTTAAGTTTCATACTGTTTCCCTTGGTTTGGATTATTTTTCTATAGAATTTTTCTAAACTGGGTAATTATGGCGATGTTCGTGATGTTAAGCGAGTAATTGCGGTAAATGGGTGTAAATGTTTTGCAACAATAGATTTCAGAGTGAAGGACTTAGAGTTCAGAGCTTAGAATTCAGAGTTGAAACCTGAAATCTTCACACCATGAATTTCCCTCAAGTTCTATTTCAATTTTTTTCAGTCGCAATCTTGAATTTTAGCTATTTAGACATCTAAAAGGCTGCTATAGTTAGCATATCGAAATTATTTATGGTACGGAACAATGGCTTTATCTTTACAACAGAAAATTCAAGACCCAACACAAGGCGTTTATTTAATTGGTACTACGCCACCAAAAATGGGTACTGAAAAAGATAAAGTGACAGAAATTGCCAATAAATTACTAGGTCGTTTACATGAAATCGAATACGACGGGCTGGTAATCTACGACATTCAAGATGAAAGCAGCCGTACCAGTGTACCACGCCCTTTTCCATTCAAGCATACCGTTGATCCGCGTGAATACAGCCTACTGTTAAGTGATTTATCAGAATTAGATGTAATCACCTATAAAAGCGTCGCGCAGCGTGGTGTCGAAGAATTTAATGAATGGCTAACAGAAACCAAAGAAAAATATGCGCTTAACAACCTTGTTTTAGTGGGTAGCCCATCGTCTGAAGGTGAGATTAAATTAAGCTTACCAAACGCCTATAACGCATTAAGTGAGCATCAAAATAAGTTTTTCTTAGGTGGTGTTACCATCGCAGAGCGTCATGCATCAAAACGAAATGAGCATGAACGTCTGTTAGAAAAAACAGCGCAAGGTTGTGAGTATTTTATCTCGCAAGCGGTATATGATGCGCAGGCAACAATCGACTTAATCACTAGCTATGTCCGCAGTTGCAAGCAGCAAGGTTTAACACCTAACCGCATTATCTTAACCTTTACACCGTGCGGCAGTGAGAAAACATTAGAGTTTATGCAATGGCTTGGTATTTCTGTGCCAGAAGCCACTAAGTGGCGTATTTTAGATTCTGAGCAATCGCTTAATGAATCAGTGCGTATTTGCCGTGAAAACTTAAACCTTATTTTACAAAGTTGTGCTCATTTAGATGTGCCACTTGGTTTGAACATTGAAAGCTTAACCAACCGTAAAGAAGAAATTGATGCATCAATTAATCTTTACCGCTTATTAAAAGCAACAATGGAACTGAATCTGGCTGAAAAGCAGTTAGCAAATTAATTTAAGGCTTCGCAATCAGCTTAACTTCCAGTTCTAGCTAGTTAGGATTTAATGGGCTAAGCCCTACAATCGAGTGGCTTAATGCCACTTTTTCTTTAAGTGCTTTAAAGTCGTATTCGGCCCAATTAATTTTAACTTTATGGGATTTAAAATGTGCAACATTTTGCTTAGTGATCACATCAAGGTTAAAGGTTAACTTTTTGTTTTTTTGCTGGGCAAAAATATCGTGTCCATTATCGTAAAGTAACAGGCTAATAACTGCCCACGCGCCCATAACTTTATGGCCACCAATTGACGCACTTATTGACTGTTTTTCAACGGCTTGAATTGCGCGAGGTAACCAGTCAAAACCGCCAATAAAAATATCTTTATTGGGAATACGACCCGATTCTACTGCTGCTTTACTGGCGCCAAGTGCCATCAAATCAGAAGCGGCCCAAATAATATTCACATTAGGAAAACGCGCTAGTAGCGCCTTACTTTGATTAAACGCAACCTGCTCAGACCAACCGGCATGCACCGCTTGATATACCACACCATTATTACTTTCAAAATACTCTTGCATACCATTAAACCGCGCCTGCGACTCACTGCCATAGTGACCATTAATAGCCACCACATGCGTTTCTTGCTTGGGTAATTGTGCCTGTTTTAAATGCTGTAGCGCTCTTGCAAGTTGGCCTCCTGCGGTATGATTATCAAAATAGATTTCACCAAGCCAGTGCTTATATTTTTGCCCTGCTAATCCTATTTTCTCGCGTTCTTCACCAAAAATTGTTTGCTCTAAAGTAACAAACTTAACCTGCTGCGATTCCAACAATGACATGCTCGCAGTAGAGCCGCCGGGGTAGTTTAAAATTACCGCATAATCTGGTTTAGGGTTTTTCGCTAAATATTGTTTTAGCGCTTCTAATTGAACAATACGATTACCACCGCCATAAATCACCTGCATTTTTGTGCCGAGTTGCAGCGCTGCTGATTGCGCTATTTCTTCAACACTTTGCCAAAAGGGCTCATTGGGGATAGACGGGTTTACAAATAAAATATTCAACTCAGCACGTACCGAGTTACTAAATAAAATGATGCAGAACATCAAGTACTTAAAAAGTCTTATCATCACACCCAAAACAGATCCGATCATTATTGAAGTATTATCAAAGAACACAACAAAAGCGAATTTAAACGCCAAAAACTAATGCCAATTAATTGTGAGTTGATAATGCAGGCACGTCGCTAGATGCTGTTAATCATTAGCAAAAGAAAAGGGAGATATAAATCTCCCTTTGGCTTTTACAAGTTAGGTCCCAGCCAGCGTTCGGCTTCTTGTAAATTCATTGCTTGACGCTTGGCATAATCTTCTAGCTGATCTTGCTGAATTTGTGCAACGGCAAAGTATTTCGATTCTGGGTGAGAAAAATACCAACCCGAAACCGCAGCACCCGGCCACATCGCATAAGAGCTAGTCAGCTTCATACCGATGCGATTTTCAACATCGAGTAACTGCCAAATTTTTTGTTTTTCAGTATGCTCTGGGCACGCAGGGTAACCAGGAGCAGGGCGAATACCTTGGTAATTTTCGCGAATTAGCTCATCGTTCGATAAGTTTTCATCGGCTGCAAAGCCCCAGATTTCTTTACGCACGCGCTCATGTAAATATTCAGCGAACGCTTCCGCTAAACGGTCAGCAACGGCTTTTACCATAATCTTGTTATAGTCATCTTGCTGCTGTTCAAATACATTCGCTAAATCGTCTTCCTCTAACCCGCCTGTTACTGCAAAAGCGCCAAAGTAATCTGGTGTGCCTTTTGGCGCGATATAATCAGCTAAACAGTAGTTCGGGAAGTCTTTCTTCTCGGTTTGTTGACGTAGCTGACAACTTGTCACAAGCACATCACTACGCGATTCATCGGTGTAGATTTCAATATCATCGTCAACGCGGTTAGCTGGAAAGATACCCATTACGCCTAACGGTTGCAGCTTGTTTGATGACGCTAAATCATCGAGCATGTCGTTAGCATCTTTAAACAGTTGCTTTGCCTCTTCGCCCACAATTTCATCTTCCAAAATGCGCGGATATTTACCAGCAAGCGACCAGGTCATAAAAAAGGGCGTCCAGTCGATATACTTCCGTAACGTATCAATCGAGACATCTTTAAACTCTGTTACACCAAGCTGTTTTGGCACAGGTGGCGTGTAGTTTACAAAATCAATTGGTGCACTATTAGCACGTGCAGCAGCTAAAGTAATTGGCTTTGAACGAGGGCGTTTACGTGCTTGTTGCTCACGTACTTTTTCATACTCAGCAGTCGTTTTTGCTAAAAACTCGGGCTTCTGTGTTTTACTTAACAAGCTTGACGCTACACCAACTGCACGTGAGGCGTTATTTACATACACTACGCCTTTGTCATATTCTGGCTCAATTTTGACCGCCGTATGCGCTTTTGATGTGGTTGCACCGCCAATTAATAATGGAATATCAAACCCTTGGCGTGTCATTTCTTTTGCCACATGCACCATTTCATCAAGCGATGGCGTAATCAGGCCTGAAAGACCAATAATATCGACTTTTTCTTCAATGGCAGTGCGTAAAATGGTTTCCGCAGGAACCATTACCCCAAGGTCGATCACTTCATAGTTATTACATTGCAGTACAACACCCACAATGTTTTTACCAATGTCGTGCACATCGCCTTTAACGGTAGCCATTAGGATTTTACCGTTGGTTGCGCCCTCTTCTTTTTCCGCTTCAATATAAGGGTCGAGGTAGGCAACTGCACGCTTCATTACACGTGCCGATTTAACTACTTGTGGTAAGAACATTTTACCAGCACCAAACAGGTCGCCTACTACGTTCATACCGTCCATTAATGGACCTTCAATTACTTGAATTGGTTTATCTGCTTGCTGGCGCGCCTCTTCGGTATCTTCGTCAATAAATTCGGTAATACCTTTAACAAGGGCATGCTCTAAACGTTTTGCAACAGGCCAGCTGCGCCATTCTAAATCTTCTTTTTTCGCTTCTACGCCTTGCCCTGAGTATTTTGGCGCAAGTTCAACTAAGCGCTCACCTGCTTCAGGGTCGGTATTTAATACTACGTCTTCAACTGCATCGCGCAGTTCTTTTGGAATATCATCGTAAACCGCAAGCTGACCGGCATTAACGATACCCATATCCATACCCGCTTTAATCGAGTGATATAAAAACACTGAGTGAATGGCTTCACGCACCGGGTTATTACCACGGAATGAGAAGGATACATTTGAGACACCGCCCGACACTTTACAGTGCGGTAAGTTTTGTTTGATGCGGCGCGTACCTTCAATAAACTCAACGGCGTAGTTGTCGTGCTCTTCAATACCCGTGGCTACCGCAAAAATATTCGGGTCAAAAATAATGTCTTCCGGCGGAAAACCAAGTTGATCGACTAAAATACGGTACGAACGCTGACAGATTTCAAATTTACGGCCGGCCGTTTCTGCTTGCCCTGTTTCATCAAACGCCATCACAACCGCAGCTGCACCAAAACGCTTAATGGTTTTAGCTTGCTTAATAAATGGCTCTTCACCCTCTTTAAGTGAAATTGAGTTAACAATTGCCTTACCTTGAATGCACTTCAAGCCCGCTTCAATGACATCCCACTTCGATGAGTCAACCATAATGGGTACACGAGAGATGTCTGGCTCTGACGCAATTAGATTTAAAAAGCGTACCATTGCCGCCTTTGAATCCAACATGGCTTCATCCATGTTGATATCGATAATTTGCGCGCCGTTCTCTACTTGCTCACGGGCAACTTCGAGTGCGGTTTCGTAATCTTCTTCTAGGATTAAACGTTTAAAACGGGCTGACCCCGTAACATTGGTACGTTCACCAACATTGGTAAATACTGCTGTACTGCTTGTCATGTTTGCTCCTAGTTTAAATTACAGGCTTCAAGGCCAGCTAAGCGCATGCGCACTTCAAGTTCGGGTAATTGGCGCGGTGCTACATTTTTTGTGCCTTGATACATCGCATTAATGTGCTCAGGCGTGGTGCCACAACAGCCACCAACAATATTAATAAAGCCCGACTCAGCCCAATCAATAATCTCTTTTGCCATTTCGTCCGCTTCTAAATCGTATTCACCAAATTCGTTCGGTAGGCCTGCATTAGGGTGAACCGATACAAAGGTTTCACACACACGCGATAACTCTTCTACATATTGGCGCAATAAATCTGGCCCAAGGGCACAGTTAAGGCCAATTGAAATTGGCTTAATATGACGAATAGAATTGTAGAATGCCTCAGTGGTTTGGCCTGATAAAGTTCGGCCAGATGCATCAGTAATGGTGCCTGAAATCATTACAGGTAAAGTAACACCTGCGCGCTCAAATGCTTCTTCTACTGCAAAAGCCGCTGCTTTTGAATTAAGCGTATCGAAAATAGTCTCAATCAGAATTAAATCCGCGCCACCTTCAATCAATGCCAGCGTTGATTCAATGTAGGCTTCAACAAGGGCATCAAAGGTAACGTTTCTAAAACCAGGGTCGTTTACATCTGGCGAAATAGAACAGGTTTTTGATGTTGGACCAAGCACACCGGCTACATAGCGCGGTTTAGTTGGATCTTGTGCTTCAAATTCATCACACACTTTACGCGCCAATTTTGCCGATTCAAGATTGATTTCACGGCTTAAGCTTGCCATTTCATAGTCTTCCATTGAAATGGTGGTCGCGTTAAAGGTATTGGTTTCAATAATATCAGCGCCTGCCGCAAGGTATTCACGATGAATTTGCTCAATGATCTGTGGCTGGGTTAAACTGAGTAAGTCATTATTGCCCTTAACTAACACATGCCAATTTGCAAAGCGTTCACCGCGGTAATCTTCTTCTTCCAGTTTGTGTTTCTGGATCATCGTGCCCATTGCACCATCAAGAATATGAATACGCGCTTTTAATGCAGCGCTTAGCTGCTGTGATTTATTCGGCATAGTTGTTAGTCCTTACGTCTTGGCTGACTAAATTAATATCGTATGGCGTGGTTTGATAAACGTAGTAGTTTAACCAATTTGAAAATAATAAAAAGGCGTGGCTCTGCCAAGTTTTACTTGGTTTGGCGCTGGCATCATCATTAGGAAAATAATTACTTGGTTTAGGCGCATTCTCATCTTTTTCTAGGTCGCGTAGGTACTCTTTATTCAAAGTATCTGCATCGTATTCTGGGTGACCAGTTAAATACACCTGCGAACCGGATTTATTCTTAATTAAAAACGCACCGACCTCTGGCGATCCGGCAATCACTTCAAGCTGGCTGTGGTTTGTAATATCAGCTTCATTAATATGGCCATAGCGCGAATGTGGCACCAAGAACTCATCATCAAAACCGCGTGTTAACGCTGCGTGTTCAAAGTAACGTTGATGTTTAAACACACCGCAGAGCTTTTTCGCTTTAAGTTTGCGCTTTAATCCATAGTGATGAAATAGCCCTGCATGAGCGGCCCAGCACGAAAACAAGGTAGAAGTCACATGTTGCTCAGCCCAGTCAAAAATCTCTTTCAGTTCTTGCCAATAAGCAACATCGCTATATTCAAGGTGTGCCAATGGCGCGCCAGTCACAATCATGGCATCGTAGTTTTCGTTTTTAACTTCTGAAAAATACTTATAGAACATATCAAGGTGTTGCTCAGAGGTATTTTTGCTACGGTGAGTATCTAAACGCAGTAACTCCACATTTACCTGCAGCGGCGAATTAGCCAGCAAACGAATAAACTGTACTTCAGTCTCAACCTTATTAGGCATCAGGTTTAAAATGGCTAATCGCATTGGGCGGATCTCTTGTGTTTGCGCACGGCTTTGTGGCATTACAAACACATTTTCTTGCCTTAATGTATTAATGGCGGGCAATTGATCGCGCACTGTGATTGGCATCATTTAATCCTTATTACTATGATAAATTGGGTTTAACCTGACGCTAATTATGAACGGATAGCCAGAAATATCAAGCTCTAGATGTTTAGATGTCCATTCAAGGTTGAAGTGAAAAATACGCCAACCGTACTCCTACCGACAAATCCATTTCTCATTTCATAATAAGTGCTTTGTAAAAGTCACCATTACGCTCTCATCGTTTAAATCAACTTTTAACTAATGCATTTGATTTTAATAATTTTTTACATTTTTCGAATAACAAATGTTGCGACAAATAAAAAACACAATTAAGATCGAATAAAAATCAATATCATTTACATTATAATGAGCTTTTTAGCAATTATCCCAATCTGGCTTGGATGCCTAGCCTGTTACTTAGGCAGTGAAAAACAACTACCGCTCAATAAACCAATAAATAAATCTATTGCCAATTTTTTATTAGTTATTGGTTACTTTATTGGTGTAGCTATTTTCTCTGTGCCTTTTGCGCTTACATCTTCGTTACTGGCGGCCTTTGTCGCATTAATGCTTGCGCTGGTAAGCCATACAATTTTAAGCACTTATACAAATAACATTTGGCGTTTCAATACAAGCGTTGTGGCATCGCTATTGGTATTAGCGGGGGTGAGCTATGTGGCCTAAAACACTGATTGGCTTCTTTTTTGGTCTATTACTATCCATTTCTATCGTGCTCAATTTAAATTTGATTTTGCCGTTAGCAGAAGACGTTAGACTTATTTCAGGGCTAGTGTTGGCATTCCCTATTTGGGCGGGCTCATTGGTGTGGTGTTATGCATTCGAAAAAGCACGCAAAGCAGCCAAAAACATTAGCCTTGTGCTTATTCCCTCTTGCTTACTCAACGTTGTTCTTTTGATGAGTCAATAATAATGAATAATAAAACTCTGAAATCATTAACTAACGCACACGCATGGATTGGTCTTGTTATATCTATCGTGTTATTCATCGTATTTTTTGCTGGTTCACTTAGCTTATTTCGCGAAAACATTGTGGCATGGGAAAAACTACCAATACATGCAAATCAAACTGTATCCACAAACTATCAAAACGTAAGTTACGATAACGCTATTTCAACCATTAATAAGCACTATGATGTATATGTCGATCACAGGTTTTATTTATTACCGCCAACAGAACATTCACCGTATATAGAAGCTTACTTTGCAAAAAACATTGAAGGTACGGATCCCGAAACAGGAGAAGATCATAGCGATGTGCACATTATGCTTGATGCACAGAGCGGCGAAATTATTGGTAATGCCGATACCGTGGATTTCGGTAACTTCGTTTACCAACTTCATTACAATCTAGGCCTTGGCCGCATTGGCTTGTATTTTGTCGGGATCATTACCCTGTTCTTTTTTGTTGCGGTACTTAGCGGGTTACTTATTCATTGGCGCAAGCTGTTCAAAAACTTCTTTCAATATCGTAAAGGTGGCAATAAAGACAAATGGTTAGATGCACATAATATTATTGGCACCATGGGTCTGCCGTTTCATGTGATGTATGCCTTCACCGGATTAGTTTTTAACTTAGTGATTGTCTACCAAATTTCTTATGCCCTTGTGTTGTACCAAGGCGACCAACAAAAGCTACTCGCGGCAGCAGGGTTTAACGAACCCCATATTGATATCGTCGACAACAAAATGGCGATGAACGGCATCGACAGATTGCGTGCAATGGCAGAAAAAGACATGGATAACGCAATCATTGATCGCATTATGATTGAGCACTTTGGCGATGAAAGCGCCGTCGCGATTTTTACAGGGCAAAAGCAAGACAGGTTTGCCACCGAAACCGCAGTACATTACCAACTAAGTAATCGACAACAAATCTATCTTACTAAAGACAACTACGACAATGCCGTGCGCAGTGGCTTAGGTGTAATTGCCCGTTTGCACTTTGGCGATTTTGCTGGCTACGGTTTGCGGTTAGCTTTCTTTTTGCTCGGCTTAGCAACCTGTTATGTAATTTTAACCGGCAATTTAATGTGGCTAGAAAAACGTGCAAAACAGCGTAATCAAAGTCAGCGTTCACTTAATTTTGTTACACGAGTGACAAGCGGTGGCTTTATTGGTTTTATTTTTGCCATTGCTGTGGGCTTTAGTGCT
The DNA here is from genome assembly GCF_021654175.1 of Pseudoalteromonas sp. MMG024. NCBI lineage: Bacteria > Pseudomonadati > Pseudomonadota > Gammaproteobacteria > Alteromonadales > Pseudoalteromonadaceae > Pseudoalteromonas > Pseudoalteromonas sp. MMG024. The sequence goes on from NZ_JAKFZO010000038.1 coordinate 12,214, forward strand.
GCGCGAATTCTACCAATTGAGATAACAACACGTACAGAGATTATTGAAAACAGCGTATTTGCGTCATTTTTGCTGGTGTTAGTTCTTGCTCAATTAATCAAACATAACGCGAAATTCAATCAATATTCATTGCAACTGAGCGGCGCAATATTTGCCCTTGTTGTCGTACTAGATTGGGTTTTACTGCCTAGCGCAACGGCGCAACAACTAGCAGAACACAAATTTGATGTTGTGATTACGCAAAGCATCTTATTGCTGCTCAGTGGTATATGCTTTTTTGCAGCAAAACAAGTGGTGAAAAAAGCCGCGTTTAAAAGCACTCAAACACAACCAAGTGTTACTGAATTAACTACTCAATAAATTATTCACACAACTACATACTAAAAAGGACGATATGTTTACTGTTAAACGTAGAACCAATGCTGTAACGGCTGCAGTAAAATATGCACTAGCGACCAGCTTGATTGTTTCACCATTAACTATGGCTGAAGACGACAATGATATTGAAAAGATTATTGTTACTGGCCAAAAAATTGACCGCACTTTGCAAGAAACCCCTGCCAGTGTAGCCGTAATCACCAATAAAGCACTGGAAGAGAAAAAGCTTAATAATCTTTACGATGCCCTATCAGTTGTGCCTAATGTAACTGGTGAAGTTGGCGTGGGTGGCTTTACAATTCGTGGCATTGACTCTTTTAATGTATCAGGTGGTGGTAACAGCTTTTTAACCAGTGTTTACGTTGACGGTGCCCCCTTGCCAATGCGTGAAATTCAGCAAGGCGGTTTTTCTACTTGGGATGTAAGCCAAGTGGAAGTATTACGTGGCCCGCAATCGACACTACAAGGTCGCAACGCCCTTGCTGGTGCAATTGTTGTGAATACCTACGACCCAGCATATGAATACAGCGCTAAAGGGCGCGTGATATTAGGTGAAAATGGACAACAAGAATTAGCTATCGCCGCTGGTGGTAGCTTAATCGATGATGTATTAGCGTTTCGCTTTACCGCCGAAGACAGAGACTATGACGGCGTTATTGAAAATATTGCGCGCAACAACGAAAACTCTGATTTTTCAAACTCAAACCTGTATCGCTTTAAACTACTATTTGAACCGATTGAAGATTTTTCAGCGATTTTGAGTTACAGCAAATCTGAAACGGAAATGGGCGTTGTGTGGGCAGACGCACACCCAAGTTACGATAAAGATTACCGTAAAGTAAACTTTAATGACCCAACATGGGAATTTACCGATTCAGACTTAGTGGTATTAAATCTAGATTACTACATTAACGATATTTGGTCGGCAACCGCAATCACAACTTATTCAGATATGCAGTATGGTTACGAATGGGATGGTGATGCATCGCCATTACCGATAGCACAGCTGCACGATAAACGCTCTGACGAAACATTAACGCAAGAGCTAAAACTGACGTTTGAATACGATAATTTAAAAGGGATTATTGGCGCGTATTATTCAAATTTAGAAGTAAAAGATAAAGCGATTGGTAATCGTAGTGCCAGCTTTAGTCAACTTGGCGTGCCAACGTTGCTGGTAGCTGCACCAGAAAATGGCGGGTTAGGTTTACCACAGGCGGCTGCCGATCAAGTATTAGCGCTTTACGCACCTGTTGACCCTGTACTGCTAGATACTTATTCAAATTTATATCGTGAAATTACCAACACCGCAGTATTTGCTGATTTTACTTACAGCATCAATGATCAATTTGACGTGTTTGCTGGCATTCGCTGGGACCAAGAAAAACAAGCCAATGCGACTGAGCAAGCTTATGGTATTGGCAATGCACACTTGCTACCAAACCCAAGCGATTATGCGGCAAACCCGATGTTTGCCCAACTTGTAGCTGGTATCAATGCGAAACTGCTTAATATGGCAAGTCAAGCGTCACAAAACGAGCCTTTAACGTCTAAAACATTTAACGAAGTTCTGCCGAAATTAGGCGCAAGTTACCACCTAACCGATAACATCACCACCAGCTTTACCTACCAACAAGGTTACCGCTCTGGTGGTGTCGGTACCAACTCAGCGCGCGCTACACTCTTTACCTACGAACCTGAGTTTACCGACAACTACGAGCTTTCACTGCGCTCAACTTGGCTAGACGGCACCTTAGTGACGAACGCCAACGTGTTCTATCTAGATTGGCAAGATCAACAGGTTAGCGTGCAGCTGTCGGGTAATCAATACGACAGAGAAACCACGAATGCCGGTAAGTCGACGGTGCAAGGGTTTGAATTTGAATTGTTCTATTACCCAACCAACAATCTAACGCTAACTGCAGGCTTTGGCCGTGCTAAAACCGAGTTTGAAGAGTTCTTAGTTGCTATTCCAGGCGAACCGACGCTTGATTTAAAAGGTCAGCCATTTGCGGATTCACCTGAATGGACTGCAAACTTAGCCGCAAGTTATCACACTGATTTTGGTTTATACCTATCTGCTGATGCAAACTACCAAGACAGCGCATTGGCCGATACCATGTATCAAAACAGTAATGAAATGAAAAACCTGTGGGGCGAAAACTATGTGCCGAAAAATGACGCGCGTACGTTAATAAATGCGCGTGTAGGTTATCAGTGGGAAAATTACGATATTCAACTATCAGCGAAAAACCTAACGGATAAAGTGTATGACGCACGTGGTGCGCGCACCAACAATAAAACCCTTGGCCAACCTCGCCAAGTGAGTTTAAGTTTTACTGCTAGCTTTTAAGCGCGTGTAACTAACTTGCAGGGGAAGTGATTAACACTTCCCTTTTTTACATTAAGTGTTTAACTAATAGTGGTTTACCACGGCTAATTTGATTTGCTTGCGCTAAAAACAACTCAGCGGTGGCCATGGCGTCGGTAAGTGCATTATGACAACTGTATTCGGGCAAACGATAGCGCTCGCGACAACTGCTTAAGGTTAAGCTATCTTGCGCAATTACATGCCCTTGGCGAGCAAGGCGTTTATGTTCGATATTCATAGTATCGAGTATTGCTAAAGGCTTATGCAATAAACCCGCTTTGTTAAACGCGATACGTAAAAATCCCCAATCAAGCTGTTGGTTATGAAATATTAATATTTTATCGTCCAGTAGTTCATTTAACGCTTTAAGTGCCTCATTTAACGGTACACCTGCCGCAAGCGTTGTATTATCAATGCCGTGATACACAGGGCTTTGATTTAAATTACTCACCTGATTATTAATAAAGTGCTGACATTGACCTATTTGAATGCGTTGATGACTAATTGGCACCCACGCAATCGAAACAATTTCATCTTGTTTTGCATTAAGCCCAGTTAACTCTAAATCAATAACTAAATAGTCCACCTTAAAACAGTTACTTTTCAATATGTCATTGTCTTTTTCGAGCAACACAAAAAAGCGCTTAATTGATTCAAGTATTCCCATCACAAACTACCTCTAGCAAACTTAAAGGCGGCCGCTTGCTGTGCTTGTTTAATTAAATAAAACGCCTCTTTTAATTGGTGGCGTTCAAGTGAGGTTAAATCTTCTGGGTCGATACAATTTGCCGGTAACCCTTTTTGCTGTAACTGCACATTTAAACGCAGCTGTGTAAGGTAGCGCCAACAATCTTTTAAATCATAGATATCTTTTTTACTCACTTGCTGTTGTTTAGACAACGCACTTAAGCGCTCTAAGGTATTAGCAGCGGTAACATTATGATGCAGCGCATAAAGGCGAACAATATCGTTAATAATTGCCACACCACGCTTTTTTAAATCAATATACGTATGTTTTTGCTTATCTTTTTCTAATTTAAACTGATTAAATAAACCGATAGGTACCGAGTTAGTATTAATATCCGTTGCCATTGAGGCAAAAAATATCTGATTTTTAGTAGTTGCTAATATGCCTTTACTAAATGCTTCGAACAAACTTTCAGAGCCATCAACAAAACGAATATCAAAAAAGATTTTGCAGTTTAAAATAGCCTGCGGCGATGGGCTTTTAATCCATGAGCCAAATTGGTTTAACCATGCAGAAAGCCCCATACGACACGCTTCACGACTTGCCATAATACCACCAGGGCATTCTTTAATACCGCACGCAATTAGGTTGTCACAAACAAACTCGCCTAACGCTTTAAAGTAATCTAGCTCCGTTTGCGACAGGTTGTCTGGCAGCAATAAACCGTTATCTTGGTCTGAATGTAATGTTTGCTCTTCACGCGCTTGCGAACCAAAGCAGATCCAACTAAACGGCGTTGGCGCTGTGCCATTTTGCGTTTGAAATAATTGAATTAAACGCGTTGTCATGGCATCGGTGATACCGCTAAGTAATTTACCAATTAAGCTAGTATCTTCTACTCTGTCTGAAAATCCTCGTAATAACTCAGGCACTTCCAATGCGTAGCGCTTAATATCAGCAACACTCTCGGCTTTATAAATACGGCCAATGAGTTGCACTGGGTCAGATCTTTGCTGGCGCAATAAATCGGTTGCGGTGATCATACCTAAGGGTTGATGTGATTCATCAAGCACAGGTAAATGATGAATATTTTGTTTTAGCATTAAATGAAATGCAGAAAATACACGATTGTGCTCAAACACATGCTTTGGCTTTGTGGTCATAATGGTTGCAACCATATCGTTCGGGCTACGCCCTTCTGCGAGCACGCGATTACGTAAATCGCGGTCAGTAATTACTCCCACCAGCTTGTTATTTTCAGTGATCATAAGCGATGAAACACCAAATTGACTCATGGTTTTGGCGGCATCGCTAATTTTAGTTTCAGGGCCTGCTGTAACGGCACCTTGCTTCATAATTTCACTTATGCGTTTGCTCGACCAATCATCACTGCGCTTTTTATAATTAACACTGAGTAGGCGGTTAGCATGAGCACGCACAAAATGCTGTGCAAATGCCTTATAGTGTTCGCGCAGATAATCCCAATGAGTTTGGCTGAGCAGATATACAATGCCTTCGTTTTGCACTTCTAATCGATTGCTAATAGGCTCGCCTGTTAATAGCGATGGGTAGCCAAAATAATCGCCTTCAGATAAACGCGCAACCACTTCACCACTGCTGTCTAAAATATCGTACAAACCAGAGCGAATTAAAAACAAGCACGGTGCATTTGAGTTTAGCCATTGGTTTTGATTTTCTGGTGTTAAATAAACCGCTTCAAGGCTTTTAATAAAGTACTCAGTGGCACTGGATTCTAGGTCACTAAACGGTGCTTGCGCTTTAACAAAACGTGCTACTTCATTAAGCTCTAATGCCATGGTTACTCTCCTTAACTGTGTACAGCCTCTAAAAGGTGCGCTTGATCATCCCTTAAGGCAACTCACCTCTGTCATTTGACTCTATCAGAGCACTAAACAAAAAAAAGCCCGACTATAGTCGGGCATTGAGTTTGATTTTTGATTTAGCTCAAATTGTTGGTTGTTTAGTGAGCATGCGCTGCATTTGACCCTTTCGGGTTACGAATATCTTCAACCATTTGCTGTACTTCTTCTGGTGTTTCGCTGGTAACTTTCTGAACCGCAATTGCAACAGCAAAGTTAACTAGCATACCAATCATACCGATACCTTCAGGTGAGATACCAAATAACCAGTTCTCAGCAGAGTTAAGGTCAGGGCTTACGAACTTGAAGTAGATAATGTACGCGGCAGTAAAGCCAATACCACAAACCATACCGGCAATCGCACCTTCTTTATTCATGCGCTTCGAGAAAATACCCATAATAATTGCTGGGAAGAAACTCGCCGCCGCTAAGCCGAAGGCAAATGCCACCACCGAGGCCACAAACCCTGGCGGGTTAATACCAAAGTAAGCCGAAACCGCAATCGCCACCATCGCAGCAAGGCGTGCTGCCATTAACTCTTGTTTATCGCTAATGTTTGGCTTAAAGGTACGTTTAAGTAAGTCATGCGATACCGAAGTTGAAATAACCAATAACAGACCTGCTGTTGTTGATAATGCCGCTGCAATACCACCCGCTGCTACTAATGCGATTACCCATGCTGGTAAATCAGCAATTTCTGGGTTCGCTAGTACCATGATGTCGCGGTCAATCTTCACTTCGTTAGCACTGCTAGGATCTTCAATTTTACCTGCAGAGTACTGCATTTTGCCGTCGCCATTCTTATCATTGAATGTAATTAGGCCAGTACGCTCCCAGTTTTTAACCCACGCTGGTGCCTCTGCGTACTCTGTACCACTGCCGTCTTTACCATTAATAGTATCGATAAGGTTTACACGGGCGAACGATGCAACCGCAGGAGCTGTAGTGTAAACAATTGCGATAAATACTAATGTCCAAGCCGCTGAAATACGCGTGTCTTTTACGCGAGGCACAGTGAAGAAGCGAACGATTACGTGAGGAAGACCCGCAGTACCTACCATTAGTGCAGCAGTAATTGCGAATACATCGATCATCGATTTAGACCCTTCGGTGTATTGGGCAAATCCGAGTTCGGTGCTGAGTCCATCGAGTTTATCAAGTACATACATTCCTGAGCCATCAGTTAATGTTGCACCAAAACCTGTTTGTGGTAGTACGTGACCTGTCATCATCAATGAGATAAAGATAGCTGGTACTAGGTATGCAAAAACCAGTACACAGTACTGAGCTACTTGCGTATAAGTGATACCTTTCATACCACCTAATACTGCATAGAAGAATACGATTACCATACCAATGTAAACACCGGTTTCGATATCAACTTCTAAGAAGCGAGAGAATACAACACCTACACCGCGCATTTGGCCTGCAATATAAGTAAAGCAGATAAAGATTGCACAGATAACCGCTACCGTACGCGCTGTTTGCGAGTAATAACGGTCACCAATGAAATCTGGCACAGTGAACTTACCAAACTTACGTAAATAGGGTGCTAAACAAAGAGCAAGTAGAACATAACCACCGGTCCAACCCATTAGGTAAACACCACCATCGTAACCTACGAACGAGATAATACCCGCCATAGAGATAAATGACGCAGCACTCATCCAGTCAGCTGCTGTAGCCATACCATTTGCAACAGGCGGTACACCACCACCAGCAACGTAGAATTCTTTAGTTGATCCCGCACGCGCCCAAATTGCAATGGCGATATACATTGCAAAGCTTGCACCTACGATAATAAAAGTTAGCGTTTGAACGTCCATTATTATTCTCCTTACTCGTCAACGCCGTACTTTTTGTCTAACGCAGCCATCTTGTATACGTAAACAAAAATCAGGGCAACAAAGGTGTAAATGGCGCCCTGCTGAGAGAACCAGAAACCTAATTTAAAACCAAAGAAACGGATTTCGTTTAGCGCATCGACAAATAAAATGCCGCAGCCAAACGAAACTACAAACCAAACGGCTAGTAGTTTTATTACTAGCGAAAGGTTTTCACTCCAATATGCTTTGGCTTGATCATTATCTTTAAAAGCCATTTTTATATCCCCTAGTCATGCAAAATTGCACGTTAATTAATCGTCATCATTGACTCTAGCAACGCACATAAAAGATTAAAGTGCGACCTTAGTCGTAACAATTTATTAACTTAACCACCTACTAAAGGTAAAAATTGACTGTAATTTAAACGAAAGCGAGTAAAAATAAGGCTTTAAAGCATATTAAGATTACGTTTACGTAAACGTAACACCCAATTTTCCCATTAAGTTAAGACATTAGTCGAACATCGCCACTCATAATGACATTCAGCCTTTAAATTCAAGCTGTTGTGGTAATTGTGATTGAGATGCACAGTTTCATTAAAAAGTGATAAATTAGCGTATCAATTAAAAAGCATAACAAGAGTAACCATGACAATTGCGCTAATTTTCGTCGCTTTGGCCTATGTTGGCATTCTATTTTGGCTTGCTAATTGGGGTGATAAAACCACACCGCTCGCCAAGAAAATTAGTCACCACCCCTTTGTTTACTCATTTGCTTTAGGTATTTACTGCACCTCTTGGACCTTCTATGGCGCTGTAGGCACAGCCGCTAATTCAGGTTGGAGTTACCTCCCTATTCTATTGGGCCCTGCACTGCTGTTTATTTTAGGTCACGGCTTTTTGCGCAAGATGATATTGGTCAGTAAAAAACAAAATATCACGACCATTGCTGATTTTATTTCTGCGCGCTACGGAAAACGTCAACTCACAGCAATTTTAGTGACCTTTATTGCACTGCTTGCAACGATTCCTTACATCGCACTGCAGCTAAAAGCACTTAGCACCAGCTTTGTATTGCTGCAAAGCGACAGCGAAATATCTGGCAGTATGATGGCCTTAATGGGCACCTTGATTATGGCAATTTTCGCCATTTACTTTGGTACGCGCAAAGTGGATGTAACCGAATATCGCTCAGGTTTAATGTTAGCAGTAGCCTTTGAATCAGCTGTTAAACTGCTTGCGCTCGGTGCGGTTGCAGGATTGTCCTATTATGTTTTTACACATTACCAAGATGGCATGTGGGATTACTTTGTTACCCAAATCGCCTTTGGCCAATGGCAAAAAGAAGACTTTTTTAGCTTCAACTTTGTCGCACAATCATTAATGGCAGCCGCTGCGGTTATTTGTTTACCGCGCCAATTCCATGTAACCGTTGTTGATAACCAAGATATTAGCCACTTAAAAACCGCACGCTGGGCGTTTCCACTGTATTTATTACTTACGGCAGGCATTATTATTCCAATTGCAACCGCCGCAATGCACCCACAAATCGGTGGTAATGTTGCAGCAGACAGCTTTGTATTAGCACTGCCCCTTGCACAACAAAGTACCTTATTATCAACGTTTGTATTTATTGGCGGTCTGTCAGCGGCCATCGCCATGATTGTAGTTGCTACGCTTACTCTGAGTACCATGATCTCAAACGATGTCGTGCTGCCGTTAATGCTACGTCGTAAATTTAAACGTAACCTGATCACCACCAGCTATAAACGCCGAATTTTATTAACGCGACGTTTTACCATTGCAGTTATTTTAGGGCTTTCTTACCTTTATCAACAATTGTTCGGCAACCAAGCAGCTTTGGCGAGTATGGGCTTGGTGGCATTTTCATTGGTGACTCAATTAATCCCTGCGGTTGTCGGTGGTCTTTATTGGCGCAAAGGCCACGCCTACGGTGTTTACGCCGGCTTACTAGCTGGGTTTGCCTGTTGGTTGCTGTTTTTAATGCTACCGCTATTTGAAGGTGCGGTAACCACTAACACCGCAATGCAACAAAGTGTTATTACCCAAGGTACGTTTATAGCGCTGATTGCCAATGTTGTGTGTTATATCGCGTTTTCATTGGGTGCCAATGAACGTTTAGTGGATAGAATACAGGCAGCTGCGTTTGTAAAACCAAAAGAGCAGCTAAAGCTCGCTAAACATCACAGCAAACAAATTAACGCCACGGTGTACGACCTTAAAGTACTGTTACAAACCTTTTTAGGTATTCAGCGTTCTAAACAATTAATTGTGCGTTACACCATGCGACACGATTTTGCTGACGATAACGATACACCAACAACTGACTTTGTCGATTTTTGTGAAAGAGCCCTTACTGGTGTGCTCGGCGCATCGTCTGCACGAGTATTAATTGGCGCGGTAATTTCTGGCAAGCAAATGGCGTTTGAAGAAGTCGTTAACTTTTTCGATGAAACCACGCAAGCCATTCAATTTAATCAAAACTTACTTTTTACCTCGCTTGAAAACCTAAGCCATGGCATTTCGGTTGTAGACAGAAACCTAAAGTTGGTAGCGTGGAACAAGCGTTACACGGAACTGTTTGAATACCCCGAAGGGTTCTTGGAAGTCGGCCAACCTATTGAAGAAGTGATCCGCCACAACGTGAGTAAAGGGGAATGTGGGCCGGGCGAAATTGACGCACAAGTACAAAAACGTGTGCAACACTTACGTAACGGCAGCTCACACCACTTTATTCGTCGCAGACGCAACGGCCAAGTAATTGAAATGATCGGTAACCCACTGCCTGATGGTGGGTTTGTTACCTGTTTCTCAGATATTACCACACACATTGAAACGCAAAATGCGCTTGAAGAAGTGAATATTGATTTAGAGAATCGCATTGAGGCACGTACCCTAGAAATTCGTTCAATAAATGAAGATTTAGAAGCGCAAATTGAAAAGCGAATCGAAACCGAAAAACAACTTAACCAAGCCAAGCTAGAAGCCGAAAAAGCTAATGACAGTAAAACCCGCTTTTTGGCGCTCGCGTCGCACGATATTTTACAGCCACTCAATGCGGCAAGGCTTTATCTGGCGGCTGTTGACCAAACGGAACTTTCTAACAGCAACCTCAGTACCATGGAAAAACTTGGCGATAGCCTTGATTCAACCGTGCATTTAATGTCGGGGTTATTAGAAATTGCTAAGTTAGAACAAGGCGCAATGACGCCGACACCTCGTCACTTCCCGATTAATGATATTTTAGCGCCGCTGAGTAATGAATATGTGATTCTAAGCAAGGAAAAAGGGCTCGATTTCAAAGTGCGCAGCAATGATGCTGTAGTGCATGCCGACACCACTTATCTGCGCCGAATCATTCAGAACCTAGTATCAAATGCCGTGAAATACACTGAAAGCGGTAAAGTGCTGGTGGCTTGTCGAAAGCGTAAACACAGCCTACGTATTGAAGTATGGGATACAGGCCCTGGTATTAGCGAAATAGAACAAGCAAAAGTCTTTAACGACTTCTATCGCGTACAAAGTAACGACAATAAAGGGTTAGGGCTTGGTTTAGGCGTTGTAAAACGTATGGCCGATTTAATGTCGTTAACGCTAGAGCTCAAATCAACGCCAAACAAAGGCAGTTGCTTTGCGCTGGAAGTGCCTTATGGCGACAGCAAACTAGTGCAAGAAAAATCAACTAACAAAGTTAAGCTTGATAATAAGCAAACCCTTAACGTGTTAATCGTTGATGATGAGCAAGAAAACTTAGATGCGATGGGCGCGTTAATGGGCAAATGGGGTTGTCGTTATTCTGCCTTTAATAAAGTAGACGATGTATTAAATTATGCGCAAACCCAAGCTAAGCCAGATTTAATTTTAATGGACTACCAACTCAGTCATGAAATGGATGGCGTTAGTTTAATTGCGCAATTACGCGAGCAGTGGCAAGAAAGTATTCCTGCGGTATTAATCACTGCGGTAAGAGATGATGAACTAAAACGCAGCACTAAAGAGCAAAACATTCACTACTTGAGTAAGCCTGTAAAACCAGCAAAACTCAAAGCATTAATAAAGCACACAAGCCGTTAAACAATAGGCCGGCAAAACGCCGGCCTATTTGATTTTTTAACCCTAAATAGAGTTAACTAATTAATTAACACTAGTAATTAAAACTGATAACTAACACCTACAGCAAACGATACAGAATCTAAATCACCCATATCAAAATACTGTACGCCTGCGTCCATTCCTAAACCAAAGTCCCACACGTACTGCCAACCACCTTCAAGGTAAACACCTGTGCCCGAATCATCAATAAACGTACGATCATCTCTTGAAATTTCATAGTCATAGAAGTTAGCACCAACTTTAGCGTAAAGACTATTGCGCTGAGACAAAGGCAATGTTGCTTTACCTGCAATCACAAAGTTAGTTACCTCTAATTCATCGGCGCCAATGTTAAACATTGAGTCATTGCGGTCGCGACAGGTAAAGCCATCATCAAAATCGTCGCATTCCCAATCACTGGCATCCATACCAAAATTTAAACCAACTTCGAGTGAAAAGTTTTGATTAAATTTATAGTTATAGTAAGAGTACACATTTGTATAATCTTCATCAGGTAAATCGTATAACTCAACGCTACCAGTTGCAATTTTTCCACCGAAGGTATGCTTTTTAAGTTCAGCTTGTTCAGAACCATTAGCAAACACCGATGACGATGAGATAAGCGAAAGTGCCAGCAACGTACGTGTTAAATTAGAGACTGCCATTATTGTGCTTCCTTTTCAAAATGAGATTACGGCTAGTTTAGTGCGCTTGACGACAATAAGTTGTAAGCAATTGTCAGAAATAGTTAAGCCTCTTTAACGCCTATTAACCTTATTCATGCTACTTTTTGTAAAATTGTTCATCAGACAATAAATATTAACTTTATTTATTGATTACATAATTAAAATATATAAATATACACTCATTACTTTTGCTGTCTGGAATGAGGAACCATGAAAAAAGTACTGCTTGCACAATGCCCCGATGAGCCAGGACTCATCGCTAAAATAACCAATATCTGTTTTGAGCATAAGCTTAATATTATTCGCAACGACGAATTTGTTGACCGAGAAAATCATCGCTTTTTTATGCGCACTGCACTGCAAGGTGACTTTGCCGATAATCACCTTGTTGAACAGCTCATTCATCTATTACCTGACGGCTCAAACGTAAGTTTAAAAGGCGAAGAGAAAGCGAAAGTAGTGTTACTTGCCACCAAAGAAGCACACTGTTTAGGCGGTGTGTTATTAAAATGCTTTGAAAACGCCATGAATGTGGAGGTTCAAGCGGTAATCGCTAATTATCCAGACCTAGAGCCGCTGGTAAAAGGCTTTGAAATACCATTTTATTGCATTAGCCATGATGGCCTAACACGCGAACAACACGACGCCAAAGTGGCTGAAAAAATTAACGAGTTTAATCCTGATTTAATTGGTCTTGCCAAGTATATGCGTATTTTAAGCCCAGAGTTTGTGGCTCAGTTCAGCGGTAAAATCATTAATATTCACCACTCTTTTTTACCCTCGTTTATTGGTGCAAAACCCTATCATCAAGCATTCCAGCGCGGTGTAAAAATGATCGGCGCCACCGCCCACTTTGTTACCGATGAACTCGATGAAGGCCCAATCATCGAACAAGATATTTGCCACGTAAACCACGCACAAAACGCCGAAAAGCTAGCCGCACTAGGCCGCGATGTTGAAAAAAACGTATTCTGCCGCGCCCTACAATGGGCCGCTGAGCAGCGGATATTTATTAATGGTAATAAAACAGTGGTGTTTAAGTAGCACTCTCTCACTTCCATGTATTTCATAAAGCCCATCCATGGGCTCTATGTCACTTTTCTTTGCTTCGCCAAAGATAAAGTAACCAAAAGAAAGGCGACCGCTCCATCAAACTTTATCCTCAAAGCAACTTTGAATTTTTAAATAAACGCCATGAAGCGGCATCCATGCCTAAGCATGGCTTACTCGACTCGCTACGCTCCATGTCTCGCATTATCAATTCAAAGTTGATTTTCGGGCTTGATATAAGCGGAAATGATTTTTAGCAACAGTCTTCAAAGTCATCAA